>NZ_JBHIPG010000038.1:0-4027 GCF_042195905.1 Bartonella sp. AP331QHHD
CGTTGCCCCTGCGCCACCCGTGCCATAACCGGTGCCAACACTCATTGAAGCACTTTCACTGCTGTTTTGTGTGCTTTGCGTGTTTTGTGCACTTTCAAAGATGATATCTTTACCTGCTTCCATGGTGATCTTTCCGCTCTGTGCATCATTTTCCAGCACATAGATTGGATTGGTACCAGCGATAATATCAGCGCCAACACCATGAATGCTGCCTTTGTGGGCTTGCATGTTAACAGCGCGTCCGCCTTCTATGCTATCTGTCACCGCTGTGGAGACTTGAGAAGAGGCTTCTGTTTTCTCAGTTTTAAAGCCCACGGTTACACTGCCAGATGCGCCAGCCAGATTGGCAAGAGCATCCTTGGTGGAGCCCCCCAATCCTCCTAATGAGCTACTCAGTCCTTTGGTTACGTTCCCCTTTTCCCCCGTATTGCCAGTCAGCCAATTAACAAAGGTTTTGCCTTTACTATAAAGATGACTGATTTTCATGCCAGTCAGTATGCCATTAATAACTGTATTGTTACCATCCTTATTATTCATGTGATCTGCGGCATCTTTTAGTCCTTGTACCGTGCCAAGGACACCGATATCAACGGAAGTTGTCACACCAGCAAAAGACTTTTCATGCTTTTCTTTTGCGTTAGAGGTATCATAGCTTTCTGATAGGGTGATATTATTGCCGGCATCCATGTTGACATCACGATCCGCCGAAACAATGGTTGCTTGTAAATTCACATCATTGCCACCATTGATCTGCACATCTTGGCGTGCCGTGATGTGTGATTGTGTGGAAGTGGTTTCCCATTGATCGCCCGTATCTTTGGCGCTTGCAATTCCAACACCTACAGAAGCACCGCTGTTGCTCTTTTCAAACTGAATGCCAAAGCCTGTACGTTCTTCCTTTGAGCTTGAGGAATGGCTATTATGACCAGGTGAAACATTCACATCATGGGCGGCCGAAAGATTAATATTCTCACCTGCAAGATCAGAGCCAACAATTGTCACATCTTTTTTCTTGGCAGTGATGTTGATCGTACCATCCGCATTGAGAGAAGAACCTTGATGCTCAAAACTCTCTTCATTTTCTGTCTTTCCCTCACTCCCGTATATCGACACAAAGCCCTTGCCTGATCCCACACCAAAACCCGTTTCATGGGTCTCTGAATGGCTTTTATGATGGTCTGTCATGCCATCAATCGTCACATTTTCTCCGCTCACATTGATATCTTGACCGGAAAGCAGATGAGAAGCAGAAATCTTGGCTTCTCCTTGTGCGTCTAACACGATGTTTCCCGTTGCCCCAAGGATAGAGGAGACCGTTGTGGTATGCGATTGAGATGTATCGGACGATTCCTCATGCAAAAAGCCACTTGATGACGATTGTGCTTGCTGGTCCAAGTGTTCTTGGGCACCTTTTATGACAATCTTTCCCCCAGAGTGAATGGTAATATCCGCTTGTTTCTGTTCTTCTGGTGCTTTCTCTCCTGACGTTTCCTCTGCCTTACCGGCTATGAGCGTCGAGGCGACAACTTCCGTGTTGTTTCCTGAGTCAATGGCAATGCCTTCACCCCCTGTTATGCTTGACCCCACAACTTGGCTCACATCCATCTTGTTATGCTCAGATTTGCTGCTACTAAATGCTCCACCGTCTTTATGGTACGACATCTCATAATGTAAGCTATCCTCTGCATTATTGATGAGAATATCGTTGCTGGCTTTCAGCCCCACCTTGCCCTCAGCAGCAATGGAACTACCTGTAATGCTAAGATCATGCGGTTTGCCATCCTGCCCTGCAACAACAGTGGTATCACCTCCCGATTTTATCGAAGAGCCAACGGCATGAGAGGCTTGCATGTCCACTTTCGTGTTTTTGGTGCGAAGATGATACTCCATCTCATCGTTTCTTACCCCTATTGTTACCTCCCCTTGGGCGCCAAGAGCAATATTACCCTTGGCATCTATATCGGAAGCAGCCATATGGATATCTTTTCCAGAGAGAACAGTGGTCTCTTTTCCAGAACTTAAATGAGAGCCATTGTGTAAAGCAACATGAGATGTTTCACTCCCACTCTGATTGTCCATACTGTTGCGTGTGGCATCAATCGAAACATTCCTCTCAGCCTGCAAGAGAAGTTTATCCGTTGNCTCTGATTGTCCATACTGTTGCGTGTGGCATCAATCGAAACATTCCTCTCAGCCTGCAAGAGAAGTTTATCCGTTGCTTGAACATCAGAGCCTAAAATATTCAAATCTTTTCCAGAGGCAAGTGTCGTTGAGCCTCCAGAGTTGACTTCTGATTTATGATGCATGGTGGCATCACCGTGTTCATCATGGTAATGAGTTTCTGCTGAACCGATCGTCAAGTTGCCTTGTTCTGTAGCCATGGCAAGATCACCTCCGGTGGTGATCCCCACCCCGGAGGCGGTGATATTTTGTTTGGCAATTACGCTCGCATTGCCCCCAGCAGAAAGCGCCTCGGTGTTTAATACTGTCTCCACGCCGTCAACCGTTGTGCGCCCTGCATCTAAACGAATATTCTTCTCCGCAAGGATAACAGCATCACCACCCGCCGCAAAATGCCCTCCTTGACTTAAGATATCCCCGCCATGCACATGCAATTGGTGGTTTGCCGCAATACGCCCTGAATTGGTTATCGTGGAATTGCTGGTATTCTGGCTGGTGATATTGACATCATCGCCCATGATCAAAGCCCCAGCAGAAACAAAGGAGGCTCTGTCTTTTTCGGGGATGTAAAGCACCGGAGCATAAACATCCATGCCCTTGACCTGTTGGCGCACATAAATCACCATCGGGGCTTCTAGGGATGCCAATTGTTCTTCACTCAAAGCCTCACCAAAGGGGAGATTGTGGGCTTTTGCATATTCTGCCCCGACATCCAGCAAGGTTTTGACTTGTTCAATGGCATCACTTCCAGGAATAAAGGAACCTTTGCCCAACCCTTGACCAACAAGATCACGCATTTGTTTTTCAATCAATTCCTTTTCGAAATAAGCATCGCCTAAGAAAAAAATCTCCCGATCAGGATTGTAGCCAATTCTGTTCAAATAATAGGCTGAGCCATAAAATTTGCCGACATCAAGGAATTCTGCCCGCGTTTCATAAATGAAATTTTGATTGGGCAGTGTGCCCCCAACCCCACCCGATTGGGGCTTTGGTAAAGGAAGCCCCTCAGCAAGTTCCCCTGCATTATTGAGATCCACTTTTGGTGTAAAGAGAGCATCAACCCCGGTTAAACCACTTAAGGACTCCAGTGGTTTACGTTCAGCTGCTTGTGCTTTAAAATGCGCATCCCCTGTAATCGAACCTTCCGCTGCCGTGTTATTGAGTTGATCGACCACCAGATTTAAAGTGCCGCCCGCTTGGACAAGACCAGGAGCTGCATCAAGAGCTTCTGAACCAGTTTGGCGATCCTTGCCATTGGCTATATCTAAAGAAACATCGCGGCTTCCATCAGCTTTATAACCATAACAACTGTCTGTATAAGCCTGACAACCCAGATAAGTGTTTTTATAAGCTGTTGCCCCCAAATTGGTCAGCACATTGGCGTGGATATCGGCATTTCCCCCTGCTCTCATAGAGCTATAATGGTTGTCAATGGTATCAGCGTTAATGATGAGATTGCCACTAGATTGTATTACCCCCGAAACAGTTGGTTTATGAGAAAATGCTTGTGTGACAGTCTTTTCTGTCATATGTGACCAGTCTTCGTTTATTGACCCAAACCATCCTCCCTTCCGCCGAGAACCATTCCATTGGTAGCGTTTTACGGACTTTTGATCATAGACAGGCTTAAATTCCCAAGTAAAAGCCTTATAGACTGTTCCATCGCTTGAAATTGCGGTGCCATAGGTTTCTTCTTTGCTCGACCAAAGAGGAACATCCAAGAAAATTTTTACGTGCCCTTTAAAAGGTCCGGTATGACTTTGATGTTCGTGCCCCTTTCCCCAAAGGTTGGGACCATCTTGATATAACATCCCATCACTGAGTTGATCAGAACCCTTTGGTCTTT
>NZ_JBHIPG010000039.1:0-2255 GCF_042195905.1 Bartonella sp. AP331QHHD
CATATCCTTATGAGTTTATGCATTACACACTTTGATTGCAATTTTAAAAACAGATTATCACTTATGCTTTGTTTTTCCATAAAAAAGTCAATAAAATCAATGTAAAAAGTACTTCCCAGCGGGTTGGCTTCGTTGCGGGACAGGCTAGTGCGAACTATCGCTAGCGACAGAATTTTCAATTTGACTGTACATTGTACACTTAACTCATTGATAAATAACAATTTCAATATGTACACTGTACAGTATGTGAAACGTTTTCTTAGCAAAAAGTAATTTTTATTACTGGACAATTCTAGTAATAGGTATTTTCAAATCAGGTGCCTCAAAAACACCTTAAAACAACTAGCGGATTAGTTGCCGAAATAACTAATCTTCCGCAATTTAAAAGCTTTAACTCATTCTATGCTACATGCATATAATAGCTTTGTCAGGTGTGGCTATGCCATATCCCCCCTTCGGGGAAAGGCATAACGACGGACTAGATGCCGTGTTTCTTAGCGACCAGCACTCTTTTAGAATGTCATTAAGGAACGTCTAACATCTAAGAATTCTTTATGAATACCATTATTAAAATTACTGAATTATGTGGCAAAAGGCATGACAATATTATGCGTGACATCAAGAAAACGCTTGAAGAACTTAACGCCCTCAAATTTGAGAAGGTTGATTTTGGTGGGCACTACCTTGATAACATAAGGTGAAAGCCGCCCTTGTTATAACCCGCCAAAGCGTGAATGCTTAATTCTTGTTTCTAGTTACAGCACTGCCTTACGAGCAAAGATAATTAACCGTTGGAAAGACAAGTAGCTATTCCATAAATTGATTACTCCAAACCCGAAGTATTACTTGGCGCCTTAAATCATCTACAAAATCAAATTGAGCAGAAAGACCATGTTATTTCAGAATTAGCACCAAAAGCAAAAGCTTTAGAAGGCTTAAAACGCTCTGATGGTTTGTTTGGTTTGTTTGAAACCGTGAAGATGTTGGAGATAAGACCAAAGGATTTAATAGATTACTTGCGTAAAAATGATTGGGTGTATCGACGTGCTCCAAGTGGTCCATTGTTACCTTAATCAGGATAAAATCAACAAAGGATTCATGGACTGTTCTGCCATCACCATTCAAAAACCGGATGGAACAGAAAAGGTGCTGCCTTCAACAAAAATCACACCTAAAGGATTGGCGGCATGTTTGAGAGAACAAATCCACGAAGGTGTGCAATGAAGGTAGGTTCTAACTTCTTATGCGATTTATGGATGGCATTATCTCAATTTTCTAGACATGAAAATATGAGTGATAAGATTGTACTGCTCATGGTTGACACCATGAGTTTAGTAGAAAAAACTTTGTTTTTAAAACTTCAAGATGAAGTGCCAATCCTTCTTTCGATATCTTTCTCATATGACGCTCCATAACAAAAGCCCCACATAAGTGAGGTTGGATAAAATGATGTTCTAATCAATCTCGCGCTAATTATAATAAAGTGGCTCGCTACATCCACGGGCGCCTATTTTTCATCTTCTACATAACGAGAAAGCGCAAAGTTCCGCACAAGATGATCATTGTTAGAGCCACCAGTCCAACCGCCTCCTCCCAACATAACATTTATGTCTACACGTAAACTGCTTCCTTGCTCCCCTGTATGCCATTTAGTCACTGGATAACAACCAGACAAATATTGCCAAACATAACCGCAACCATCCTCACAACCGATATGCAAAATCATCCGTCTATTGTTTGTATCAACGTGTCCTCCAGACGTCTTAAAAGAAGGCGCTTGATTGCCGACAATACTGGTTGCTTGATTACTTCCATACATGCTTGGCGAAAACTCATCACTCGTCAAAAATCTCTTATACTAACAGACCAAAAATCAAATGCATGATCCGCATAGCTACGATTGGTCGTAATCGGAACACCATATGCCGACTTTGCATTTTCACCTGTCCCTGATTGAAGATAAATATCAACCCAAATATTATGCCACAGATTGTAAACCATCCCTTCTGGACTACTACGTGGGCGGTGATTTAAACACCAAACAGAATTGGGCAAAACATCCCCCGCTTGATAAGCCGATACAAGATATTGATTTATAATGATAATCTAGCTCTGTTCATATTGAATTAGACGCCCGAATAACGTAGGATTCTCTCATTTCAAATCTGTTTATCTTGAATCAATTCATATCACTTGCTTGCACGTCAAAAGCGGGGCTGGTGTGTGGGTAAAATTTATATAAGAAAGGACTAAAA
>NZ_JBHIPG010000040.1:0-24626 GCF_042195905.1 Bartonella sp. AP331QHHD
AGCAATACCCCAAAATCAGCCTCAAGATAAAAAGCTTGTGAACGAGCTTCAAACAGCAGTTAAATTTTTGCAACAGAGACATACACAAGAGCTAAAAAATGTGATAGCGCAAACAAAGTCAAAAGATGTTTCGCGATAAAGAAATTTAGAACATTAGAAACTTGTTATTATAACTAATTCTATCCACACATAAGAAAGTAACTAAAGGAGTTTTACTATGAGTGTAGCCGTAGATTCAAAAGATGTTGTTCGAGCAAATATAGATAAGAAGTTGAAAAAAGAAGCCGGTGAAATATTAGCAAGTTTAGGACTTACGGTGTCTGATTTCATACGAATTTCTTTAGCTAAAGTTGTTGATGAAAGAGGATTGCCGTTTGATATGTCTGTTTCTAATGCGGAAACGCTTAAAACTTTTGAAAAGAGTAAAAAAGGATAAGATGTATATTTCGCGAAAGATATGAATGATTTATTTAAGTGATTTCGACAGTTTTTAAAAAGCATCACGGCGCTTGAAAGGGTCGTAATAAATTTCTGTTACACGAAATTTTCCTTCAAGGCGTTTGCATTGGATGATGACATCTATCATCGAGATTAATAAGCCGCGGATATCATCGCGTGCTAAATTACCACCACCGTCACTTTCTTTGACTAAAAGGGTCATTTGCTCAAAGGCTGCAAGTGCTGTTGAGGCGTGGACGGTGGTAATGGAGCCGGGGTGACCAGAATTGACATTACGGATGTAGTAAAAGGCTGTACCATCACGCAGCTCTTGTAGAAGGATTCTGTCGGGGCGCATGCGTAAGCCAGATTCAAGCAGTTCTTTTGCGCCTGCTTTTGCTAAGCCTTGGTTATCTTTTGAATAAAAAAGTTGGACTTTGTTGGCGTGCGGAACGACAAGTTCTGGCGTGTCTTCAATGGTGAGAATTCGTTCATAGTCAGGGATTTTTGCAATCAAAGCTTTGGAGAGGGTTGTTTTACCAGAACCGGTTTTGCCCGATATTAAGATATTTTGTTGTGTAATAACGGCTCTTTCTAAAAAGTTGCAAAAGTCTTTGGCGATAAAGAGATCTGTTAGCTCTTTGTCTGTATCAGAGAGTTCGGATAACCGTTCTGTCATTTGTTGCGTGGGTGTGAAACTGGTGTTTTGGGCGACAGAAAACAGATTGTTTTCATGTAAACTTTCAAGAGAAAAAGTGCGTGATGAAGGTTTACGAATGGTCATGCTAATGGTATTGGCTGCAACTGCTGGAGGCATAACAATTTGTATGCGTTCGTTGTTTGGCAGTGTTGCGGAGAGAACGGGGTTTTCTACACTGATTTTTTGTGTTGTGTAGGCAGCAACAACTTTCGCAATCCCTTCTAGTTCGCTGTAGGTTAGTTCTTTTAAGATGTGGGTTTGCCAACCATTGGGACCCTCAACAATCACTTCGCCAGGGCGATTGACAACAATTTCAAATAAATTTTCATCATTGAGGAAGTCATCTAAGATCTTTAATTTTGTTAAAACGATGGAAGCTCGTTCTGCATTTTTTGCTGATGGCATAATGTGACTTTATTGGCTTAATGAAAAAAGGAATAGCCGGGAGTAGAGCGGTTTCTTTTGCTCTTTACGACTAGTTTATAGACAGATGAAAAATCGAGATCTCTTGCTACAAAGATGTTGACGAGTTCGCCTTGAAATTTTTCTAGGGTAGGGGGGATGTTGATTTGATTTTCAAGGGCAACGGTGGCTGTATCTTTTCCGATATTGCTTGCTTCAGAGCTGTTGAAACCACCACTTGAGTTAGAATTGCCTTTCTTTTTATTGGTTAGGTTTGTTGTAACGCTATCAACAACGGTGAGTAATAATGCTGAACTGAAGCGTTCCCACCAATGGGTGTTGACGTTGCCGTCAAAACCAGCTCTGCCTAAACTGTCAGTTGCAGGAGATGCAAGATTGATGATGACACCGGTGGGGGTTTTTGCTCTTGTCCAGAGCACAAAGAGGCGAGATTGACCCTTTTTAAGCCCTCCTCGGTATTCACCAACGACTTGGGTTCCTTTATCAAGCAAAACAACGCGCCCGTTGTCAGAGAGGATATCACGGTTGATGATGCAGCTTGCAAAGCCTGGTTGCTCACTGTTTAATGCGGTTTCTAAGATACAGGGAATAGAGGTTCCCATGGCGATGATAAAGTTTCTATCTCCCATGATCCCAGCTCTTGTACCTTCTATTTTTGTAGGCTTTAGAAGTGAGGAAAAACTTTGTGAATCATTATTAGGAGTTTCACTTATATTATTACTATAGTTATTTCTCGGCATTTGAGTTGAAGATGGGGGGGTCTTGCTCGTAAAAGCCAATACGGGGGCACGTTGTGCTGCATCAAGTAAAGGATCATGTTCAACTATTTTTTCTGGTGTTGGTGATGGTGTTGGTAGTGTAATTGGAGCAATTTTTGCTTGTGATTCAACGGAAACTAATTCTAAGGGAGTAACTGAGTTATTAAAGTCTTGTTTTTTACGAATATTTGCCGTGTCTTTTGATGTTGGTGATGTTGAAAATATATTCCAAAGCACATATGCGCAAAATCCTACAAAAGCTATAATAATGATTATTTTTTTTGTATCCGATTTTGATGTATTATTTTTGCCATCTCCAATAGATCCTCGATCGTCGATGATTGATTTATCACTCATGTGTTGTCCCCTTCAATTCCCGCTTATTTAAAGATCTGATGCAATTTTACGTTCAACAGATGGTGAGGTTGTTCCGGTATTTGGATTTGTGCCTTTTGGTTGATAGGCTTCGTTAAAGACGCATAGGACGTTTTTTCCCTGTCTTAGGGTGAAGCGTGCGCTAATGGCATGGACAATAACCATGTTGCCTCTTGTGGTTTTGGGAACCAGCGATTCTGTACCGTCATTGCTGACAATATAAATGGCAGGGATTTCTTGGTTGTCGGGAAATGTAAATGTTGTTGTTTTGCCATTGTCATAAACGGAGGAGGGTTCAAGAGTGATAGAGCCTTGAGCGGTATAAGCCCAATTGCGTGGTCCGTAGGTTTCAGAAACGTTGAAGACATTATCGATACGCTGGGCTTGTTGTTTTTCTTGTCGCATAAGGGCTGCGAGTCTTCTTTGTTCTGCTTCGTCTTGGGGATAGCGAAATTTCACAAGGAAATATGTTTCTTGTCCAGAGGAAATTTCCCCATCTTTGATCGTAAGTTCAAATTGATAGGAACGCTTTGAGCCATCAAGCTTTGTGGTGACGACTTGGAGATTGGTAATGGGTTGGACTTCCCGCGCTTTTAGGAAAAGAATATTGCCAGCGGGGGCGACTTCCCATGCAACGCTGTTGCCAATTGCCACATGGGCAATTTCTTCATTGGGAGAAAATTCTATTTGTACGGATGAGCGTATAGAGCCAATAATTTTTGTAACATTATAAGCATCATAATTGATAAAGCGAATGCGGCTATCGCTCGGCGCACGGGTGGGAAAAACACTCGCGTAGCTTATCTTCGTCAAAGAAAAGGCAACAGCAATCCTAAGAATGAGAAAAAGAATTTTTTTTGTCATGATCAGTTGACCACTTCCGGATCGGTTCTATATTCATCAACGATAAACCCTAGAGGATTTATCAAACGGTTTTGGACAGAGATAGGGGCATTGGTATATTCAAAGGTAAGTGTTGCAACCCAGTGGGTGATGAATTCTTTGTTGTTGTCGTTGTTACGCACAGTTCTGTAGTAACGCACTTGTGCGACATTTTCATTGATAAAGGAAATTGATTTTATTGTTATTGTAACGGCGGCGTTTTTATAAAGAAGTTGGGGACTTTGGGGATTTTTTGCTCCGTACCATCCAGCAAATCTTCCTCGTTCTTCAGGAGAAGAGAGGAGAGAGACGGTTTCGAAGTTATTTTGCGTTTCTTCTACGGCGAAACCTTCACGGGAGCGGACGTATTTTGCGGCAAAGTAGCGTGTGATTGCTTCGTCGACATTGGTGGGACCTTCTTTTAAGGCTTCCACAACTTCGGTGATGCCGGTTGAATTATCAACGCGGATGACAAAAGGTTCCACGGTTTTAAGGGGCGTGAGGGTGATGACCGCGAGAGAAGACATTATTGCAACCGCAACGGCTATGCCAGCAATGGCAAGCGAGATGCGGGTGGTGCGGCGTAAGGCGAGCATGCGATCTTGATCGAACGAGCGTGCTTCAGCAATATATTGTTCTACGGCGTTTTCTTTCATGCTTTTTGCCCGCAATCTTTGTAGGATTTTATTTCTTCATCCGTTAATTTTTGTGTGAGGAGCATTTCCAAATTGCCCTCTTTCGCGAACGATTTTATGTCTTTATTGTCACTGATGATGATAGGTGTCGGGATAGGTTTTTTTCCTTCCCAATTCCACATCGATCTATTAAGTGGACGTTTAGAATATCCATCACATTTTGGGAGTGACTTCAACGTGTTTGGTGAAGACATACAGCCACTGAGAAAGAGAAACGGCAAGATAATCCCAATTTTTTTAACCCCCCGCATTTGTAGTATTACCTCCTCTAAATTTCGATGCCAAACCTCTAAAACCAGCAAGAGCACCACGACCAGCTAATCTGCTAGTGTGGTGAGCTAAATGTGTTGAACCTGTAAGAGATGCTCCTCCAGAAGCTAAAGCAGAGGCAATTCCGGGTAAATGGATAAAAAGATAAATGCCACCAATTCCAATAATCAAAAATTGAATTACAGAAAACATGATATCTTTAATGTCACCTGAAAGGATATCTATCGCAAGACTTACATATACGTTACCAAGCAAAGTGACTAATACCTGCAAAATGATAAAGTTTGCGAGTTGTCCTAACCATGCTTCTGTAAAACGTCTTGTCGTTGAAAACATATAAAGGCTTATGAAAAGTGGTCCTACCGATAGGACAAGAAATGAACCAAGTTTAGCAAACATTGTGACGATAAAGCCAATAGTGCTAAAAAAAGCAGCAATTAATAAACAGAGTAAACCAGCTATCCAGTTAACAATATACATCCCTACTTCAGTCCATCCGTTGTATTTGTTTGCTGCATCAAAAACATGTGCAGAAGCATGAGCCATCATATTGTCCCAGACATTTTTATCTGAAATTGCTCCTTGTGTGACATTTGCAATGGCATTAGGCAAATCAGTGAAAAATATGTCCTTGATCCAAGCGTTATATTGAGAGGCTTTTGTCGTAAGTGTAACAACGATAGCAAGTTTTACAGTTGTCGCTATAAAATCCCATAAAGGCATAGAAGAACGCCCATACATAGTGTTGTAACCTATAAATGCAATATAGATTATACAAGACGCTGTGAGAGGAGCAGATAAAGAACTTGAAAGATTACTAATGGTCTTATCCATTAAGTCCCCTAGAGTATTCATTAAACGTTTATCTATATCACTATATGTAGGAATGTAATCTATTGCTGACATTGAATATCCATTTTATTATTTTTCTCTTCTGGTTTTTTATTTTTCTAATCTCTCCATTACTTTCTTACGTGTTTCGTCATCAAGTTCCTTAGTGGCTTGTCGGAAATTTTGACAATTTTTAGAATTATCAAAAGATGTGCATTTCCGTTGAAACTCTCTTATTAAGTTTTCATTTTTTTTAAATTCTTCTACGCTGTAGTTTTTTTCGCAACCAGTCGTGATAAGCCCTGTGCAAAGCAATAATGCTGTTATGATGATTTTATTCATATTCAATTCCCTCTTTTTAATTTTTAATGACCACGGATTTTTTTTGCATAATCTTGGTATCGTTTACTAGCTTCTTCTCTAATCCGTATTGTTTCAGCTTCCTGTTGAGATTGCTGAATCATAGAGGCGGCTTGTGTTTGTAAAGCCTCTGCTTGTAATATTGCTTGTATAGCTGCTAATTGTGTTTGAGCATCTTGAACTTCAGCAGCGGTTTTAGCATTTTTGAGTTTTTCAATAATCTTACTAATGGCTTCTTTCTTTTTATCGGCATCTTCGTAAACAGCTTGCCCTGTTGCTGCTTGTCCTACATTGCGATTGTGCAATTTTTCCACTTCTTGCTTGTAAAAGGCATCAACTGCCTCTTTTGAGCCTGCTCCGCCTGAGGGCTCTTTATATAAAAGTTTTTCTTTCCATTTTTCAGTGTTTCCGCTACCACCACCGGTGCCATCTATTGATTGTTCTAAATGATTAAAATCAGAAGGAAGAGCGCCACTGCTCCCTTGCTTGTTGAGCAACTCCTGCAATGCGGATAAATCAGGTTTTCCATTTAAGGAACTATATAATTGTTTTGCTTGATCGAGTTGGCTTTTTAATTGGTCAAGCTGTTGTCTGCCTTGTTGAATTTGTTCTTGCAATTTGTTAAGTTGTTGTGTGCCTTGCTGGACTTGTTTCATTATTTGTCCAACAGCCGCGGGATCATATACCATGATAGCGAATGCATTTGTTTGAAAGCCAAATGAAGCTGCATAGACGGCTGTTGCCAATAAAAGTTTTTTCATTGTTTTGACCTTTCTTGAAAAATAGGAAGCCATTTTTCTGGAGATTGTCCAACTTCATCCATAATGGTCTCTAGGAGTTCAATATTCTTGGTGGTGCCACTTAAAATGGCTATTTCATCATCAAAGCCGCGTAAATTCAGCTCTGCTACAACTGAACTTTGTCCTTGTTTGATGAGAAAACGCCGTGACTCACGGCTTAATTCTGATTGTATCAGGTTAAATTCTCTGTCCGATAATTTAAAACCTTCTACATAATCCCCATGATTGCCCTTTTGATTGGGAAAATAAATTTGTGTGGGGCATTGCTCTATAATGGTGTGGGCAATGGTCGAATTGATCGCATCTTTGGGAGATTGCGTTGCAAACAACATCAAACCATTTTGTTTACGGATAGTTTTCAGCCTGTCTTGCGCAAAGGCTTTAAAGGAATCATCCTCTAAGGCTTTCCAAAACTCATCAATGACAATGATAATACGACGCCCATCAATCAGAGACAAAATCCTATGAAAAAGATACATCATCAAGGGTGGACGAATTTCATTATTGTCTAAAAAATCCGTCATGTCATAACCAATAAATTTTGCATCAATGCCAATGTCGTCATCAGGATTGTCAAAAACCCACCCTAAGGCATTGCCTTTACACCATCTTTCTAAACGACCCGCTATCCCCTCCCTGTGCGTGGTGTCAAAAAACATTTGTAAGGCGGAGATCGTCCGTTGTTCTTTTGGCAACAAGGCAAGTTGGTCAACAGCAGCAGAAATATCTTGTCTTTCTGATTCACTGATCTTTTGATCTTCAGACGAAACAAGCTTGATAATCCATTGGCGTAAAAAAACTCTATCTGCTGGATTGTTATAGTCTAAGCCTTTTAGCGGTGCTATGCCTGTCGGTCTACCATTCTTCAAGGGCATATAAGTGCCACCACCAGCCCTCACAAAAAGTTCTGCGCCCCGATCTTTATCAAAAAAGACCATATTGGGATCATGCTTTTGAAGTTGTGCTAAAAGAAAATTAACAATAACCGTTTTCCCAGAACCAGAGGGACCACAAACAAACGTATTGCCTAAATCTCCAAAGTGAAAGTTAAAATAAAACGGTGAACCAGCAGAGGTTTTCATCAAGGCTACCGCTGGTCCCCACACATTGCCATCTATTTTTCCAACCGGAAAAGAATGAAAAGGAGAAAGCGCTGCATAATTACGGCTTGTTATTGCACCAGAGCGGGTGCGATAAGCATAATTGCCAGGCAATTGTGCCCACCAAGCTGCTGCTAACCCTAAGTCTTCCCGCGCAATCACAGCCCCACCATCTGTAAGACGAGAACGCGCTTTGGCAAGATTATCCGCTAACTCTTGCGGCGTATCAGCAAAAACCGCCAATGATAAATGATGCTCCCCTAAAACAAAACGATTGGATTCAAGATCATCAAGCGCATCATCCAGTTCCATAATTTGTGAACCTGCTCGATCTCCTGCATTGACCATTTGATTCTGTTTGCGCCCCATAATTTGCTTGGCAGCATTTTTGCTCTTGAAAACAAAAGATTGGGTGAAAATAAACTCAAAGGGAAGGGTGAGCAAACCATCCGCCATGCCTACCCTAGTTTTTGCTGGATATTCTTTCCAGCCAAACATGCCCGCAAATCTCTGTCCTGACTCAGTGCGTATTTCTATGATCTCTTTCCCGAAAATAAGACGGTCTGAGTAAACAGTCGAAGCTATCGTCCCCCATGTGAGAGGGATACGTTCACGACGACCTCCCACCAATTGGTGGATAAACTCACTTTGCTGCGAATAAATATTGCCTTCATGTTCATAAAGACTCANACCAAACATGCCCGCAAACCGCTGTGCCGCCTCGGTGCGTATTTCTATGATCTCTTTCCCAAAAATGAGACGGTCTGAATAAACAGTCGAAGCTATCGTCCCCCATGTGAGAGGTATCCGTTCACGACGACCTCCCACCAATTGGTGGATAAACTCACTTTGCTGCGAATAAATATTGCCTTCATGTTCATAAAGACTCAATCTTCTTGCACCATAGCGCTCTAAATTTTGAATAAGATCTGTGGTAATATCTTCAAGCTTGCGAATGGACTCTGCATCAACTTCTGTCTTTTCTTGCTTGGCTTTGCCTAAACGTTTGAAAAACTCCACTAATTTATCCGTTTGATCAACGTGTGGATTCCACAAAATAGAAAGATAAAGCTCATTGCGATAAAGCTCCTGTGAAATCATCCGCTCGCGATATTTATCATCTAATTGCTTGGCAAATGCCGATCTGAAATTCCCATCCGGATAAATCGTTTCACGCTTTCTGATAATATGGCTATAAAGCGCTATCCGTTCATCCGCTATGTTTTTAAACAGCTTATTGAGCTGTTCGTGAAGCACATTCAGATCAATAATATCCGCTGTCTCAAAGTTAATCCCTTCAAGTTTAATAACGCTCATGAGAGCGCGTGAATCCAGCGCAATGATGTGTTTATTGACATGGCGCACATAAGGAATGATCGCCTCTGGCTGCTTTTCACGTTTGCGCTCTGTTCTATTCATTATAATTCCTCATAATTACGAATTAATCGTAATGGAGAAATACTTCCCCCACCCCATAGACTCGAATTTCTGGCAAAAATACTTGTTTTTTGCCATGTCAGAAGAATACGAAATTTGTTATGGTCATGCTTTAGGATTTCCTTGAATATGAAATGCAGCATCACACCAAAGGTTAGAAAAAAAATATTGCCTGCCATAATGAACAATATCATCGTTCCTATCCCATTTAATCCCATAGCTTCCACCGTCACGCCTGCAATCATTGCAGGGCGCGTGCAAGCAAGAAATAACGTATCTTCTGTTAGCTTGTCGTGCTCTTTCATGGCTTTGAAAGGCTAAAGTTAAGCGAATTAAGACATAAACATTGATGCGATTTGCGATGCACCAAAAACAATGCCGATGCCAACACAAACAAAGAAAGCTTTACGCATTTCAACATAACCAGCAATCCATGCAAGCCCAACACCAGCAATCGCAATGGTTGCGATTGATTTTGCAATTGGTCCTTTTAAAGCATCAACTATTTTTTGAAGAGCAGTTTCAATTTTTCCGAAGCCGCCATCAGCAAATGCTGGTTCACTCAGTGCCATGAAGGCAATAAACAGCATCAATGCTGCTGTTAACCATTTCTTTTGTGTGTTGGATAGAATAGTTTTTTGTAAGGTATGTTCATTAATGAACGAATTATTCATGTTTTTCATGAAAATTCCCCCGCTTTATGTTTAAGTTAATCACAAAATTAATATTCAAAATATTAATCGGGAATCATATAAATGAAAAAAATAAATTTTTCTATCGATAAATTAATAATATTTAATCTTTTATTATTTAATGAACAAAAAATATAGTAATATTCAAAATGATACTTTTAAAATATCTTCGAGCAGCGCCTAAATATATTGTCTTAATTTGTATTATTATTTTAGGATACTTTTATTTCAGTCAACATACTGAAAATATTATGCAATTTTCTCTTTTTGAAGGATCAGAAAAGACAATTGGAAACCCCGTTCAAAATCCGAAGTCACAATTGGTTGATTATGCAAACCAACAAGACGCAATCCAACAAAATGTGGTGTTGCATTCAGAACCAATCGCATCACAATTTTATGAAGAAAATGTGCCGGTCTATTCCGGTGCTATACAGGTCACAAGTGGTGTGACCTTTAAAATGATTACGCTTGTAGATGATGGGTGGAGAAAAAAGATCATCCGTGATATCCGTTTATATGGTGTGGAAAGCTGTGAAACACGACAATTTGCCTCACGCAACGGAGTTAAGTGGCCTTGCGGTGCTTTTGTTACGGCTTGGCTTGTTTCAAAAACAATTGATAAAAAGGTTACTTGTCGGCAAGCACGTGTCGTTCAACAGGTTCATTATGCACAATGTTTTGTAGATGGGGTTGATCTGGCGCGGTTGGGGCTGGCAGAAGGGTTGATGGTGTTGACAAAAGATCAGCATCATTTTCCATCCCCCGCAGACTATAAAACTCTACAATCTGCTGCTCAAAAAGCACAAAACGGTTTATGGTCGAGCCAATTTCAACAACCAGAAGATTGGCGAAGAGATCATGGAAGCTATAATCCCATTGACCATAATTAATATTGACCATTATTGATAAAGCGTCTTTTCAAGCGCTATTTAAAAATCAAGACAATATTCTACTGCAAATCTTATCAGAAAAAAGTTAATGATAATCCACACAGTCCTTGGTGGACAACGCTCGTTATGAAAATTTGTTGTGTTTAAAATATCCTTATAGGTTGTTTACTACAGTGCTATGGGAGAGCGCGTTTCCTTGGCTATACGTCATTTCGTTTTGCTTTTTAAATGAAAAGCTCTTCGCTTCTCAAACTCTTAATAATCGCACCCCAAAATCATGACATCAAACCTGCATTTAAATGAGAAGGCTAAAAGCCTTAAGTTTTAAAGGCTGGGAAATTCTGTAAAAGCGTATCGTTAGGCGCACGTGTGCCCCTTATCAATAACCAAAAGGCCTATCTTGTTCTTTTCTCACGCGGCTTTGAGATCATGATTAAAGAGAAAGCTTATAGGGGGATAAGTCAAAAGAAAGTGATGAAAATAATAAGGTATTTTAAGTGATATATATTTGAAAATATTATAAAAAAGACAAGAAAAGATAATAAATGGGTATTTTGTTATATAAATACTTAGCGTTAAGCGGATAGGTTATGAAAAGCCTTTCCAAAGTTTTTAAAACTGATTGTCTTCATACGTGTTAAAGTGTACAATGACGTTGTCAGGTGTGAGTTACACAAAATACTCTTTTAGTTAGAGATTGATAACTCACATTTTATTGTCGTAGGGTATTTTTTAAAATGCATGATCACGATCTGTAGAGGTTAATTCTTCATCAAAAAACTTTTTAGCTTGTTCTTCTTGTTGGGCTCTACGTTTTTCCTCTTCACTTTTACCACAACCTGTAATATTCAATCCTATAGTCAATAGAGCCAAGCATATTAAAATAAATTTTTTCATTTTTCCCCTCTTTAAAAATTATATGTATTAATCTCATCAATTATATCGGAATACAGATTTAATTATCGTGATCTTTTGTTTTTTATTAGTATTGTTAATGGAAAAATATGTGAACAGTTTATTGTAAATATCTTATAAGTTTATCATAATAAAAAATTAGAAGGAAAGAGCCAAAACCTAATATAAAGGAACAAATTGTAATGTTTATTAGTGCTTTTGACCAACCTATTGATAATATCATAATAGGAATTGTAAACAATCCCACAAACCCCATTATCATTATAAGGCTTAGTATCAATCTTAAAGGACCACGAAGCCATAAAAGCAAAAGGACGAGCGCCTCTTTGCTTATTTGTGATTTTGACATTATTTTCCCCTCACGCGCTTAAATCAAGATGCTCCACAATATACACAGTACGATAAATGATACAAGTTATTTTGTTATAAAATCTTCAAGATCTGTTTGATGTTCAACGGATGAAATATCCGGTTTGGTAGAAGATGATTCTATTTGATATTCTTTCATAAAAGCAACTTTTTCTTCTTTGAAGAACAGAATAGGATTCACTCAGTATTGATTAGGCAATTTTGGTTTTAAAATTCCTTTTTGTATGAGCTCTCTTAAACCGTTGTGAAAAGTTCTGTCGACCATATCGCGCTTTTTTCCATTTATACCCCCATCAAACCAAATTAAGGTAACGCTGCTGGGATCTTCGTTTGTTGATTTATTAGATCGATATTCTTCTAAAACTATTATCAAAGCACGATGTCCTGTACGAGATAAATTACAAATTGCTTGAATGCCATCAGCAAATATTTCTATAAAATTTTCTTTCTTTATTTTTTCTGTGACGTGAATTGTAGGTATGACCTCTGTTCTATTCGTATCAGAGTTGATAAATTTTTGTTGTGTAATGGACGTTTTTACAACTTTCTTATCGGTAAAAATTTCAGATTTTTTGAAAAAAGAATTTTCATACGGGGAATATTTTTGCTTTATAAATTCAAATCGATGACGTGACCTTTGGTTCTGAAAAAAGCTTATGAAAATATAGAGAAAGGCAGAAACGGAACATCATTTCCTTCAAAAAACAATAAATGGCTTCGAATTAAACTAGGACTTCTAATGCAAGCATTGCCTTATGTTGTTATGTTCATGAAAAATGGGTTGCAATCTGAAAGAGAGTGTAGCGGTTCTATGGAATTTTTAGCAAAATGAAGGGGATTTTTTTCAGGTATTTGAAGAAGCTAAAGAGACTATGAGGAAAAAAATGTGCTTTCTTTTGTTATAAAAGAAAGCACACTGAGGGGGAATTTAGAGTGACAGTTTTACATATTTTACTTTGAAAAGCGGTCTTTTTTATCTTTTTTCCACAAAAAATAAGTTGCAAGTCCGAGAATGGGAACACTCAATTTGGCAAAAGGGAGATGTTGACTGAGAGCTGCAAGACTGGAAACAGTCGCATCTGTCATGAGTTTGTGGCGTTGTTCTTCTGTCTTTTTTTGTTGGTCATAGCGTTGATAAGTTTTGAGAACGCGACTGATAATAAGACCTAATCCCGCAAGAGAAAGACAAATTAAAAACATGATACTGGCGGCAGCAAGAGGCTTCATAACAGAACATAACGCAATAAAACCGATGGTACATAAAAAAAGCAAAGACATGAAGAATGAAATGCTAATAAACCCATAGAAAATTGCTTGAAGGCGTACTTGCTTGACTGTGCTTTTAAGCCCTCCACCGACAAGATGGTTTAAAAGAGGAGCGATAAACTTATGCATTGCTTAACGACGTAGTAATTGAGAAAGAATAAAACCAACCCCTGCGGCAAACAAAACGCTTTTGCCAGGGTTTTTGCGAACGCATTGGTTCAGAGTTTGTTCAAGATCACTGATCTTGTCTTTTGCTTGAGACATCATGTCTTCACCACTTTCTTTCGCTGAGTGATATAGTTTTTCCGCTTTGTCTTTGGCGGCGTTGAATTTGTTTGCACCAAGATCTGTTAGGGTTGAGGTAATCCCTGAAATTTCAGTGCGTAACGTTTCTAATTGTCCTTGTAGGTCTTTTTCTACGGCTGATTTATCGTGCTGTGTTGTTTTATTATGGGCCATGGTATTTTTCCCTCTTGATTCATTATATTTGTATTGGTGTGTTCATAGTGATCATTTGCATTGGAGTGAAAATTTTCACTGCTTGAGTAACGCCAAAAGCTTTTTTTGGTTCCTTTCATTTTGTCGAATTTAAAATTGTTTTTGATAAAATAAATCTTTCCTATACGATATGCTTTGTCTGTAAAGGGTCGCATCTGTTGAGAATTGTCTTATGCTTTTGCAGTAATTTAGCACCATTCTTCAGTTTCTCGTGGCGCAGTTTTTTATAAAAGTTTTTTAAAAGTGTGCTGAGGCTTATTTTTTAAGCTTGTGACAGGTAAAAAACATCGTTGTTGCGATTTTGCGGCAGAAGTACTGTCATTTTTATACTTTTGCAGCAAAGAAAAAGAAAATAATATTGCGGCTCTTTGCTCTCTATGTATTTGGGGGCAACACGCGCTCCCCATGATACTTTTGGTCAGTTTAAGAATATTGCGATCGTTCTTTTTTAAAAACGTAAGGTATATTTTTATTTTAGGATAGGAGAGGTACTTTAGTGCACTGGTTGTTAGAGAAGTGCATATCCTTTTCTCCGAGGATTTTATGATATTTTTGCTGCTTGTTTCATGTAAGAAAATATTTTGTTGGCTTCAAAAGAGCCGCAGAAATGAGAAAAGCTTTGCGATATGAGAGATTTATTTAACAGGAACGATGATAAATTATTCTTATAAATTAAAATATTATATGCGATACTTCTTGTAAGTTTATCATTTTGCCTAATTTATGCAATAAATTGATTGGGTAAGATAAACTTGTTGAATTGTTAGAGAAAAATTTCTTGAGTAATTTCTTTAGAATTAAGAGAGAGAGCTTGTGGAATAAAACTATACTTGATTTATCAGGTTTTCTTTCTTAAGAGGAATACACAAGTGACGTTAAAAGGGTAGTGGCATTGTGGAACAGTGATGCTATGCGGGGTGACGATCCAGCTCATAAATAAAGATAAGAGCACAAGAATGTGAGATAAAAATGGAATCTGAAACAGTCCCTTTAGATAAAACAGTCCCTTTAGATAATATGTCTGCTGTATTGACAGTGCATGATTTTTCTCCTCTTTCTATGTTTATGGCTGCTGATTGGGTGGTGAAAGCCGTTATCATTATTTTGTTACTTGCTTCACTTATGTCTTGGACAATTGCTTTTGTGAAAATTGTTGAGATCACTTTGGTAAAACGAAGAGTACGTCATGAACTTCAATTGGTTCTAAATGCTCAGACTCTTACGCGTTTGGCAGCTAGCTTGAAAGAAAGCAAAGGAGCTGGTGTGTTTTTTCTCAAAGAAGTCCTTAAAGAGGTGTATCTTTCTGCACAACAGGTTCATTTTTCTGCTCCTGAAGGGATAAACGAAAGCTCTGGTGAAAAAACCAGTGTAGGGGAAAATGCACAAACGATTGAAGATATTCTCTTTTATGAGGAGAGCAATCAATATGAAGATGTTTCCCGCGATGTTCGCGATGCTAGGGTTCGTGATGTTCATGAAGGTTTAAAAGAAAGGGTTCATTCACTTTTGTCACGCTGCTTGCTGGCTGCTACACGCCGTGTTGCATGTGGAAGTGCTATTCTTGCAACTATTGGCGCAATTGCTCCTTTTGTTGGTCTTTTTGCAACTGTTTGGGGAATTATGAATTCTTTTATTGGGATTGCTCAGTCTCAAACAACGCGACTTGATGTGGTGGCGCCTGGAATTGCTGAAGCCTTATTCGCAACGGCTGTTGGGCTTTTTGTGGCTATTCCCGCCGTTGTTATGTATAATAGCCTTATGCGTGCTTTGAGTGGTTATCGTAGTGATTTAGGTGATATCGCTGCTGCTCTTGAAAGGCTCTTGAGCCGTGAACTTGATAGACAAAGACAACAGAAAAGTCATAAAAAATGAAAGCAAGCCTTAATAATGATTGGGATATAGACGAGAGTGGGTTGCAAAGCGAAATCAATGTGACCCCTTTTATTGATGTTGTATTGGTGTTGCTTATTGTTTTTATGGTTGCAGCGCCTTTGGCAACATCTGCCATTTCCGTTCAGCTTCCTTCTATAACTCAAGCACCTTCAGTGGTTCAGTCTGATGAACCTCTTTATGTTACGTTGCAAAAAGATCGTTCTCTTTACATTGGTGATCATCTTGTAGAACAAGCAGCTTTGAGAGAAGCTTTGTTGAGGGAAACGACGCAAAATTTAGAGGCAAAAATTTTAATCAAAGCGGATAGCGAAATTGATTATGGTACTGTCATCGATTTATTAAATCAAATACGTATGGCTGGATATCATAAAATCGGTCTTGTAGGATTGCAAAACTCTACCAATCTTGTCTCGAGAGGTGAGATCAATAATAAAACAACAGGGGTAGCGAACGCTGCTGTCGATGGAGCGGGCGGTAGCGCGGGTGGTAACGTTGTGGGGCATGTGGATGCCGTAACAACGAGCACTGCGGGAAACGCTAATATTCCAGCCGATGTCTCTGACCAGTGATAAAAATAGCCTTTGTTGCAGGAAGCAAAGCATATTACTCAAAGTCGTAGAGTGAAATTGATGAGGGTTCCGTGGATTTATTAAACCAAACACGCATGGGTTTGATATTACGCAGGGGGTTCATATATTGAATCGGTTTTTTAGGATTAAGCTCTACTCATCTTGCCGCAAGAGGTGCGATCAAGAAAACAGCAGAGGCGATTGTTGTGTGTCTTAATACATCTTAAAGCCTTTTTTGCGGCGGTGTTCATAAATGGTATATAAAAAGCAAGTAAAATAAAATAGTTATGTCTAATATGGGGGAATAGGTGAATCTTGATTCTATTGAGTTTTTTTGCCTCTATCCCTCATCTTTTTGAAGCTTTTTTATCGCCTCTATAGCTAACCTTTTGCGATCTGCGCTCTTTGTGTAAAGAGATGCCATAGCATCATTTGTCCAGCCAAAAATTGCTTTGAGTTGTGATACTGTTGCACCAGAGTTAGCTGCGCGTGTTGCGGCTAATTTCCTTAATCCATGCGCCGATTTTTTAATTCCAGCCGCATTACAAGCGTCTCTAAATGTATCGCCAAAGCTTTCTTTGGAGAGTTTTTGATTAGTTTTACTACAGATGAATGTTTCTACTCCAATAGGACCAGCTTCAAGCGTTTTGGCTAATTCCGGTAAAATAGGTAGAAAGACATCTGTTTGGAATTTACTTTTCTCTGTCTTGAGATGAATAATATTGTCTTTGACATCTTTCCAGCCAATTCGTACCGCATCACCACGACGCAAGCCCGTATATAAAAGAACATCAATCCAGACACGTTCATGGGTACCATGATGCCATTTGTGATAATATTTCTCAACATCTTCTTCTGTCCAAACAGGAAAGCCGCTTTTATTTTTAAGAGGAGGTTTTTTGACGCCTAAAGTTGGATTATTTTCCAAAAGACCTTGATCAATTGCCCAATTAAAAAGTCCATTAAGGGCTTTCAGAAAGTTTCTAGCCATTGCTGGTGTTTCTTTACGCCGTTCAACACCGGCTATAATATGTTTCTTTTCAATTGCTTGGTATGGAATATTTCCTATGGAGTCGCATATCTTCATAAGAATGTATTCTTTTTGTTTCTTTGTAGTATTAGAGTAGCTATGCCAATTAGAGCTGTTAAAGTATTGTTTAAGCAGCCATGCAAATGAACCTTCAACAAGTTTACCGGTTTTGGATTTAGGAAGTATAAGCCCTTGTAACTCGGCAAGTGCGCTTTTGTAGTTATCAACAAACTCTTGCGTTCCATAGGTACCGCGTATTCTAATGCGTTTGCCGTGACCAATACGTACATACCATACAATTTTGCCATGTTGAGTAATTTGTTTAACGAGATGAGGGGGGCGTGGTTTTGGCATGGTGATCACCTATAAGACGATATCAAATTCATAATCATCACGAGATAAATTCCATATTTTATCAGGATGTGCTGTTGAGTTTGGTATTGGAATATCTGCTTTAAGGTAGATAAGCAGTTCACCGGTAGGTTTGATTTCTATGAGTTCGCATTTTTGCTTTTTTGCTTCTCTTAAAGCTCGTGCAATGTCTGCTTGCGTTATGATAGCTTTACGAGGCGCCATATCTTTTCTCCTTACATTGAGATGCAATTCACATGTGGCGTGAATCACGCATTACTTGAAAGTTGTTAGGAAGGGGGGGCTAGGAGCCATTTGTGAAGAGAAGCACCCCCATATGTAAAAAATCTGTAAGTTTATTTTTTAGATGTGCTTAATTTCATATTTCCAATCAGGCAATTGAGTGAGAGCTAATGCGAGTTGTCCTCTATGACACATGCATACATTGGCTTCAAAACAGGTGATTGCAACGCGCTTTTTGTTTAAAAAAATTTGATATAATTTGTTTATTGCACAAGAATTATTCTTGAGAGTTGTATTTCGATAATTTTTAAAAAGGCGGTCATAATCTTTTTGTGTTTTCAAATTTCTTCGTTTTTCAGAGGCAATTCCAAGTTCAGGCATATGCATATATTCAATATCAATGTTGCTTACAGCTTGCTCTAATTGTCTTTTTGAAAATCCGTGTTTTCTACTTATTGGATTTTTACGAACATCACATAAAGTTTTGATATTGTTTTCTATGAGACAACTAAGATAATTCTCAAGGGACCTACCTTCATAGCCAATGGTAAAAAAACAAAATTCCTCATCTTTAGCAGGCTGTATGATAATATGTTCGATGTTACACACGTTTAATTTCCTTATGTGAAAGGGTGGGGGTGCTCGTAGATATGCGGGGAACAAAACACCCCCATAAGGTTAAGCAGCTTTTGTTGAGAGTTGTTTTATCTCTCGTTCTATCTCTGCTAAAAAGGTTTCAACAGCTTGATTGATCTGTTCAATTTGTTGATCATCACGGAGAATACGCTTGACTTTCATGCGTAAGTGAAAGAATTCCCCCGTAAAACGTGGGTCATAGCTTACGAAATCACACCACTTTCGTTCTGTACAAGCCATTTGGAATTGCATTTGTGCGTGATATTCTGGTTTGATTTCGTCACCTATACAAAAGCGCATATGTGTTACTGATCTCGGGCATTTGACTTCGATTAAACCGTCTTCTCCAATGAGACCATCGGGGCTAGCACCCGCCGTTTCTATTGTGGGGTGTTGGATAAAGCCGCACTTTGTTATATTGGCATCATAAATGAAGCCATATTCTCTCAAGGCATCTTCTTCATGTTCAATACCCCATCTCATATCTTCAGTTTCATAATAAGGGCTTGTTTCGCCTGTTAAGCGCTCCGTTATGAGTTTGATTTTGTAGTCTTCATATTTGCTCGTAGGCAATCCTTTTGCTGTCTTACTGATAATGTTGTAAACATTAGATGCGGTGACTTTACCCAAGCGCGCTTGAAACCATTCTGCTGTTCTTTGTTCCATCTCACACCGCCGTTCTTTGTTCTTGTGGTCCATATTCTATATCTTGGACGTGAATATATTCGGCATCTTGTATAGGCGCCTCTATTTGCTTTTGTTGTAGGAAAGATTGTTCTTTTTCATGCTGTCTCTTTTGCAAAATATCCAAAATCCTTTGTGCTACTTCATCAGGAAGATCTTCAAGCCTGTCGACTTGTGCATAATCAAGCACTTTTTCTTCTTCTGTTTGAGTGATGTTTATTAATTGTTTGATTTGCGTAAGCACATCATAAGAAACTAACTTCGTTTGTACGTTATGGTTTGCTTCATTGATACGTTTTGCTTCATCTTCTTCATAAATACCGGAAAGCCCGAAAGCATAGCGAGCACATTGTATAGTGGCTTTATGGCGCAACATACGTGCTGGATATTTTTGCCATGCTTCACTTTTTTCTTGTTCGCATTCTTTGCGATATTCGGTGACTTCGATAGGGTCTTTAATCCCTTTGAGACGAATAGCACATTTGATAGCAATGATATTGCCATCCTCATTGATTTGATCTTGAAAGGTCATGCCATCAAAGTCAGGATTTGATTTGATGATCTTTATCCAACCGTCGATAGAAACAACGGGTATGATGCCGCCGCCTTTTTTAGGGAGTGCATAGATTTCTTTTGTTAAAGGGTTAAGTCCATAAGTATTGGCAACAAAAAGAAAAATAGCAAATTCTGCATCAGTGATGACATTAGCATTTTTATCTCCAATACAAGTTTTTATGATTGTGGTTCGAAATTCTTCAGCAGAAAATCCATATTTTCTTGCCATTTCGTTTAAAAAAGTAGAATTTTTCATCTTGATTTCCTCCATTGCGCGCAACTCACCCGTGGCGTGAATCACGCATGTGTTAAAAGTTGGTTTGGTTGTTAGAGTTTGGATTTTATAGGCTGCATTATGTCTTCAGAAATTATGGTATCTACATAAGGCTCGTCTTTATACCCAGAGATAGTGATACAAAGTTCACCTAGATTGTGAGTATTTCTCACAACTAACTGTGCACACAAGGTAGGTTTAATTCCATATTTATACATGATTTATTTTTTCTCGTTTGTTGTGATACGGCTTTCTCCGCAGATCTCTGAATCTCCGTAAATTTTTGCGTCGCCATAAACTCTTGCATTGGGATAAACAATTGCATTTCCGTAAATCTGTGCGTTTTCAAAAATGCGACCACCACCATATACTCGGGCGTTATTATAAATTTTTGCATTGTCATAAATTTTTGAACCCCAAGTAACACAAGCATTATCATAGACCCAGCAATTGCCATCATGAGAGAGATTGCTTTCATTTTCTATAAAGCCCCCAAGGTCCCCAGCCTTAACATCACCAAAATCTTTTAATGCACGTATGCGGTAAAGCGTAAGGTATCCATCAAACTGAATTGTTTCATCAGTAAGTTCATATTTCTTTTCCATGATTACTATTTCTCACGTTCTACGATTACGGTGGAGCCACTAATTTTACAATTTCCAGCAATGTCTACACGACAGCAAATATATGCTTGATTGTAAATTTTAGCATTTCCGTAAACGTGTACACTTTCCCCTATAACAGAATTCCCATAAATCCGCGCATAGTCAAAAACCTTGGCATTATCTCGAACAGAAGCACCACCAACTTCGGCATAATCATAAACTTGTGCATTGTCATAAACGCGTGCATTCCCATAAACACGGGCATCATCATAAACTTTGGCATCACAGTAAACTTGTGCATTGCCAAAAATCCAACAGTCTCTCTTATGGCTTAAGTTGCTCTCTTTTTCTATAAAACCGCCGAGGTCACCTTTTTTGACATATCCAAAGCCTCTTAATGCTCTAATTCGGTGAAGAGTTCTTCCATCAAACACAATTTTTTCATCAGTAAATTCGTATTTTTTCATCTGGTTTGTTACCTAGTTGAGATTCTTTTATCGCCATCAATCCAGTCGTCCCAACATACACATGCTTCACCGTAAATTTTTGCATGACCGTAAACATGCGCATCACCGGAAACTTCTGCATTGCCGTAAACACGCGCCCTATCATAAATGTATGCCTTTTCGTAAACTTGTGCATTGCCATAAACTTCTGCATTATCAAAAACGTGCGGTTCACCGCAAATATATGCATCACCGTAAACTTCTGCATCACCGTAAATGCATGGTTCATCGCAAACTTCTGCTTTGCCATAAATACGAGAATTGTTGTAAACATGTGCATAACCGTAAACTTGTGCATTTTCGTAAACCTTAGCATCACCAAAAACCTTGGCATAACCATAGACTTTTGCATAATCCCCAATCCAGCAATTACCATGATGCGATAGGTTGTCTTCTTTTTGTATATAGCCACCTAAATCACCTTTCTCGACGTTTCCAAAGTCTCGTAATGCGCGAATGCGGTGGAGAGTTTTGCCCCCAACTTCGATTGTTTCATCAGTAAGTTCATATTTCTTTTCCATAATGATAGCCTCTTAATGCATGCTTTGTCTTTTAAGCTCTTGAGACAGCACCCCCATGCCTTTTGTTGTGATTTTTGCTGAAGGAATGACTTTTTCAGTTCCATTTTCGGTTTGAATAGTGAGGGTTGAGCAATCCATTAGTCCTTTTTGGATTTTATCCTGATAAGGCAATAAGCGATCCCCGAAAGTGCGTCGATACACCCATCCTTTTTTCTGTAGGAAGAGAATGAATTGTTTTGGTTGCATTTCGAGCACTTTAGCGGCTTCAGTAAGACTGAAGAGCCCATCAGAGCGTTGCAAGCTTTCCAGAGCCATTGCTTTTGGTTTTAAATCTTCAATGATGATGTCTTTACGCTCATTTTCATTTTTTAGATGAGTTAATACACCTAACATTACTTGTGGATTTGAGTAATCGATTTGTGGTGTAACAACTTGCTTTGCACGCCGCTCGCATTCAATAAAATATTGACGGGCTTGTTTTCCTTTTTCATTACGCTCTACCATGGAAAGTTCTTTTGCCATTTCCAAGGTGAGATGATAATTAATTGCAATAACAGATCTAGATTTTGCGCTCGCCAAATTTGGTGACCGCAAATCTTGTGTTTTTACAAAGTCTTGTCCTTCTATAAAATTGTATCTGCTAATACGGTCCTTAATCCAATTGGAAAAGTCTCGTTTTGCTTCTAAGAATGCGTGCAAGTCACGAGCATTGACTGTCTGAACGCTTTCTTCGTTAATGGTGTTATTTGTAATAGTGATAGGATTATTCATAAGTTTACTCCATCCGATAATTTAATAAGAGGAAAGAGGGGGGCGCTTTTAAAAACGCCCTCTGTAGTATGTATAATGTGGGTAGTTTGGAATGACATCCGAAAGAGTTAAACGGTGCTGCTGTTCATAAGTACCGTATGTTTCATCTTCATATCGCTGCTGTTCGATTTCTTCTAAAAAAAAACCGTATGCTGTGCTGTGTAGAATAAAGTCATGCGGTATTTTGCCATCAAAACACTTTTGTTCACGTAGTTTGAGATAAAACTCAGCAATATCTTCAGAGATATCTTCGCAACGATTAGTCGTTGGTTCTACGCGCAAAATTTGGACAGCATTATCGGTTTGGTCGATAAAATTGATAATGTCCTTTTCTTCTAATAAAGGACCAGATTTAGCGAGATTTTGTTCTTCATTTTCGCACATCACTAAGAGAATTTCATCAGAATTGATAAACACTGGTTTATTCACAAATGCCTCCATACTGCCTATTGGCAAAAGTTATTTTCTAAGATATGGGATATTTGATACCAAAACGGTAATTTAAAGTCAATACCAAAATGGTTATTTTTTTATTTTATATTTTTTTAGAGTAGAAAAAATGGATGAAAAATGGTCAATTAATACGCAAATATTAGAACTATGGGATAAATTGACAGAAGATGAAAAAAGAGAGTTTATTCTTTTTTATCTTGATAAAATGAAGAAAGGAGATCAAGAAGTTTAACCTTATTATCGTAGCTTAGATGCTCTAACATATCTTCAATTTGTTCATCTAAGCTATTAGGCTTATTTCCTGAAAACAACAGTTGTTTGGGGGTAATTTTTAAGTGTGGCGCCAAACGTACAGCCCACTCCTTTGTTAATTTTCGTTGTCCATTTTCTAAACGAAAAATTTGTGGCTGACTAGTCCCTACCAATTCGGCTAATTCTTTTGAAGTTAAACCTACTTTTTGTCTGAAAAATTTCAAATTATTCATGATTCTTATCCTAATTAAAAAAAATATCCTTTCAAATGCCAATATGGTAAAATATGCTTGTCTTAATAATACCAATATGGTAAAAAGAGGAATGTCTAAACTAAAACTGTATTTATCAAAGAATAATATTACTTATGCCGAGTTTGCGATTTTGGTAGGTGTTACACAAGCATCTATAGCACGCTATGTGAATAAGAAGCGATTTCCGCATCCTAGGATAATACAAAAAATAGCAGAAGTTACTGATAATTACATAAGTCCTAGCGATTGGTATCAAGAGAATTTTTCTTCAATTTCTAAAAGTCGCGGTGTTGATCAGAAGGTCGATAGATTGCAGCATTAAGGAGATCAAAATGAGTTCGAATGAAATTTTATGGATAGCAGTGGTTTCAGTTTTGCTCTTAAGCGGAGTGATGTTTCGTATTGCTTTGTATTATCGCGCGCAGGTTAAGGCTCTTTCAGAGGAGATTCAATATCTTATGGCAAGAGTAAAAAAGGTAAATACTGATTTTATATTAGGGAATAGAAATATAATTTATGAATGTGATGCGGATATAGGAAAGTCTGAAGCAGAAATTAAACAACTGAAGCAAGAGATTGAAGAACGTGACGAGGAAATTAAACAACTGAAACAAAAGACTGAAGAGCATGAAAAGGCGTTCAGAAATGTAAGTGAAGTTGTAATGACACTCGAAGCAGATGTTCAATCACGTGATACGGAAATTAAAGAACTAAAACAAAAGATAGATGCGTATCGAGAAGATTTTACACGGAAAAGTGAAAAGATACAGGCACTAAAAGCAGATGTTCAATCACGCGACGAGGAAATTAAAGAATTGAAGCAAGAGATTGAAGAACGCGACGACGAGGAAATTAAACAACTGAAGCAAGAGATTAAAGAACGCGACGACGAGGAAATTAAAGAATTGAAGCAAGAGATTGAAGAACGCGACGACGAGGAAATTAAACAACTGAAGCAAGAGATTAAAGAACGCGACGAGGAAGTTGAAAGACTAACACAAGAGCTTAAACAGCGTGATGAAGCAGTAAAAGCGCCGCTTCATAAGAATAAGAAGAGTAAGAAGAAGGGTAAGTGAGGAGATAGAGGTGGAAGATATGATACTTAAAAAGAAGTATGAATCTACTGATGAAACAATCGAAGTTAATGGAGTTACGCTTCACCGTATACGTGCTTTAAGAAATTTTAGAGATGTGTACGCAGGTGACTTAGGTGGCTTTATTGAAAATGAAAGCAATTTAAGTCATGAGGGAGACTGTTGGGTTGGGGACGATGCAAAGGTTTATGGTA
>NZ_JBHIPG010000041.1:0-2868 GCF_042195905.1 Bartonella sp. AP331QHHD
CTTGCTCCCATTTGGCATACAAAAGCAGCAACAGCTGATAAAGCTCTTACCCGCCTTAATATTTGTCTCAAACATGCGGCTGCTTTGGGTTTGGATGTTGATTTACAAGCAACAGAAAAAGCACGCGCTCTCTTAGGTAAACAACGCCATAAAACGCAAAATTTTCCAGCTATGGATTGGAGAGATGTCCCTGCCTTTTATAAAACACTTTGCGAAGCATCAACCTTAACACAACTGGCTTTGCGTTTGCTTATTTTGACAGGCGTTCGTACCAACCCTTTGTGTCATATTCATAAAGACCAAGTTGATGGCGATATCTGGACAATCCCTGCTGAAAATATGAAAGGTCGACGTGATACTACAGAAGAGTTTCGCGTGCCTCTATCATCAGAAGCATTAGAAATCTTAAAACAAGCGCGCTTGCTTTCTCGCAATGATTTCTTCTTTTCTGCAACCGGTCGGGGTCCCCTCGCTGCAAATTGTATGGCTCAATATATGAGAGACAATAAAATTGAGGCATGCCCCCATGGATTTCGTTCTAGTTTACGTGATTGGCTCGCTGAAACAACCGATGCCCCTTATGAAGTCGCAGAAACTATTCTAAGTCATACAGTAGGCGGTAAAGTAGAGCGTGCCTATCGTCGGACTGACTATTTAGAACAGCGCCGCGTTTATATGGATAAATGGGCGGCTTATGTCACGGGTCAATCTTAAGATATGGGGTGAATAACCCCATGATCTGTGGATAACTTTAGCTCTCTTTTCTCTCATTCTTTCTCAATAAGAGTCATAAATTATCACATCAGAAAAACTATGATAAAATATTGTTTTCTATAAATAAAATACCTTCAAAAATGAACCAAAATGTGGTTAATAAATAGTTATGATTTGTTCTCATTTTTTTACTTTTGAAAGGATTTTAGTATGACAGAAAATGATATTCTTTTAACAGACCGTGAAAGTGCAAAACTGCTTCATATGAGTGTTTCAACATTCCGGCGTCATGTTACCAATGGCTCTCTCCCAAAACCTTTAAAATTTGGCTTTTTATCCCGTTGGTTACAATCGGATCTTTTGAATGTAATCGAACAAGCAAAACAGCAACGTTATAACGACGCGGCATAAAAAGAAAACCTTATCACGTAAGGACGGACAAGGCTTTCTCAAACTCATCAACCTGGTGCTTTATTTGGTGTAAATTCAAGGCTTTCTCTACTGAAGCAAGACTTAAGGCTGGCATTCAGGTGCATTTTTATACTTTTTACAAAAAGGGCTGTTCAAACGCTTCTTGACACTGCGCTGTGGTATGACAGCACCTGGACGACAAATGGGAAGGTTTTCAGCTCTAAAAGTATAACACCAATATGGTCCTCCCCATTTGTAGCGGAATCCTGCTTGAATCATGCAAGCATCGATGGAAGCCTCTGCATTGATGCTTAGCTTTCTATTTTCTGGAAAAACATCATAAGGGGTTGGCATACCACATTCTAACAATGCTTTTCCTACCTCAGTAAAATCTGCTCCTGGTTTCTCCCATGCACTCAAAACTCCTGGTGGAGGCTTGTCGATGTTACATCCAGCAATATTTAACAGAATGAGACCACTTAATAATTTCAAGATTTGTTTCATTTTTTTCTTCCTGAATATTTTGAATAAATTGGCGTACGATTAGGTAATCCATAAGCCTGTCGACATATTGAACCTGCATTACCATAACAAGCATGGACACTGGGGTAGCCCTTAAATATTTGCCATGCTTCTTTCCAAGGACCACTTCCAGGAGGTATTTGCCCAAAAGTGTAAGGATTTTTGCCAATCTTTGTACCAACAAAGTCATTTTTATGATTTTCCAAGTTTACGTAATCCTGCTTTCCATCACTTAAGATATATAACGTATCTGCCATGTTTTGAGTATTATAAGCTGGTCCAAAGAAATTAATCGTTGTTTTCTTTGCTATACCATGAACACCATGCTTTTCTAAATCATGCGATCCATTGCCCGCTGTCATACTGCCACGGCTATGCGCATCAGTATGCAATCCTATATTGCCAAGGCTATACAACAGATTCTGGTACTTCTTCGTCGAATTGGTCAAAATACCCAACTTACCTTCTAGAGCATACTGATACCCTGCAATGAACAAATCTACCAAGAACGAATCGCTATGAGGGAACATCAGAAAATAGTGTGGATCATTCTTGTTATCAGCCAACTGAACCGCATTATGGGCTGCGTCATCTGGTGTTGTAAAAATACCATTGAGAAAAACATGAACCTTGCCATCAGAACCTTTTTGTAAATTCTGTTGTTCTTCAGGCGTTAAATAATGATATTGCGGCTGCGGGTTTCCATGACTGTCTCTTATAGGATTTCCATTTTCATCTTTTGCATAGATCACATTGCCATTTTCATCGTGATCTACAGTAGCCAGATAATGCTCTTTGATAAACATGTTTACAAAGCTCTGTTCAAAGATATTAGATCCTTCATCCGATAAATCATTGATCATATCTACGCGATTATGTACTATCCCCTCAAGCGATGCGACATCTAGCTGTTCTACTGCTTGGTGGGCTGTAGCGGTGTTGCGGTTGAGAGAGCCAATGATTTGTCCAGCATCTTGCCCCATCGCCCTTTGTCCAGTTGTATCAGTAAGGATGATAGTCCCATCACTGATAGCAGATTTGGTTTCCCCTTCTGCTCCATCCTTGGCTTTTCCATGACTTAAAGCATTTTTAGCAATATTTTTTATGATGCCATATTTCCCCTGTTGCAAAGCACCGCCACCAGAAATGCTAAACCCATGGCTGCTGGCTTTAGCATGGGCACTGTTGCTGATATCACTGGTGCTAATGCTTCCTGTGGTC
>NZ_JBHIPG010000042.1:0-19305 GCF_042195905.1 Bartonella sp. AP331QHHD
AGGGTAAACCACTTTCATGCTTCATATTAAAACCTCAATAAAATCTTGAATTGTTCGCGAACATCGGCACGCAAAGGAATATTGATAGGTGTTTTGAGAATTTCTACACCACCACGCAGTTCATGAGCTCCAAGCCAAAGCTTGCCAGGAGGGGTTTGTTGTGCAAGAGAGCCATGAACGAGAATGGAAACAAAAGCTGCTTGTTTGCCATCAACATCGTGAAAATCTGTGCGGGCTGCAACAAGAAGCGCCGTGCCCATCGGGGAGGGCTGGAATCTGCCGCTTGAATGGTTATAAACACCATCCAAAGCCTGTTCGACAGGCGCTACAGCATAGCATCTGCGAAACCCAATCACGCTATTTTGGCTGTCTTTTAACACGAGATAAAGCGTGCGGTTGCTAAACCACTCTGCCATGAGTATATCGCGTTCATGTTTTTTGACCGAACACCACGGAAAATTTGCCAAATCCCAAGGATAATCAATTTGGTTCCAGCTTAACTCCTCGTCAAAGTCATCTATCCAATTACCAATAAGCCTGCCTTCTTCTCTTGTGAGCGTGTGATTGATCTCTGTTGTGCGCCCAAAGGAAAACAAAGTGTCCCCAGCTGTTAAGTGAACACCGCTTTCATACTCCAACATGCTGTCATCANTCCCCAGCTGTTAAGTGAACACCGCTTTCATACTCCAACATGCTGTCATCAAGGCGTGACATATTGCCTTCCAAGGCTTGCACATCATAACCATAGGTCCCACGGCGAAAATCAGAGCGCAAACTTTTGGAAAGGTCGGTAATCGCTTCAATAGCTTCAAGGCTTTTGCGTTCAGGCAACTGATCAAAATCAAGTTGAAAGGAATTCCACCATGCTCGCCCCGTCCAGGCGGGTTGAAAGCGTGCCGAAATCCCTAGCCATTCAAGCCCTATCTCTATTGCCGCAAGGGAGCCGCGAATATTTTGCCATGCAAGACCCTGATCAATTAAATCATAAAGGTTAGAGAAATAAGGGGTTAATTCTTGTAAGCCATATTCGTCTATTAAAAAGGGCAACCAAGAAGGCGGACGCGTGATAAATTTCGCGCGAGGTATTTCTTCGAGTGCCATTTTAACGTGAGGGTCAAGAGCCATTGCTTCTGCAAAACAACGTTCAAACAAGCTCGAATTTGGGGGCAAAAGTGAGGAAAGCATCAATAAGCACGCCCCCGTTCAGACAAGACAATATCCCCTAGTGCGACGGCTTCATCCGGTGCGACCAAAATATCCTCACAAGGTTGCGTTATGTTCACATGGTGAACGCCCTCAACCATCAAGCGGCTTAGTATCCAACTTAAAGACAAATCACGCCCAAGCCTCCATGCACGCGCCCATTCTGCTCTTAAATTCTGCTCCGCTCTTTCCAAAACAAAGGAGCCTTCATCCGGTAACAACCAAAAATCAGCAGAAACATTGATCATCCGCTGTACCGCGCTTTTCACAAGGATGTGGTCATTGGTCATTTTAACATGGGGGGCATCAAGGGCGGCTTGCACCTTGGCAATTAAAGCTTCATCTGCCACCCCTGATGGGCTATCACTAAAAAGAGCCACATGAATAATCGGGCTTTTACCCTCACGATAAACAAAAGCATCTTTGACATGGATATCGCTTGAGAGGGCAAAATATTGATAACGTGGCGCTGTGCCCCCTGTGGAATGTCCTTGTCTATTCAAGCGAATGCGGCGGCGAAACCGCTCATCATCTTCATCCAAAAGGCGCGTGACCCCATGAAAATCCCCCAAATGATCTAAACTTGTTCCACGCGCAAATGTGAGTAAATTATCCCGCGCCACTTCATTAATTCGCTGGCGCAATAGAAACTCTTCATAAGCCGCCGCTTGCAATTGAATGACCACGGGATCATAAGCCGTCTTTTCCACATTATAAGGAATATGATGCGCTGCAAAAAGCTCAGTCAAACGCGTGATCTTTTGCTCTAAAATTGCTTCAACAGAAAGCTCTTCAATAATTTGTGGCAGAGGGAGTTGTGGAGGGGGAATCTGTGAAAAGGATAAAGGTTCAAACTCAGTCATCACCAACCTCTAAATTGATGCTCATTGGCTCTTTGTGTGACCAATCCCCCAAATGCCCATTGGGATAAAAAACACCCGTTAAAACAAAATGGAATGTGCCTTCACGCGTTGCTTTTGTCAGATCAATCCTCTGCAACGAGAACCCAGGCTCTCCACACTCTGGATCATCGAGTGCTTCAACAATTGCTTGATAAAGCTGCATCATCGTCGCAGGATCAGCATTGGCATCTTGGAATGCTCCAACATCACATCCATAATGACGACGCAAAACCCGTGTCCCAATTCTTGTCGTCAGACATTTACGAAGTGACTGTTGACAATGCGCAAAGCCATATAAAAGAGAGCCATCCTTTTCGCTCATCCCGCACCGCATGCTTTAAGCCCCTTTGCTTGTCTTTGTGGTAGAGACCGTTGGGGCCGCAGCAACAACAGGGGCTGGTTTTTCAGCGATCTGACCAAGCAGCAACGGATATTTAGCCGCTTCCTCACTTAAACAAATTTCCTCACCCTTGCCCGGTGAACGCTTGCCTGCAACAAAATCGGCATTGGTTAAAATAACATAAGTGTTCTCACGCATGATAAAACTCCTTTAAAGAGGGGAAGAGGTTGTGGAGGGACCCATTTTGACCCCACCGTGTTTGTGGCTTGCGCCAACAGATTTTTGATTATGCTGTAAATCTTCTGCTTGAATATGCACACTGCCCGTTAATTCAACACGGGTTGATTGATGAGAAAGCACCAAACCTTTTTCACTCAAATGAATTTGATTTTCCCCATGGGAGAGAATAAGTTCATCTTTTGTCATCCGCAAAGCGCCACCGGCATAACAGAGCGCCAACTCTTGCGGCGAGCGTGCGGGATTAGGCGCATCCTCACTATAGCTATCGCGCACCACCAGAGAGGCAGAACCAATTTCGCCATGGGGGTTCAACAACCGCACCGGATCACCAACATGGAGGGGCATATTGCTTGAAAGAGCGCCAGAAGCTTCTTGCGCTTGCAACCAAGGCGATAAAACCGCTTGTCCATTAGAACCCTGTTCGGAAAGTTTCACCCGCACCCTATGGCCATCAACTTGCACAACCCGCCCGATCATGTGCTGGTTGGCAAGACAGCGTTCAAGCGCATCAAGACGCTTCATGATTTGTCGAAAGGTATCACTTAAGAGATGTGCATCATTCATGCCCCCACCTCATTGTCCCATGAAATCAAACCACTTTTGAGTTGTCCCTCATCACAAAAAATATCCTGTCCCAACTGATGCAAATCTTGGTGCCATTCCACCACGCTTATCGATACACCACGCTGCTTAATCGCCGCAGAGATAATCGGTTCAATTTGCACCTCACGCGGGGCACTCAAATGCGTTAGTCCCCACAATTGCCCGCTATGACAAAGCACCGCAATGGCTTCTGCTAAAAGCCAACTGGAAACATCACGCTCTTTACCTGTGGTAATAATAAAAGCCCCTAAATGAAGATCAGCACTCATGTGTCCACTTGCTACAGGATTCAAACGGCTTTCTAACACCGCAACCCGTATTGCTGGTGCCACCAGCATTTGTGTTTCAAGTTCTTCTAAATTAAAACGTCCAAATTGACAGCCGCAATCACGCACATCCGGCAAAGCCCTTTTAAGGCTCCGTATCACCGCCTCACGAAACTGATTAATGCGCCCTGCTTGTGTGATCGTTTGACTCATGAAAAGACCCTTTCCAGCCAATCTTCTGTCGCTTTGACAATTTCCACTTTATTGTGCTCTGAAAGCCCCAAATAAGGGCGTGCGGGCATGGTCACTTGATGCACACAAACAAAGCGGTGTGCATTGCCGCTTTTAAGAAAAAAGCGCAGTGTCTTGCCATTTTTCGGGTGAATAACCCCACCTAATTGATGAATCCGCGCATAAACCAACCCAGAGCCCACAATCACCTGTTCTGGTGAAGCTTTCATATCAATGGAGCGTGAAAGCGCCCCACTGGCATAAAGAATGGAGGTGCGGGCATGATTGTTTTTCCACTTCTCTCCTTGAGCAGACATTTTTTCACTTTGAATCCGCCGCCTTGTGCTTTCTTGAATGAGACGCCCAACCCCTTGTGCCAAAGTCCCCATCGAGCGATCAGCTCCCTTTTGCAAAAAGGATAAAGCCGCTTCAAGCCCTGTCTCTTTAATCTCAATATGGGTTGCAACAGACATATTATCTTCCCATCAAACGCGGCTTGGCATGGAAGAAAGCCCCATCACGCACGGGACCATCTTCGCTCATAATTTTAGGTTCATCTATGCCTAAACCCGCTTTGCCTTCGGCAATACGTTTCAGCAAATCAACCGCCTGTTTGTAACGATCTTCAATAGTCGTGGTCAGTGCCGTATGGCGTATGGCTAAATTATAAACAGCAATATTGACACAGATCATACCCAGAGCCGCTGGCTGTCCAGCAATGGGGATTGAGTAGCGATGAGACAAATGCACATCAATCTCACCACTTGCCTGTTCGAGCGCGCGGGCAATGGCTTGCTCTGAAAAAACTGGATCAGAGTTCTCATCCATCCCACACAAATCATCCAAGAAGTCATCACCCCAGAGCTCTTCAATCAATGTTTTGCTTGCATAAGCCATGTTTAAAAGTTTCCCTTAGACAACTTCTTGCAACAAAACACCGGCATCTTTTGCGGCAACCAATTCACACACACGTTCCCCCACACGCACCCGTTTGCCGCCTGATAAGCCGATATCTGGATCTTGGATCACTCCAGACAAACGTTCGCCCAACTGGGCGCTAAAACCCCAACTGATCACCGAACCATCTGCCTGTTGTTTGGTAGGGTCAATATAAAGCAGTGCAATCTTATTGCCCCACACGCGTGCCAATTGTGCCGAACGCCCTTTACGTGCCAAATTCACTTGCGATTCACCAATGAGTAAACGATCGGGGTGTATTTCCATCAGATCAGCAAATTGCGCCTTGGTGACAAAACCATCAGCAGTGCCACCCCCTTTAACAGCTTTGATGATTTTGGGATGACGTTTGAGTTTTGACCAAACAACTTTGCCCATAACAATGGTGTTGGGCGTATAGACGAGACTTTTATCCATGGCCTCATCTAAAACAGCATAAGGATCAGATTTCTCATAATCGCTAAATTTATTCTCACCTTTAAGTGTTATCACCCGCTCTGGTGCATAATTTTCACTTCTTTGCACAAGCGCTGCAACACGCACTTCACGCCCCAATTCTAGCAAATTGGCAAGTCCCTCTACAGCTGTCTTTTCGGGGTTATAACGAGAGCGCTTTTCTGCTCGTGCGCGTGCCGCTGCTTCAATATCTGAATTGGGGATAAGATCATCAAGTCCGTAATCTTTGACACTGGCTTCCCGTTCAAAGGCAGAAAATTCCACCACATTCGGGCGCCCTTTTCGCCCAACTTCAAGCTCAGGCACGGTAAAATTTTCCGCTAAGGGAAATTCACTATATTTAAACACCTCACTTAAAACACAAACGCGTGGCAAAACTCTATCGCCAATAAGAGAACCTGCTGGATTGCGATAACCAATAGCAATAGCGGTGAGTGTTGGATCAATGGGAAAAGGTCTGTTCATTTTATGCCTCGATTAATTAATTTTAAAAGAAATAACATCACCAGCAGAACCATCACTCATGGCAATACCAATGGTGCGATCTGCTGCTTCTGCCCTTATGGCGTGCCCCTTTGGGTCAGAGGTCAAAAAATCACCAAAGGAAACATTGCCTCCACAAACCACTTCGCCCCAACCACATTGGCCAACATCAATCATCTCACCAGCCTTTGCACTCAATGACCCAGCAGTCCCTAATAATTTATCACCCTTACCAGAAGCCGTTGCCACCATTCCGTCACCGCGCGCTGCAACAATGCAATAAGGTGAAATCACATCTATGGCGCGAAAAGATTTAATTAAAATCATCGTACTCATGATTGGCGCTCCTTTTGTTCGCAAATATAATCAACTGCTTGGCTAATGGTGATGTCGAAACCTTTTTGCTTCTGCTCTTCCTTATAATGGCGTGCCGCAACAGCAACCTCTTCTGGCGCAAGCTTTGGTTCTTGCGCTAAAGCACACACTTCTAAAGGGCTTGTTGAGGCAAGCGCCGGCAACTTCTCGACCAAACTTTTAAAATGTTCCACACCCCCTTCAAAGCTACAGAGTGCACGATATTCCTCGCGGGCAGCCGGCAAAATCTTGCCCTCTTCAATGGCCTTGTCTAAAAGGCTCTCAATAGCCTTATTTTTTTGCTCTTCTTGCAAAAGCGCTAAATCTTCTTGCACCTTTGTCAATTGAGCACAAAGTTCCGCGCGTTCTTTTTCGCGCGCTTTAAGCGTTGCTAAAATCTCATCCGCTTTAGCATCTTCTGCCAGTGATAGTGCACTGGCAATGGCTGTCAAATCCATCATTTTCTCCGTCAAAGTTATAGGGGAAGGCTGTTCACGGCTTAAAGCCGTCATGACAAGGGCTGGACGGTTCACCAAACCAGCACCGGCTAAATTTAAAATTTCACCTTTCTTGGAATGGCGAAACTCAGGCGAAAGATAGCGATATTCTTGGGAAACAATCTTTTTAGCGGCCATATCGGTCCATTTAACACGCCCCCAAATCGCACCATCCCGCTCTGCTAATTCTTCAATCCAGCCACTTGCAGGTGCTTCTAGACCATTTCTCGCACGGTGATGTTGCCCATGCTCATAATCAATCACAAGCGGTCCTTTATTGGCTGCAAAGGCTTTTAAAATAGTTTGCGGGTTATAATGCCATTGTCGTCCATCACGTGCCTTCACATGGGGCGCTTTGGGCAAAAGCTCTACCCATTCAGGCGCTTGGCTAACGGTAGCGTCTTGGCAAAGATCTATTAACGCAGCATGAAATGTTTCTGCATCCCCATCTTTTTGATCTTTGTGAAATTCTTGCTCCATAAACATTGCCTATTGCTTTACAATTGTCATTGGCAATACAATGCATGAAACTTACTCCCACCATAAGTCTGACACTGTCAGTCAAAAGAGCATTTCTCAAAAAGCACTCTTTTCCCTATTATTCTCCTTGTGAGAGAAACCCCCGTGCCAAACCATCCCATAAAATCGTTTTCAAAGGCACTTCAAAGGCGATAGAGCGCCGTCGTGAAGTTAGAGGTACAATTTATCGTCTTATACAAAAAAAGCCCCTCTCAAGCCGTTTTTTTAAAGATTGCTTTTTGGCTTAAAAACATTATATCATTGGAGGTAAGGCGTGAGCCAGTTTTGCCAGGACGGTTTTACCGGATCTGCGAGGAGTTGACCGCCCTCCACGCCTTCTCATTTTTCTCGACACCAGTTCCTTCTCACAAACACCAACAGAGCTTTACGGTGTTTTCTTTACAACAACCGTTCATCCTTCTTTTCCCTTTTAAAGAAAACACCCCCAAACACTCTTATAAAATTGTTTTCAAAGACACTGGCGACAGAGCACCATTTTTTTAAAGATTGCTTTTAAACTTTTAAACTGTTACATTATCCGCGAGGCGTGAGCCAGTTATACCAGGACGGTTTTACCGGATCTGCGAGGAGTTGACCGCCCTCCACGCCTTCTCATTTTCCTCGCCTCTTTTCCATTAAGAACAAAAGACTTTCTTCCTGTTGTTTTCTTTACAACAACCTCTCGCCCTTTTTTTCAGCCGCATCCAATAAGCGTCCAATTTCTCTAGAGCTTTTTTTATGCATGGAGGTCAACCACCATTCTTGTTTGCTTGCCACGAATTTAACTGCTAAGCGCCACCATACCCCATCATTTTCACCCAAAAACACAACGCTCGGTACACCTTTTCGCCTGATAATGCCATGGGGGCGGATGAGCGTTTGAATGGCGCCCCGAAAATCATCCAAGCGAAGATCACGCGCTTGATGCTCTAACAAAATATGTTTCACACTGTCTGCGGATAAGCGAATAAGAGAATTTTCCGCTGCAAAAACATCACGCACCTTTTGTGGTATCGGTGCAATGGGTATAAACCCGCGAGGCATACGTCCTTCAAACATGGCTTCCAAAAGTGGTGAACCCACAATATCTTCAATGGCAATGCGTTTGTCATTGTCCCCCATCACAGAGACTTTATCACTCAAAAAATTGCTTAAGTTTTGCGCGCGATGTTTCCCAGGGTTCAAATGCCAACCAGGATCAATCCCCTTTGGTATCTTCTCAATTTTCCCCGTTCGCTTATTGTGCCAAACCTGCTTTTCAACATGAAGTGGCTCTGCCCCCTCTTCATAGCCTAAATCTTCTGCTTCATAACGGCTTACCTGTCGCACACTACATTTACACCGCCAGCCATTGGGTGGATAAAGCCAATCCCAAACCGGATCATCAACAGGTGCCGTAAACCCCACCCAACTTTCATGTTCTAAACGCTTATGTTCTGAACTCGACAAAGCATAGGTGAGATAGGGCAAAAATTCTTTATTATTTTGTGTGCGCTCCCACTCGCCTGCTGCATGCGCACTCATGGTATTGGCCCAATAGACCGTTTCTAAACGCCGTGGGCTGCCCAATTGCACCACGCTCTTTTCACCAGTTTTGGGGTCAATGCTGGTCTTTTTACCCCACCAACCCTTTTCCTGTAAAATCGGCATCAAATTTTTTTGAAAATCTTGAAAAGGAACTTGATGCTTTATGGCTTCTCCAACCGCTCGCTTAAAATCCTCCAAAATATCATAGCCTAGCGATTTTGCCACCGTAAAGGAAAAAGCATGTTCTTCTGGTGCTATATCACGCCAATCAAAGCTTGGAACAAGTGCCTTGGCTTCAAAATAACGGGTGACCTCTTTAGGGGCGGTTTTAAAAAGTTCCTCATCCATGATACCCAAGCCCACGTGCAATCATTTGTACTTTTGCCAAGCGCGCTGCTAATGCGTGATGATCCATCTCACCTAGCAATTCATCTAAGCCTTTAAGGATATCCTCATAACTTTTTGCTTCTCTCACAAGCTTTTTAAAAGGCTCTAAAAGGGGTTCTAAGTCCTCTTCCCAGTCGCTTAAAGCTTCTTGTGAAAGCCGGTCCAATTCGTCGTGATGTTTCCCACCCTTCTCTTTTGCACCCTTGCTCTCTCTTGTCACAGAAACATCAAAAACACCTCCACAATCAGCACAAACATGAGCCTTTTCTCCCCTCTCATCATCAAGCGCATTATCAGGAGCCTTTAAAACATCCTCTTCCTTTTTTGGTTGCGAAAAACCAATCTTATTGCGCACTTCTTGCGCCCCAACACGCAAACCTAAAGGCACAAGTTTTTCCAGCGCATCACTAATCGCTTTAATGTCTTCATTTTCCGAAATCGGCCAATAGACAAGGGGGGCGCGCTCTTGGCGTCCAAAATTAATCTCAACAAAAGGCACAATCAAATCACGATTAGCCGTTAAAGCTAATTGGCGTGCATCAGCTCTGGCAATATCATGGCGCACATTTTCATGAATGCGTGCTTGCGAAAAGGACGAACCATCATCCGTCGTCATGGTTTGTCCCAACACACCTTTAGAAATTTGTCGATCTAAATATTCCGCCTTGACACCAAAAACCGCATTGCCACTGCCTCCTGCCACTTCAATAAATTCAATCTCCATTTCTTTGGGAATAATTGCTGCCGCATCACTGGATAAATCACGCACTGCTTGAATGAGAACCCGTCGCTCCTCATGAGAAGAGCTTGCCCCATATTTACCCACACGCAAAGGCATGCCATAAACTTCTAAAAATGCCATCCAATCTTTTAAGGTATAAGATTTAAACAAAAAAGCCCAAGCTGCAAGCCGCGCAAGCCCCGTGCGGATAGGCAACCCACTTTTTAACTTTGGGCGATGAATGGAAAATTTATAAGCAGGCAATTCACTTCCATTAAAAGACCCCTCTTCTTTTAAACGCAAATGAAAACCATCCCGCCGGTCTAATTGAAAAAACCGCTGGTCCCGCCATTTCCAAGCAACCGGCCACCATTCCTTAGCACTCTTGTCCCACAAGGTTTCAACAATCGCATAGCCTTTTCCCAAAGCATCTAACAAATCCGTCACATAATCATCAACAAAAGTGGGTGCACTAATCACTTCTCGCACCGCATCTGCTATCTTTTTGTCCTGTGCACTATTGCTTGCGGCAATCACTCCAGGCTCCACCCCTGTGAGAGCATTTTTACGCATGCCAAGCACAGCACGATAATGCAAATCACGCTCTTCCATATCATCGGCAAGTTGGAAAAACTGCTCTGGATGACCCTCTGCTGCCTGTTGTAAAATATCAGCAAGTTGCGCAGGGGTCAGACCACTGACAATGGTTTGTGACCACACATCACGAACACCGCCAATGGTAGGCGCCGCCACCTCATGCTCTAGCCCTTTGATATTAAGCGCCCTGCCCCACTGATCTACAAGTTTTACCATCTCATCATCCCATCAATAAATTTTTGATCGCATTGTTGAAAAAAAAGGCGTTGAAAAGAGCGAGCTTTCATCAAAACGATAAGCCTCTCTCACAGGTGTATAATCATAAATTTCAGGAGTTTGGCGGCTGGCAAAATAAGCCAAAGCGCAAGCAATCGCGCTATCACCATGACGCATAAAACCATCACTGCCTTTAAAACGATGATTGTCTGGAATTTTCACAATGCCATTGACATAAGCAAGCGCTTGATGATCGGCAACAATGTCACTATCGCGCGGCAAAACAATCGTCCCATCCCCAAAAGCTTCTAAATAAGCCGGCATTTCCTTGCCATACCAACTTTGTGACAAGGGCACTTCCTTCACACAAGCCCCATAACGCTGCACCGCTTTTTCGGCTAAATAAGCCCCATTGCCCCGCGCATCTAACGCGCCGCCCATCAAACGCGGCAAACCATTCACCCCATAAAATAAAATCTCTCTTTGTTGATCAAACGGCGTATTGCGCAATTCCACCATAAACCGTACACGGCGCACCAAATCTTGTCCCACCTCCATCACCACAATCGATGTCGCATCGCCACTCCGCGCAAAATCAACACCAAAAACATGTTGGCGCCGCCGGTCAAGCCCAGCATGAAGAGGTTTTATATGCTTCTCACACCAAGCAAAAGCAGCAACACTTCGTTGATGTTCCGATTGATTTTTAAAATCATCCACACAAGCAAAACGCAACAATGCAATGTCAGGCGCGCAACAATTTTCAATCTGCAAACGTGTTAAAGCCGCCCCTTCTTGATCGGCTGGTATGGCATCTAATTCTTGGCGCATCGCAGCCAAACGCACCCCATAAGAGGCACGAATTTGCTCTTCCCATTGTTGCTCAGATGCTAAACTCCACACCTCCCCCTTCATGGCACAAACCCGTTTAAACAAGCCATTTTTAACAGCAACACCAAAGGGGTAACAATGCACCGAAAAAGGCACTTTGCCTGCTCGTGCTTCACGGATCAATTCATTGAAAGGATTGAGCACACCATTATGGGTGGAGATCACACGGATCTTGCCTCCCCAAATGAGCAAAGCATTGACAGCATCCAAAACAGCGCGCACATCTTGATGAAACGCCGCCTCGTCAATCACCACAATGCCCTGTAGTCCGCGAATATTTTCAGGGCGGCTAGAAAGCGCCTCAATCCGAAACCCCGAAGCAAAACGCACCCGATAAGCAGAGATATATTTCGTTGAACCATCCGCCCTTTGATCAGAGAATAAAAATTCCTCAACATCCCCACTATGGCTCGTAATTGCCGAAGCAAAATGGCTCACATAGCCAATAAATTCCCGCCCCTTGTCTTTGGTGTCACCAATATAAAAAACATTATCGCCCCTCGCTTCACGTGCCGCCGCTGCAATCAGTGTATCATCCAAAGCTTCTGCAAAAGTAATGCCGGTCCGCCGCCCCTTTTCCATCAATTTTAATGGGGACTTATCTTCAATCCATGCCCGTTGATGCGCCATCAAAACGCCTTCCGCTAAGGGATCACTCTCTTTGGGAAAAGTACTTCTCTGCCAAATATCAAAACCACTTTGATGATCAAAGACATGACTTTTTGAAAAGGGCTGTTCAGCCATGTTTTACCCCCAACACCTGCGCACGAATAGCTCGCGCTGTTTCTTCTGAGAGCCCCGCCGCCGCTGCTGCTGCGTCAACCGCTTTGCTTGCTTTGCTGGTAAAATCTTTTTCCAACTTTTGCCGTCTGGTGGTCGACAAATGTTCAGCCGCCAACACGCCTTTAAGCGCATTGGCCAATTCTTGTGCTGCCTTTGGCGAAAGGTTTTTCCCACTGCTCAACGTGGAAAAAATCAACTCCTTAATCGCTGCCGCCGTCAAAAGAGTGATATTATCAGAAGCTTTAGCATCAAAGCGCTGCGAGAGGCTTGCTGCAATTTCTCTTGTCTGTTCTAGGCGCCGTGACATCACGGCTAGCCGCAAAGAATACCGATTAAAACTGGAAAAGGAGGGTATAGAAAAGCTTAAACCCATTTCTTTTTTTAAAGCCTTCAAAGCTGCTTTAAATTCATCATAAATGGCTTTTTGCGTCTTCTCACGCCCATTTAAAGCCTCAGCAGCAGCAGCAATAATTTGATCACAAGCTTGCGGCAATAAATCAATCGCCGTTAAACGTCCACGCCCGACCTTGCGCATCCTTCACCTCGTCTTTTATTGATGAACGTTTAGGCCGCTTAATCCCCTCAATGGAAAAGCTTCGGTCTAAATGACGCGCTCCCCGTTCTGTTAATGCCGCAAGAAAAACCGAACCCACACATTTTAAAGTAACAGCACCTTGATCTTCCATCCATGCCAGTTCATTATGCACAAAATCGCGATCGCGTCTGATGCCATAACTGTATAAAAGCCGCTCAATCATCGCACTCGATAAAGTTTCACTGCGCTCACAAGCAAGCCCTTTTAAAATAATCAACCGCGCTTCTTCACGGATGATTTTATCCATATCTGCTTTCATTTCTTGGCATTCTCCAACAAAAACTCTTGCAAGCGCTCACCAATGGCTGCCACCGGTTGTAATTGTGCAGAAAGCGTGTTGAGACGACCATTCAATTTCTCCATATTCACTTCCAATCTTTGCAGCGCATCACGATCAGGCAAAAAGTCCATCTCTGTTTCTAACTTTTGCACACGCTCTTTAAGCGCCGTGATATCTTTCAGCATTTCCCGCGCACCGGAAGAAAAATAGGCTCTCAAAACCCCACAAATCGCAATAACCGATAACAATAAAGACAACCAGCCATTGGCAACACTGATATCCAAATTCACTTAAAAGTCCCCTCTCTTTTGCCTAAAATCGCCCGCTCCGCAGCTTTTCTACGCTGTTCACAAATCAATAAAGCAGCACGATCACGGCTCCAATAATGCACCACTTCGCGCGCATTCAAAGCACGCTCTGGCAATAAAGCTGGGCGGGCACACGCCATGCGAACAACAGGCGGCAATTCAACCGATAAAAAATGATAAGAAAGGCTACCCACCGGCTTGTGTGTTGAGCAAGCGCACACGCTCAAGCCCAATGCCACCGCCAGTAACCGGCAACTTCCCATTGACTTCCTCCATTTTTGTAAGCTTTTGTTCCAAAGCCGAAATCACCCCTTGCGCTTGATGCTCAGCTTCCAACGCTGCTTGTCTTTGTCGCTCTTGTACAAGCAGTGCACGTGCTGAAGCCTTGGCAATCTCCAACTGCCAATACAAATCACGCGCCTTTTCCGCCTTTAAAATTTGCGCTTTCATAAAGCCAAAAGCCGCCAACATCACACTGACCAAAAAAAGCAGACCAAAAGACAGTTTTGAAAGTGGGCTAAACATTGCTTTTATCTCCCCACCTCGTTATCTCCACCCCATCATAGGAGCTGCTATGCCGCTTATGGGAATGTTTCCTATTAGAAAAATCCAACGAGCCAAAGCCACGATGCACCCCCAGATTGCCAACAATAATCGCCACCATCGAAGGAATAGAAATGCTCGCCATATCAACAATATGCGGAGCCCCCCACAAACCACCAGAAACAAGCAAAAAAATAACCCCCCAAGCAAACCAAAAAGACCACCATAAATAGAGCCTAGAACCACGATAAGAGGGCTTCATGCCTTTACCTCGCCTCCAAGTCCCAAAAGCTTTTTGGCGCGGTTCAAATAAATCAAACGTTGCACAAGTCCATTTCTTCCCCCATTGATCGCCTTGGTAATCCCTAGATAATCATCTTGATCAGCCAGCCTATTCAAGCCTTTCATTTGCCAAAACCAAACAGCAGACCAAAGCGCTGCTGGAAACTTTTCCAGCTCTTGCGGAAATGCCTCACAATCAACCGCTTGTTCATCGACTAGGCGCCAAAACTTCGTAAAACGACGATAATTATTGCGCCCCGTCAACTGGATCAAACCACGCCCCTTAAAGTGCACCCCATCCCCAGGGTTGACATTGCCTAAATCACGCCGCCCCTCATAAGCGCGCCCTGAGGCATATTCACAAACAGTAAAAAAGCCATCACTCTCATGGGCACATTGGCTTAAAAAATGTGCAATACGCAACGGTGTTGTGAGTGCCCCATAAGATAAAGCTTTAGGCAACACGCGTGCCATTTCAACAATAATAAAATCTTGGCGCGCATGATGCGCCAATTTAGGCGCAAGGCGATGAAGAAAAGAAGCATCTATTGAAACCATAACAAACCACTCAATGAATAAAAATTCATTCGCAGTTTATCGGATTTCAAACCCCCAATATAAGCCTGACACTGTCAGTCAAAACTCTCAATACTCATAAAACTCTGAAAATAACGAACCTTGTGGTTCTTGCAAAGAAATTTTCTTCTTCAAGCGATAAGCTGTGCGCACATGCATACCAGAAACAGCAGCGGCAGCATCCACCGACCAGCCTTTTTGCAACGCTTGCACCATTTTTTGCCGCCGTTCAGCATCTCTGCCAAGGGGGATAAGAAGGCGCACACCCGAACCATTAAAACAAAAATGGTTGATCAATTGCTGCGCCTCTTCAAACCCAACAATTTCAATCAACCAATCCGCACTCTCAAGACGCCCGGGTATATAAACTTCTCGTCCACCAAAAGCCCGCATCATATTCCATGCTGCTTCACTGCCCGCAACATCAGCTATTTCACGCAATAAGGCAGGAAAATCGCTATAGATTTCCTCTTGCATACATGCTTACCCCTCGCCTTTAACACCTTTACGGATTTTCCGCCCCCAAACATTCATAACTTCTCTAAAGTCACCCCCATTCATCTCGCCCAAAGCTTTACCACTTAACGCCATAACACTTTGGTGAAAAGCCCCAAGGTCAAACACTGGGTCAAACACAGCATCGGGATTCAAACGCTTCCATTGGGCACGCAAAATCAAATATCCTGGCATTTTCTGCCATGAATCTTCGCGGTTTTTTCCTCTCCAGTCAACCCCACCCTCACGCTGCAACCAACCTTTCAACGCCTCAATAGCTCTACACGCATCATCGCTATCGCGTAAAAAACGAACATGATCAACGCCTGTCTGTCTTTTCACAAAGGCAAGCAACGCCTTATCTGAACGATCACGAATAATGCCAAGATTCCACCCAGCAATCCAGAGCGCCTGCAACTTCTTGGCATATTTTCCCTCTAAACGCTTCCCATTCGGCTCAAAACCACACGCTTTCATTTCATCGATAACCAAGTGCTTTTCTGAAAAATTCAAATCTTTCGCCGATTGCTTGCCTGTCAAGCGATAGAGCAGTGCGCGATAGGTCTCATCATCAAGACCTAACGCGCGTTTTCCCATATGAAGGACAGCTAAAGACATCTCTCCCCCCTCATGTCTTCGCCAGATCAATGGTCACAGCACGCCAAGCGCTTTCTAATGTATCGCGCTCATAAAAACGCACATATTCCTTAGATGTTGTCACACGGATCGCTTCACGAATGGCACGCATCGCCTCTTTCCAGCGTGGATCATCAATATCCAAACGCAACAGCATAAAGATCTCGCCCCGATTCACCTTGCCTTCTTTATCCGTATTAAACGCACGCGTAATAATCGCACGGATTTCAGGGCGCGCATCCGCAGACCATTCATTCAAACATTCATCAAGAAGGCTTTTGGCAATTTGCAATTGCGGTCCAAAATCAACACTTTCCTGAACTTGCACCTTAATACGTTGCAAACCATCAAAGCTTGTGTAAGTACAATTGCCCTTTTTGCCACGCCGCTCCACACCATATTCTTGCGCAAGCAAGCTATCAAAATCACTCAAATCCGCAATCGTATGGTTGTTAAAACGTGCAATCCTTGCCGATAATTCTTTCGCAAAACCCATAATTTTGCGCACCGTTTCATCCTCTAACAAATCCGCAGGGCGGATCAAACTTACCGGCACCAAAGCCCCTTTTGCATCCTTCATATAACGCGTACCTTCAAGTTCAATTTGTGGATTCATCACCAACTTCCTCCTGTGTTTTTTGAAAACGACGAAATGGCACAACATCCCCTGAAGAAGGCGCACATCCCGCTTTCAATTGCCAACGACACCGCATAAGCTCATGACTTAAAACGTGGTTATAGCCTGCCAAACGACGCAAATACTCATTCAATTCTCGAACATCTTGTCCATGCATAAAAATGCCATTCACCTCATACTGTAAAAAGGCAGAGCGCAAAGCAATCAAGCTATCTCTTACCATATAGGGGTTACGTTCCATCATTTGCTTCCTCCAAAATCCATATAAATCACACGATTGCTCTTATCTTCATCTCGATCAGAGCTGTCACACTCAGCCAAAACTTCTGCAACTTGGCCTTCCAAAACCGCATCCGCTTCCCCCAAACGGTGAACACTCAACTCCAATTCAAGCAATAACGCCAAATCAACACACAATTTAAGCTTTTCTCCAATATCAAAACCGCATTGATAATCGTCATAAAGACCAACAAGCGTATCGGATAATTCTTTGTCGCATAAAGAGATCATGCCAATTCCTCCACGTCACGGTTTTTCCATGCCGCTTTGACATGTTTCAAAGTCACCTCACACCCATCTCCAAGCGCTGCCATGCGTGCCAACATCATGGTTTTGTCAATTTGCCGCAAAGCTCCAGCCTTTAAGCCTATCCCTGTCAAAAACTTTATCGCACCAACATCTTCAATCCCCCAATCATGAATGCGCGCTGCAATATCCTCACTATAGGGCTTGCGCCGTTTCAAATGCATCGCCAATCGGCTTTTAATTTGCGCATAAGAGGGACCATTTTGACGATGAACCAACCGTCCAGAGATTTCATCATTGCCAACCAAAGCCAACCCCGTACCATTGATATCAACAAAGTGGCGCAACTGATTAATCGCTTCATCCGTTAAATTTTGCGCCTCATCAACGATCAACAACGTGCCACTGCCCACGCGCTCTAATTTCTTACCAATCGCACGCGTTAAGCGGGTGGGATTATATTCCACCACTTCCAATTCTGCTGCCATATCATTCAAAATACCGTGAACACTGCGCGTATGCGGGCTGGCTGTCACCAGATAAACATGCGGGCGGGTAGAGCGATAATGGCGGCAAGTTTCGGTCTTACCACTGCCCGCATCAAGCGTAATCATCACCATATCCCCCGTACTTTGTGCCAGTGTTAAAGTATCAATGATCTCACTGGCAATTCGATTCCTCTGAAAAGCTGGTGACAAGCTATTGATTTATAATGATAATCTAGCGTTATTCATATTGAGTTAAAGACCCGAATAACGTAAGATTCTCTTATTTCAAATCTGTTTATATTGAATCAATCAAAACCACTCGTTTGCACATAGCAAGTGGGATGAGTGTGTGGATAAAATTTGTATAAGAAAGGACTTAAAATGGCTCTTATGAACCGTCTTAATGCAAGATCTGTTGCAACATTAGGGGCTGGCAAATATAACGATGGTGCCGGCTTGTTACTTCACAAGCGTAAAGATGGAGGTGCTCAATGGATTTACCGTTATACCATTCATGGGCGCCGTCGTGAAATGGGCTTGGGGGCATTGCGAAACGTTTCTTTAAAAAAAGCGCGTGAATTGGCAAATCAATGGCGTTCTGTTTTGCATGAGGGTCGTGACCCTATTAAAGAACGCAATAAACAAAAGCGTGAAGCAATAAGCAATCTCCATTATTTAAAAGATATTGCCGTGGATGCTTTTGAAAGTCGTAAAGCTGAATTAAAAGGGGATGGAAAAGACGGACATTGGTTTTTACCATTACGTCTTCATATTCTCCCCAAATTAGGCTGTTTACCCGTTTCAGAAATTACCCAAACTGAGATACGCAATACTCTTGCTCCTATCTGGCATACAAAAGCTGGAACAGCTAATAGAGCTCTTAATCGTCTTAATATATGTCTCAAACATGCGGCTGCACTAGGATTGGATGTTGATTTACAAGCAACAGAAAAAGCACGTGCTCTCTTAGGCAAACAACGTCATAAAACGCAAAACATGCCCGCAATGGATTGGAAAGAGGTCCCTGCCTTTTATAAAACACTTTGCCAAACAACAATCCTAACACAACTGGCTTTGCGTTTGCTTATTTTGACAGGAGTTCGTACTTTTCCTTTGCGTCATATTCGTGAAGGTCAAATTGAAGATGATGTCTGGACAATTCCTGCTGAAAATATGAAAGGAAAGCGTGATACTACAAAAGAGTTTCGTGTGCCCTTATCATCTGAAGCATTAGACATTTTAAAACAAGCGCGCTCACTTTCTCGCAATGATTTCTTCTTTTCTGCAACCGGTCGCGGTCCCCTTGCTACGAAGTGTATGGCTCAATACATGAGAGACAATAAACTTGAAGCCTGCCCCCATGGATTTCGCTCTAGTTTACGCGATTGGCTCGCTGAAACAACCGATGCCCCCTATGAGGTTGCTGAAACAATTCTAAGTCATACAGTCGGAGGACAAGTAGAGCGTGCCTATCGTCGTACTGATTATTTAGAACAGCGCCGCGTTTATATGGATAAATGGGCGGCTTATGTCACGGGTCAATCTTAAGATATGGAGTGCATAACCCCATGATCTGTGGATAACTTTCTCTCTCTTTTCTCTCATTCTTTCTCAATAAGAGTCATAAATTATCACATCAAAAATTGTATGATAAAATATTGTTTTCTATAAATAAAACATCTTTCCAAATGAACCAAAATGTGGTTAATAAATAGTTATGATTTGTTACCATTTTTTGATAGAAAGGATTTTAGTATGACAGAAAAT
>NZ_JBHIPG010000043.1:0-1581 GCF_042195905.1 Bartonella sp. AP331QHHD
TAAGCATATTCAACCTATTCCAGCCGCTATTGTCTTGTTCCAGCCAACGTTCTCTATTGGCATCAACAAGGCGTTGATTGTAGTCATTAAGAACAGATGACCCCTGCAACATATTCGAATAGGCATTATTATAAGAGGGGAATAAGTTACCTATCATGCCTAAGCGATACTTATTAAAATCACCAAGTAAGGCATTAGCATGTAACATATCCTGCTTATTCTGACGGTAATGATTAATCCTAGCACTTTTAGACAATGCATCAAGTTCACGCGCCAACACTTTTGTATGCGCACCAGATCCATAACCACCAGCACCTACAAAAGAGCTGTTAATCGTATCTCTCACATCATCCATAGATTTTTTAAGTACATCTTCAAAATCCTGATCATAGCCCCCTTTATAACTAGAAGCCAATTCACCAATATTTCTTTCTGCCTGCATGGGAGTATTCATCAAATGATTCATATAATTTTGATATTGATGAGGAATAGCTCCAAGACCTCCGATTGCTTGGTAAGTTGGAGCACTTAACGGGGCAACACGAGGTCCTCCATACACATTACCACCCATCCCTGTATCATACATGTTATACGCATCTGCACCCCCTCGCTTAAATACATTCTGCATCCAAGCGGGAGGGGCACTTGTCTGCACCTGCTTCTGTTCTGTCGTTGCTGGTCTACTGCTCCCCATGTCACAATTCCTTCCTATAATAAAGCATATCTATGCCATAACCTTGTTTGTTCAGTGCACGTTTCCAACCTAAACGACCCAAGATCTCCATTTCAGAAGCCCCATTCTCACGTGCCCAATCCTCTACAAATGTCAAATTATCAATTTGATCAAGAACGCCCTTGCCACTACATTCACAAATCAGAGCGCGCTTCTTTCCTAAAACTGTCTGCTGTATCTGGGTTGTAACTGCCGCTAAAAAGCGCTCGTCATCATCCAAAACAAGCCATAACTGTTTCTTGCCACTGCAAATCGCTTCAAGGAGCTCTTGCAACGTGATTTCATGTTTGAAATGCTCTACATACTCACGAAATGACGCAATGATGTCTTCCAGATAAGGCGCTATACGCCCCATATCCCAAGACGTGGTCAAAAAAACTTTTGCCATTACCCTCTGCCTAAAGGACGTAAATCCACATTAAACCCTGTGATATGGTTCCAATGAACGCCTTCAGGAATACGCAATTTAAAGCGGTGATAACGATTGCGCGAACGACCATGATAAGCGCCCGTGACATACGAACACACCCTCTCCTTGTGCCATGTGATCGGTGTCTGATGATTACGAAGCCGACGTTCTCCGATACTTAAAAAACCTTCCATCGTATCAACTTCNGCCCGTGACATACGAACACACCCTCTCCTTGTGCCATGTGATCGGTGTCTGATGATTACGAAGCCGACGTTCTCCGATACTTAAAAAACCTTCCATCGTATCAACTTCGGCAAACATTTTTGTGATAAAGTTAAAACTTCCATCTGGTGCCCCCAATTCTTGCGAAACAACCGTTGCCTCCATCGGTGCTCCCGTAAACATAACAAGCCGATTTTCATCATCAAAAGCACCA
>NZ_JBHIPG010000044.1:0-2693 GCF_042195905.1 Bartonella sp. AP331QHHD
CAAAATCGGTAATGAGAACCATGATTTGGTGATTGATTTGGTCACTACAGAAAACGGCTATCCTACCGCCGATATTCAAGCACAAAGCTTTTATTCTATGAAGGGCGCAAAAACTGGTTGGGCAGAGGCACGCTATGATGTACCACTCCTTGTCCCCGATGACCGCTTAACGGCTTTCGTTATTAAGACAGATGATAGTAATCATTCCGTCTCCTTAGCAAAGCTTGGGGATTTTGATGCAGAAAAACAAAGGTATGTCTCAAGCCACCCTTATGTAACAGGACCACGATTTTCTTCTGTTAACGCACAAAGCTGGACTGCTCATCAAGATGAGGCTTTAGCCTTTCGAGTGCTGGCAGCACGCTACACACAAACAGAAAAAACCATTGATCTTGGCACTTTTGATCTTGTGGACTGCTCTGATTTACAAATACGCGCAGCCATTGAGTTGCCTTCAAGCGATTGTTCTGTCATCTTTGAAATTGAAAGAAACAACGGCACGGTTTATCAACTCCTTCCCTTTCAATTGCTCAGTCTTACTGAATATATCAGTGAAAAGATCAAGCTTCGCGCTATTCTTAAAGGAACAGAGAAACTCTCACCGGTGTTATTTGCGCCTGTTCAATTGATCGCGGGAAAGATCCATAAGGAAGCGACCTATGTCACGCGTGCTTTTGCCTTTGGTGAAAAGGCAAGGTTAACGAGCTATATCAAAACCTTTTTACCGGGTGGTGCAACCTTTTCACTGGAGATGCAACTAGATGATGGTGGTTTCACCCCTTTGAAACTTGACGAAACAGAACAACTCGCTGAACCACTTTGGACAGAACGAAAATTTGTGAGCAGTGACAAAACAGCCAAACAAGCGCGCCTCAAACTCACTCTTACCGGTGGACCAGCAGCGCGGTCCATGGTGAGTGATTTTGGCGCTGGCATATTGTGATGGGAGAACAGAGATGACCAAAACCAAAAAACTCGACATGGAATTGCCTAAAGAGGGGCGTTTTATCAGTTCTGAATTCCCAATCTTGCGGGAAAACTTGACCAAAATTGATCAAGCTCTTTTGGCTGTTGAGGAAAAGATAAACGAAAAAGCACCTTTACAACACACGCATACCATAAGCGAAATCACAAATCTAGAAAGCGCTCTCAATGGCAAAATGGCAGCGGATAAAACCTTCACTTTTGCCGATTTAAGCGATATCGAAGGCGCAAAAGATGCCGCCAACAATTATGTTCTCTATAAATCAAGCAACAATAACTTTACCTTTGGCAGTGCTGTTTCACTATTAGGTGCGCACCAACATAAAACCGAAGATATCGTGGGGCTTGNCAACAATTATGTTCTCTATAAATCAAGCAACAATAACTTTACCTTTGGCAGTGCTGTTTCACTATTAGGTGCGCACCAACATAAAACCGAAGATATCGTGGGGCTTGATGATTTTAGAGCCAAGATTAATCAAGATATGACCAGCTATGGGCGCCTCACAAGCCCAAATGAATGGCAGAATTATAATAAATTTACCAGCAAAGTCACCATGAGTGGTGGCTTAGAACTTTTGGGTAATTCGTCGTTTAGCCTTATTCATAATGGTGAAACGGTGACAAGTTTAAGCACAAATGGAAGTACCTTGAAAGGACCTTTGAGAGTTGATGGTGAAGCTGTTTATACCAAGGTGCAAGTGGATGCTCTTTTGGATGCTTTAATCAAAAAGCGTAAAGAAGAGTACATTGAAATCGTTATGTTGCAGAGTGGTAATATTCCTTGGCCTGATGGGGTGACAGATGACACTGATATTGAAATCATGGCTTGGGGAGGTGGCGGGAGCGGTGGCCAACGTGGAGGAGGAGGTGGTGGTGAATGTATTTCTTTAAAGATTCAAAAACGCCAATTACAGAATAATGATGTAGTGGCTATTGGAAAAGGCGGATATGGAAATGGTATTAATGGTGGTAATACGCTAGTTGGTTCTATTCTTACAGCACGGGGTGGTAAGGGGAATAACGGTTATATTGGTGGAAATAGTGGTGGTGGAGTTTCAGGTGGTTATGGAACTGCAAGTGGTAGTAATAATAATGGTTATGCGGGAAAAGAACATCCTTGGCATGGAGGCGGAGGAGGTGGTGGTGGCTTTAATGATAGTTGTGGCGGTGATGGAGGGGATAGTACCTATGGTGGAGCAGGTGGAGGTGGGAGTGGTGGTAGTGGTATAGCTAATAATGGAGGTAAGGGAGGAAAAAGCCAGTATGGTGGCAATGGAGGAAGCGGAGCTGAAAAAGGATATGGCGGCGGTGGCGGTGGCGGTTATCGAGATGGTGAAGATGGAACAGTAAATGGTGCTGGACGGGGTGGTGATGGCGCAGTTAAATTAAAGATCTTTGTATAAGCGCGTTTAAAGGCTTGTATGCTCTTCCGTCTTTAAGTCCCCTTTAAAGCCCTTTAAAAGGGCTTTTTGACTGACAGTGTCAGACTTATGAAAGGGAGCTCTTGTTGTTATGGTCTCTTCATTGATTTGGAGAGCAAAATGGCAATAGAATTTAATCATGGGATTCGCATTGTAGAGGCTGGTGAGGATTCCCGTCCTTTAGCAACATTTGATCAGACCGCTATTGGGGCGGTTGTTACAGCCCCTGATGCTGACAACCAAGTTTTTCCCCTCGACGAGCCTGTGTTAGTTTTTACACATGAG
>NZ_JBHIPG010000045.1:0-2184 GCF_042195905.1 Bartonella sp. AP331QHHD
TTATCTTATCAACGATTTCTGAAAGTTGTTTTCCAACCTTTTTAACTTTTCGTGAAGGCAATTTCGCAATCATCGCTTCGTTAATTTGCCATCGGTTGTTAACTTCGTTTGAAAGATTGATATTTTGCTCGCGAATGATTGGTTGTTTGGTTTCTATCGTTTTGATTTGTTCTGATTGAACATCATCACACTCGATTGCCTTTTCAACAAAATCGTTTGTTTCTAAATTTTCAAAATCAATTTCTCTTTTTGATAAAATAATAGTTTTATTTTTATTGTTATTGTTAATGTTATTGTTAATGTTATTGTTATATATATAGGCATCATTAAGCATCGCTTTAGCATCATGCTTAGCATGCTTAGCATCATTAAGCATCGTTTTAGCATCATTAAGCATTGCTTTAGCATCGTTTTTATCAGTATTTTCAGTAACTTGAGCATCATCACAAGCATCACAAGTATAAGTTGTATGTTTATCCCATCTTGCCTGCGCTGCTTTCTTTGCTCTCTCCGATAATCTCTTTGATCGTGATGCTTTTGATACCTTTTCTAAACTCTCATGAGAGTTAGTAAGCTCTTCTTCAACATCTAAATTCCACAAGCGACCATCTGCTAAACGAATGAAATATCCTTCTTCAAGCAAAACATTCAGTGCCGCTTCAAACTTCTTCACTGAATAACCAGTGTAATGAGATAAAACTTTAATATTATAAAAAAGAGGTTCACCAGTACGCAACATACGTAACCGTAATCGCATATAGATATTGCCCTCTACAGCAGGCAAATAATCAACAACAATTGCCCACTGGTCTGCAAAAAGCCTCGTCCATGGTAATTTACTGGACATACCCCAATTCCCTTTCTTTAACTAAATATAAAATTGCTAAAGCATCTGCTTCGTTGTCATCTTTCGGATTGTGCCCTTTTGCACGCACCGCCTTAATCATCTCTTCTTTCGACGCATTCCCCTTGCCTGTCGTCGCTTTCTTAATTNCTTTTGCACGCACCGCCTTAATCATCTCTTCTTTCGACGCATTCCCCTTGCCTGTCGTCGCTTTCTTAATTGTACTTACTGGTATCCCCTCATACGGTATCTGATGCTGTTCACACCACGCCGTTAACGTTGCTAACAAACCACCGTAAACATGCGCTGCATCTGTACCTTTATGACGCCTCACCTCTTCAAAATACACCGCGTCAATTTGACCTGCTGTCTGCTTTATTTCTGATAGCCATTGTTTAAAACGCAAATAACGCATTCCACCGCCTTCAAAACGGCGTGATTGAAAATTCACGGTACCACTGAACATGTCACCACTTGCACCACGTATCGCCCACCCCGTTTTGGTACCTAGATCAAAACAAAGAATCGTGTTAGTCACAACGCCGCTCCATACATAATGTGTTTTATATGATTGTTTTTTTCAAAAAGCGGGCTGAGAAAAATATGGAAGATACACCAACAACATATGAATGTATTTCTTTAATCATTAGTACGTTCTCTCTACTTTTTGTTTTGTATAAAAGCTACAAAGAACAAAAAGAAAAATGTTTAGGACAAAAGTTGCAAAACTGTACTGTACGTACAGTTTTTGAACATCTGTCTCCAAAGCATCCTAGTGACCTTGAAGGTGAATTGGAATTAGCCATTTACAATCCTACAAACCAAATAATCAAAATAAATCACATAAAAATACCTAAAAAACACCCATTTATATTTACTGAAGCACTCTACCCAGATCCTACCGAAGGTATCTCAGATTCTAAAAAACGTAAAAATGGAAAGAAAATCGCTTTAAAAAGCGAAAAGCATATTGATTTAATAGACCCAAAATTAGATCCTAACCATTTGGGATTTTTTGATCTTTTTAGTATAAAAGCCAAAAGTAAATTGACTCTTTGGTTTACCATACACCCACAAAAACCATGTTTAAGAAAACCTATAACCATCGTAGTTGAACATACCTCATGTAATAATCCAGAAAAAACTCTTGAGACCACTTTTTGTCTTGGTTTTTTCCGTTGGACAGATGAACAGGACAAAGCTTGGGAAAACGGGATATCTAAAGGAAAAGAACTTATGGATAGTTCTAATAACTACAACCATATTCCGCACTCCCAATAATAACGGAGTCGCTCCCATATTCTACGGTGCCAAGGTAGAGATGCCATGTATTGTTGTGG
>NZ_JBHIPG010000046.1:0-39609 GCF_042195905.1 Bartonella sp. AP331QHHD
TTTTTTTTAAATAAAATAACCCAAACTTTACCAATAAAATATTGAACAAAAAATCCTATTTCAAAACATTATTGGAAAAATAAGAAGCGTATAAAACTTTCATGCCTGATAGCGGCGGCTTTCAGATTATAATACCCTCCCCTCACAACGATTGTAACTTTTCTTACATATCGCAAGGATGTCATGTAAAAGGCTAAAGATAGAGTACATATTATATAATCACCATTGCATAAATATCTTACACGCTTTATGCTTTTCCATGGGAGCAAAAGGAAGATGTCAATGTCATCTAAACTGACGCGTAACCAAACATTGGTTTTAAATACTTTAAAAAATGCAAAAGGGCCTTTAAGTGCTTATGCGATTCTCAATCACTTACGCGAAGAAGGTTTTCGCGCACCTCTCCAAGTTTATCGTGCGTTAGAAAAACTCGTACAGTTAAAGTGTATTCATCGTCTTGAAAGTGTAAATGCCTTTATGGTCTGTTTACACCCTGAAAACTGTCAACATGAACTTACAACGTTTATAATTTGCGAAAACTGTGGCACAGTCAACGAAATACAAGATCAAACGATTGTATCAAGTTTAAAACAGATGGTTCAAGCGGTTGACTTCCAAGCACACAAAAGCACCCTAGAAGTACGAGGTCTTTGTAAAAAATGCGCAATAAAATAAGACATCTAACTTGACAATAAGATCTCTAACTTGCAAGTTTATATATTTAGCATTATGTAGCAGGGATCGCCTTATTGTTGGAAAAGCTTTTATCGTCCGTGCATATATCACCCTACCCTAGAGTGAGAGGCTTATTGTACTCGTTAGAACATAAATATTGAAAGTATAAAATCATGTCCGTATCTGAGACCATTTTTTCAACAAAAAATCTCGATAAAATGAAACAAAAAAAAGTAATCAAGGCCCTTCTTATCGTCTTTGCGCTTTTTGTACTTTGGTTTAGCTATAAGTGGACGACGCAATGGTGTTGTATGCTGTCCACTGAAGATGCCTAAATTGTGGCACAGTCCACGAAATACAAAATCAAATGATTGTATCAAGTTTAAAACAGATGGTTCAAGCGGTTGACTTCCAAGCACACAAAAGCGCCCTAGAAGTACGAGGTCTTTGTAAAAAATGCGCAATAAAATAAGACATCTAACTTGACAATAAGATCTCTAACTTGCAAGTTTATATATTTAGCATTATGTAGCAGGGATCGCCTTATTGTTGGAAAAGCTCTTATCGTCCGTGCATGTATCACCCTACCCTAGAGTGAGAGGCTTATTATACTCGTTAGAACATAAATATTGAAAGTATAAAATCATGTCCGTATCTGAGACCATTTTTTCAACAAAAAATCTCGATAAAACGAAACGAAAAAAAGTAATCAAGGCTCTTCTTATCGTCTTTGCGCTTTTTGTACTTTGGTTTAGCTATAAGTGGACGACGCAATGGCGTTATATGCTGTCCACTGAAGATGCCTATGTACAAGGAGATATAGCCGCTATTGCGACTAAATTAAATGGATATATTGAAAAAATTGCCATTAAAGCCAACCAAGTTGTAAAAAAGGACGATGTTTTATTTTACTTAGACAATGGTGATTATCAAATAGCCTTGGATCAAACAGAAGCGCATCTTGACACACAGAAAAAAACACTTCTACGCATTGATGCGCAAATCACAGCCGCTCGTAGTTCTTTAGATGATGCAAAAGCACAAAAAGCAGCCGCTTCAGCCATAGCAACCAATGCACAACTCACCTTAAAACGTGTAACAGAACTGAAAGCCAATCGTTATGCTCCTCAATCCAATGTTGATGATGCCAAATCCGCTTATGAACAAGCCATTGCGAATGTTAACAGAGCGGATGCAAAAATGGCTTCAGCACGTGCAAATATCCGAGTGCTAGAAGCGCAACGAAGTGAAACAGAAAGCGAAACAAAGAGTTTAGAGCTCTCGCGTAAAAAAGCACAACGTGATCTTGATTCGACCATTATACGAGCGCCATTTGATGGAGTTATAGGAAATTTAACAGCAAAAACGGGAGATTTTGTTGTAAATGGCCAACGTCTTGCGGCGTTAGTCCCCATACATGCACTTTATATTGAAGCAAACTATAAAGAAACACAGCTACAAGACATTCATACCGGACAAAAAGCTTATATTTCTGTTGATGCCTTCGAAAATGATGTTTTTACAGGAACAGTGCTTTCTATTTCGCCCGCAACAGGCGCTGTTTTTTCTCTTCTGCCTCCACAAAATGCTACCGGTAACTTTACAAAGATTGTCCAGCGCATTCCCGTACGTATTTCTATTCCAGAAGAAGTCTTAAAAACCGGACATATCCGAGCAGGAATGAGTGTTTCGGTGAAAATTGATACACGTACAAAGCCACAAGATAAAAGTCTCTTATAAAAAAGTAGAAGATCTTACTATGACATCTTCCATACCAGAGCTCATACAGTCTCAAGAACGCATAGGAATGCGCAAAATTGTAGTTTTTATAGCTATGTCTTTTGGCATGTTTATGGCAATCTTAGATATCCAAATCGTTTCCTCTTCTTTAGCTGAAATTCAAGCGGGTCTTACAGCAAGCTCTGAAGAAATTTCATGGGTTCAAACTTCCTATCTCATCGCTGAAGTCATCATGTTGCCGCTTTCTGGATTTTTAGGAAGATTGCTTTCAACACGTGTTTTCTTCACCATATCAGCGATCGGGTTTACGATTACTTCTGTTCTTTGTGCAACAGCAACATCTATTGGAGAGATGATTTTGTATCGCGCACTACAAGGTTTTATTGGTGGAGGAATTATCCCAAGCGTTTTTGTCGCCTCTTATGTTCTTTTTCCTCCTTCCAAACGCCCAATTGTTACCCCTATTGTTGGACTAGTAGCAACATTGGCCCCCACCATTGGTCCAACCGTGGGAGGCTATATTTGTCATCTCTCATCATGGCATTGGCTCTTTCTCATCAATGTACCCTGCGGGATTATCATCTCAATTCTCGCTTGGAAATTAATTGATTTTGATAAAGCTGATCCCTCTTTAATGAAGAAGTTTGATTGGTTAGGATTCATTTCTATGGCTACTTTCTTGGGAACTTTAGAGTATATTCTAGAAGAAGGAGCACGTCATGATTGGCTGAGTGATACGCTGATTCGGGATTTGTTCATTACCATGATTCTTGCTGCAGCCTTATTCTTCTGGCGTGCTTTTACAGTAAAAGAACCCATTGTAGATCTCTCTACTTTTTCTAATTTTAATTTTTCAGCTGCATCCATTTTTTCCTTTTCATTGGGAATAGGCCTTTATGGACTCACGTACCTTTATCCTGTCTATTTAAGCCAAATCCGCCACTTTGATGCTCTCATGATTGGAGAAACATTGTTTCTTTCAGGATTCGTCATGTTATTAACTGCCCCGCTTGCTGGATTTCTTTCAGCACGAATGGATGCACGTTTAATGATGGCAATAGGACTTTTTGGTTTTGCAATAGGTATTTGGATGGCGAGCTCTATCACAGATAACTGGGATTTTTGGCAGCTTTTTTGGCCGCAAGTTTTCCGTGGTGCTTCTGTAATGTTATGTATGGTTCCTATTAATAATATTGCCTTGGGAACACTCCCACCAGAACGGATGCAAAATGCTTCTGGACTCTTTAATCTCACCCGGAATCTAGGTGGGGCTGTAGGGCTTGCCATTATCAACACTCTCATAACAAAACGCACAGACTTCCATCATGAACGAATAGCCGAAACTCTTAACTACGCAAACAGACAAGCAACTGAAATGCTTTCAAAGCTTACTGTATTATTCAAAACAGAAACCTTTGATTCCTATACTCTGGCTCTTTCTCAATTGTTTGGTATGGTACGCATACAAGCAACCATTATGGCTATTAGTGATATTTTCTTTATCATAACCATCATCTTTGGTGTTTTGACATTTATGACCATATTTCTCAAAAAAATACCACCTCTCATGGATTCACCACCAAATCACTAAGCTTAATTAAAATTGAGAAATATTTTTTATCCTTATCACTTTCCTCGTTTCCTATGCACTTTATCTTGTCTCAAGAGACAGTATAAATAAACATATGATTCTAAATGATTCTTCTGATAAAAATTCTTTTAATGCGGGCTCTTTCCGCACTTAAAAACAACTTCTCGCATACAAAAATTGTTCTAGATGATCGGTAAACAAAGAGCTTATCTAAAGTGCTCCACACCATAAAGATAAAGCAGCCATTTCTATAAGATTTTTGATTTATCACCATAGGGCACAAAAGATTAAAAGATTCTTTGCCCTTCACTCTTTTGATTCTTACAAGAATATTCATAAAAGATTTATGATTCTTATGATTTTTATTCACGCACATATTTCTCTTATAATGTGTAGGATAACGTTTTTTTTGATTCTGAATGCAAAATTTTACATGAGAAAATCATTTTGTATTTGATACTCTCATGCCAATTGCAAAACGATTTACCTTTATAGCAAAAAAGTAATGATATATTTTTTTCAAAAAAGCTGCTTTTAAACATGTAATTTTATTTTTTTACACTCTTTAAAAAAAGCTGATACTTACAATTTTGATTCTACTGCTGCATATTTTTCTTTCTTAAGCCCCTTCTCTTTCAACAAGCGCTAAAATTGTATAAAATTTCTCAAAATATCTCTCTATTGAATCAATCAAAACCATTCCCTTGCACATAAAAAGCAAAGAAATAAAAACTGTTTAAGAAAAAAGTAAAACATCCAACCGTTTTGATGCAAGATTTATCAACGATATTGAAAACTGGAAAACTGTATGATGATAGCGACTTTAAAAGAACACAAGACAACTCAAAAATCCGGTTCCTTCAGTATTATAAAATAAGACACTATTTCAAAAAATGAGCTTAAAATATATTCTTACTCACTTAACTGAAATTATCAAAAATAAGAAACCAGCCCCATAAAGAAAAAGCCATATAATAAAATCGCAATACAACTCCCCAAAACTTTGTACCGCTAAATACCTTGGCACTGTCAAAACGGTATGCTCTTCTCAATGGCAGCTGCTGAAAAACGAAATAAACACTATCTTCAAGCGACTTTATGATGCTGAAAACGATTTGAAACTTCTCGTTCTCCACTAGGAACCAAAGTGCCATAACACCCAGAAAGATAATGTGGTATCAGTTCCAACGCTTGAAAGCGATGTTTTTCGTAAGGACCAGGCATTGCCAAATTTTCTGTTAAACTATTTGAAAAGCCAAAACGTTGATAAAATTCAAAATCCCCTACCAGCAAAATGGCGCCATATCCCAATTTTTTTGCTGTTTCAATTGCATGGCGGACTAAAATTGATCCTATTCCCATACCAGCACATTCAGACGCAACAGCCAAGGGGCCTAAAAGTAAAGCATGTTGTGTTTCATTTTTTTCTTTAGAAAAAGAAACATGCCAAAGACGGACACTTCCCACAAGCTCTCCAAGCACATTTTTAACCACAAAAGAGAGCCCTTGAGCAGCCAAACGACCACGACGTAAAACCTCTGATGATTTACGTTTACGTCCATACCCCATCATTGAATCAAGCAAATTTTCTCGATAAGGCTTATCGGCTTCTTGCTCCAATAAAAGTGTAAAACATGCCCCATCTTTTGTTTGAAAATTAATCATGTTCATCTCTATAACCGCCCTCTTACAGCGCCATGACGAGCATAGCAAAAAGTCTAAAAAACTATAGTTAAAAGGAAATGTCAGATCACATATGATCGTAAAGGCTCAAAACCATTAAAAGCAACCGATGCGTAAGTTGTTGTGTAAGCACCCGTTCCATGAATCAATATTTCATCTCCTATCGTTAGGGATAGAGGAAGCGGATAAGGTGTTTTTTCATAGAGAACATCTGCCGAATCGCATGTCGGTCCAGCCAAAATACAAGGCTCCATCACCTTATCATCATGAGGTGTCTCAATAGGATAACGAATGGCTTCATCCATAGTCTCAGCAAGACCATTAAATTTCCCAATATCAAGATAAACCCATCGTACATTATCGTTATCAGCTTTTTTAGATATTAGAACAACTTCTGTACGAATAACACCAGCATTGCCAACCATCGCACGTCCTGGCTCAATAATCGTCTCAGGGATACGATTACCAAAATGCTTTTTCAATGAATCAAAAACTGCTGTACCATAAGCTTGTTCTGTAGGGACATCTTTCAAATAACGCGTTGGAAAACCGCCCCCCATATTCACCAACCTTAGTGAAATGCCTTCTTGTTCCAAACGCTTAAAAACTGTAGAAGCATCCGATAAAGCACGATCCCACGCACTCAAATCAACCTGCTGAGATCCAACATGAAAAGAAACACCATAGGCTTGCAAACCCAATTGGTGTGCCCGTCTTAGAACATCAACCGCCATATCTGGAACACAACCAAATTTGCGTGACAATGGCCACTCTGCACCTTTGCCATCGGTAAGAACACGGCAAAAAACACGTACTCCTGGAGCAACACGCGCAATTTTTTCCACTTCTTCAACACAATCAACAGCATAAAGTGAAACTCCCAATGCATATGCTCGTGCAATATCACGCTCTTTTTTAATCGTATTTCCAAAAGAAATACGCTCTGACGTTGCTCCTGCTTTTAAAGCCATTTCAATTTCTGCAACAGAAGCCGCATCAAAAGAAGATCCTAAAGAACTTAGCAAACGCAAGATTTCAGGAGCTGGATTTGCCTTTATTGCGTAAAAAATACGAGACTGCGGCAGAGCTTTTTCAAAATTTAAATAGTTATCACGAACAACATCAAGGTCAACAATTAAGCATGGACCTTCAGAACGATGTGTTGCAAGAAAATCGCGAATACGTTGCGTTGCCATCTGCAATTCTCCTTGAGGGAACGCTCCCCCACTCTATGCTTAGACAGCCAAAGCTGCCAAAAGCTAAAGGACAAAAAACACACAACAACCATCCCCATTCTGATTACAAAAAACCAGAAATTAGCATTGCATGCTGCGAAAGAACAGCGCGAAACCGCGTTATTCTATTTTATCTGCCTTTTTGATTGGAGTTGAGAAAACCACTTCCGCACTGAAGGCAATGAGGTGTGCCTCTATAGTTATCCCAGCATTTAAAAGCTGGAAGACACCAGAAAGGCCCGCACCGTCGTTGCTTCAAGATGTCCTCATTCTTGCAATTGGCTGTAAGAATGACTGGAGCGGTTAGTTCCAGGTACCGTACCGGTTAATCTCACCATTTGAGAACCAGCGGACACCCACAGGCACGTGCGACTTTGGGCAAGGCATCCTATAAAACGAATTCTTTCTCATTTCAATCATTTTTTTAATTTTAAACATTTTTTAATTCTTAAAGATAAAATGATGCGAAAAAACAACACTCTCCCCCAGACAAAGCCATCCATCCGCTTTCATGAGATCACACCCTTACATTATCCGTACAACATAAATCACTGTCTTGCGTTTAAAGCCCCTCGTTTCTTTACCCTATTCTATCTCCTAATATCTGCAGCAGAAAATAACGCAAATAAATTACTCAAAACATTAATTTATAATGATAATTTATTATTGTACCCTTAAACAAAAATCCCATTATAAAATCCTCTTATTTCAACCCTCTTACAATGAATCAATTAAAATCATTCTTTTGCGTATCACAAATAAAAAACAATTGAAAAAAGGAGTACCTCTTATATATCCTCTCAAATGCAAAGATGACCAACATTGAAGACTGAGGATAGTAACGACTGAAGCACCATAATCTTTAAAGATAACGTGTCCTTCCCCCAACAAAACACCATTATCTTTCTCATTTACATCCTAAAAAACATCCCTACTTCCACATTCATTTCACAGCATCGCTTAAGCAAAATATCATGAAGAATTCCCCGTATAATATAGCTTGTATGATATAGATCAACTACATCTCACCCTCTTTATACTTATGAAATTAAAAACAAACGCTCCCATTCTATCTGCCAACTCCCAATATTGCAGAAACTCCTACATTGAAATGTTTCATAACACCTTATCTAAAATGATTTTTGTCCACACGTTGCTCCCATTTGCAACGTACAAGTGAATGAATTTTACGCGATTCGTTCTCATCTAATCTGAAAGCAACAAAGTTCACAATATTGAACTCTTTTATTCGAATGAATAATAAATTATCATTATAAATTAATGTATTATATTAAATTCTGAAATCATAAACTCCTATTATCATTTTATTTTTCCACCTAGCATCTGCTTTTTAATCACATCTTATTCATACGCTTTTCTCTTAAACTATAATCTCCCTCCTCTGCGCTGTTGGTGAACGGCTTTTCTATTTTAAAATGAAAAGTATTTGAAATACTCAATCCTATAAAGTCAAAGAAAGTAAACAATCTATAATGATTACTTATAAGTCAAATAATTTAACATAAACAAAAAGACCGAATAATATCCGGTCTTATAAAATATTTTTCTACTAATATTAAAAAACTCTTCTCTCTTAAATTTAAGAGAAAAACGCTACAATTTAAAGCCCTACACTGCGATATCCTTATGTCCCTTGATGAGAATCAATTGCACGCAACTTCAACAATTGAAATTGCCTATGGCGCTCACGAAAGCGCTCTCTATCGGCTTCACTACGCGTGTTATAACAAGCATCACAGGAAACACCTTCCTCATAATGAGGCGATAATTTGCTTTCAGCATTAAGAGGAGAACGACACGCGCGACATAATTCGCGTCCACATTCTTCAAGACCATGTTGAACAGAAACACGCTCATCAAAAACAAAACACTCACCCCACCATAAACTTTTCTCTTTTGGAATTTTTTCTAAATATTTTAGAATACCTCCTTTTAGATGGTAGACTTGCTCATAACCAAGATCACGAACATAAGCTGTTGATTTTTCACACCGAATACCACCTGTACAAAACATGGCAATTTTCTTTTTTTTCTTTAACTCAGCCTCATGTTTACGCACCCATTCAGGAAATTCGCGAAATGTTTTAATCTGCGGATCAATCGCTCCTTGAAAACTCCCTATCGCATATTCATAGTCATTCCGTGTATCGATTAAAATTGTCTCTTCATCTTGAATAAGAGCATTCCAATCTTCAGGATCGACATAAGTACCAACAACTTTTAGCGGATCAACCCCTTCAACCCCCATCGTCACAATCTCTTTTTTCAACCGCACTTTCATGCGATGAAAAGGCATTTTTGATGCCCATGAATATTTAATCTCCGGCGTTTGAAACGCTGGCTCAGCCGTAATAAAATCCACCAATGCCTCAATCGCATCACAAGAACCAGCAACTGTTCCATTAATGCCCTCTTGTGCTAAAAGCAGAGTGCCTTTGATATCCTTTGCTTGACATAAATCCTGCAAAGGTTTTTGTAATTGATGATAATGCTTCAAATCTGCAAAGCAATAAAGTGCAGCAACTTTAAAATTCTTTTCCATGTGTTTTGCCATAACGCGCGTTTCATTCAATTTCAAGATTTATTCATGTACTCTTTAACATATTGTGCTTAATCAAACGATACAAATAATATCATCTCCAAGAAGAAAAAATATCATGTGCCAAAAAAGAGAAAAGCTTTTATTATATCTCCAAGGACAAACTGTTATACCTGTTTTACTCATTGACAATCTACAAAGTGCTGTACCCTTAACACGCGCTCTTGTCAAAGGTGGATTAAAAACAATTGAGATCACCTTGCGAACACCAAATGCCCTCAAAGCAATTCAGAAAATTACACAAGAAGTCCCTGAAGCAATTGTTGGAGCCGGCACAATTCTCAACACAACACATTACGAAAAAGCCGAACAAGCTGGAGCCAAGTTTATTGTAAGCCCCGGATTATCCAATGAACTAATCAATTGTGCAAAAAATAGTGAAATTCCCCTTCTTCCCGGTGCAATGACCCCAAGTGAACTCATGCAAGCATTAAACAAAGGCTATTCATATCTTAAATTTTTCCCTGCTGAAGCTACTGGGGGTATTTCCTTCATCGAAGCTTTAGCATCTCCCTTCTCTGATATCCGGTTTTGCCCAACAGGCGGTATTACACAAAAAAGTGCAACACAATGGCTCCAACTGCCCAATGTCTTCTGCGTTGGAGGTTCTTGGATAGCGCCCCAAAAACTCATTGCAATAAGTGATTGGGATTCGATTACTGCATTAGCATATACCGCATCACAACTTCCCTCTCCCTCGAAAAAAGCTCTTTCTACAATATAATGTAATGTGCAAGAATATCAGCCCCTTCAACAAGACCAAAGCTTTCACACATCCTTGCGCAATCTTTTAACATCGTCATAAAACCATAAATCATCACCCGATCTTCATTAGGATGAATTTTGCGAGTTCTATTGTTTCAAAGCCGCTTGTTTCAAAAAAGCACCACTCTCCATAACAGTCGTAATACGCCCCATATGCTCAGAAAGCTCACGAGTGGTCATAGGATAAAATTTCAGCTGTTGTGCATATGCCCCACAATGAGTGGATCTTATTGCAAAAAGGAAACAAGATCTTTTGCACAATTTGACTCATTCTTTTCGCGCGTTATTTAAATAAGAACAACTTCTGAAAATTTTTCATAAATGTCAGGCTCACGAATAAAGCTTGCAAAAGAAAAAAAAACCGTACCGGTTTGAAAGAAGATAAAGCATCAACTTTCCCACTCATTACTCCACAAAAGCGCGCTCTACAACATAAGTAGCAGGAGCATTATTGGCCCCTTCAACAAGACCAAAGCTTTCACACATCCTTGCGCAATCTTTTAACATAGCCATGGAACCACAAATCATCACCCGATCCTCATCAGGATGAATCTTAGGAAGGCCTGTTGTTTCAAAAAAGTCCCCACTTTCCATCACAGTTGTAATACGACCCATATGCTCAGAAGCTTCACGAGTAGTCATAGGATAAAATCTCAACTGTTGTGCATACTCTCCAATGAGTGGATCTTGTTGCAAAGAGGAAACAAGATCTTTTGCATAAATTAACTCATTTTTTTCGCGCGTTGTTTGAATAAGGACAACTTCTGCAAATTTTTCATAAGTTTCAGGATCACGAATAAGGCTTGCAAAAGGAGCAATCCCCGTCCCAGTTGAAAGAAGATAAAGACGTTTTCCAGGAATAAGAGCATCAAGCACCAGCGTTCCTGTAGATTTTTTACGCATGAGAACTGTATCACCAATTTTAATTTTTTGGAGATGCTCGGTTAAAGGTCCCCCTGGAACTTTTATCGAAAAAAACTCAAGCTGTTCATCCCAAAAGGGACTTGCAATCGAATAAGCGCGATAAATCGGCTTTTCTGCATTTGGCAAACCGATCATAACAAACTCACCCGAACGAAAACGAAAACTTTCCGGACGATTCAGACGGAATTTAAATAACCGATCTGTATAGTGACAAACCTCTTGGACAGTAAGGGCGAACACATTCTCAGGAATCGGAAAATTTGCAACGCTGCTGATGCTTGACGGAACATTGGTAGCAGACGTATTCATACTCTTCCCCATATCTTTATTGAACGTTAAATTTCGAATCCTTGACGTGATATAGTACTTGCACAACCATCTGCCAACAATTTTCTCAACACAAAAGCCTCAAGGTTAACACTTTTATGTCAAAATTAAATAAATGAGTCTAGCGCGCTCTATAAGCGATAAAATTGATTTCACTTAAAACCAATCAAAGACTAGAAAGTAAATATTGGATACCCAATCCATCTTGAAAACAAATAATATCCAAATCAACGAGTTTTCTAAATCAACAGTTTTAATGTATCAAAAAGTGTTTACACACTGTTTTCCATTCAATAAAAATAATTTTAAGTGCATGAGACGACATCCAAAATTGCACAGATGAGTGATCTTCCCCCTCATGGTAGAAAACTTGTAATACATTGACTTAACGTGGTTAATTTAATCATTTTACCTTCTCTAAATAAGAAGCCAATGCAATATTTAATCACAACAATCACACCAGCAATAATAGTCTAACATTGCACTCTTCAAAATGATACAATACAATAAACTATGTTTATTTTTTTATATGCCTAAACGAGGGAAAATAAGTAAAAAAGTCTATGTTTTACAAATCATTAGAAGATACCATGTTGATAACAACACAAATAAAACTAAACTATCTCTTATATCTAGAGTACCATTTTACATAAAAAACGACTTTAATGGCAGCATAGGCTTCTTAATGATTTTGACCATGGCAAATAGTGTCTTTCCCCTATATCGTAAAGAACCTCAATGAAACAACCAAAAAAACTCCGTATTTCACGAACACAGATAAGCTTTTAAAATGAACAAATCCGTTAATGATGAAATAGATACATCACTCTATACAGCTGTAGCAACCATCGATGTCAGTGCCATTGTTGCCAATTATATTACTTTAGCCAAACGTGTAGCTCCAACACAATGTTCAGCAGTTGTAAAAGCAAATGCCTATGGATTAGGAGCTCACAAAATTGCTCCTGCCCTTTATCAAGCTGGTTGTCGCACTTTTTTTGTCGCCCAAATCAGAGAAGCACTCCAATTAAAAAGCATTTTACCATCAAATGTCACAATTGCCATTCTGAATGGACTTCCACACTTAGCAGAAGAGTTTGTCGCACAATCTGGTATTGTTCCTGTTCTAAACTCTTGGAATGCCATTGAAAATTGGCAAAAAATTTGTCAAAAAAAAGATAAAAAATTTCCAGCAATTGTTCAAATCGATACCCATATGAACCGATTAGGACTGGATCAAAAAGAATTACAAAAACTCATCAAACACCCTACAATTTTCGAAAAAGCAGAAATAAAATATATTCTTAGTCATCTTTCTAACGGAGAAGATGATACCCACCCATCAAATTATGCCCAATTGACTTCTTTCAAAACGATCCTTGCGCAATTGCCTGCTTGCAAAGTTTCCTTTGCCAATTCTGGAGGTATCTTTCTAGGATCAGATTTTTATTTTGATCTTGTTCGTCCAGGCATTGCACTTTACGGAGTTGATCCGCGGGGAAAACACCCATCACCTTTGAAACCTGTTTTAAAACTTGAAGCCCAAGTCATTCAAAGCCGCGTTGTTGATATAGGAGCACCTGTTGGTTATGCAGAAAGCTTTATAACCAACAGACCAAGCACTCTTGCAACCATTTCTATAGGCTACGCAGACGGCTGGCTCCGTACTCTTTCGAATAAAGGAACTGTTTATTTCAACGGGCACAAACTTCCCATGGTTGGGCGGGTTTCTATGGATTCCATTATTGTAGATACGACCGATCTTGAACAAAAACCTCAAACTGGTGACTGGGTAGAACTCATTGGTCCCCATCAAACACTTGAAAAAGTATCTATAGATGCCGATACCCTTCCCAATGAAATTCTAACATCTCTTGGCTCCCGCTATAAATACATTTACACATAAAAACTCTTTAAAAAAATAAATTGATAAAAATCATCATTTTAGAAAATTGAGGGGCTTTTACAAAAGATTTTACAACAATCAACCACACAGAATGGTCATAGACACCGTACATTCACAGAAATCTCAAAACAGACAAGTTGATGGACTGTTTTATGGAAGTAGCTTTCACCTAAAATACAAAAACTTAGCCTTTCCCTATCAATTGACAAAAAAGAATCTACTACAAAGTTTTTAAAATTAATTTCCCAATTAAAATCATTCGCTTGCATACCACAAGCTGAACTATGTGTAGATAAAAACGATTTAAGAAAAGAATAATGCCTCTTATGAACCATAGTGCCAAGAGCTATAACATTAGGCGCTGGCAAAGTGTATGATAGTGCCCAGCTTACTCCGTTATGAAGCGTAAAGATAGTGGGGAATCAATGGATTTACCCTTACACCATTCACGAGCGCCGTCGCGAAATGGGATTGGGAGCGAAGTGTCTCTTTAAAACAAACACGTGAATTAACAACTCAAGTATATTCTTTTTGGAGCGTTCTGTTTTACATGAGGATCATTCCCCCACTAAAGAACACAATAAATATAAAGTATGGAGCAATGTGTAATCCCCATTATTTAAAAAACATTGCTTTAAATGCTTTTGAAAGCCATAAAGCTGAATTAAGAGGAGATGACAAACTGAGGATTGATTTTCACCTTACGGCTTTACATTTTCCAAAATAAGATTGTCTTCCAGTTTCAAAGATTACGTCAACAGAAATACGCAATCCCCGCCCTCATCTGACAGACAAAAGCAGGAACTACTCATAAAGCTCTTTTTTTCTCAATCTCTGGCTCAAGACATGTTGCTGCATTAAGTTTGGATGTTGATTTACAGGCAACAGCTAAAGCACACGAGCTCTTAGGAAAACAGCGCCGTAAAGTCACAAACTGACTTGCAATGAAGTGGAAAGATGTGCCGGCTTTTATAAGACCCCTTGTAAAAAAAAACATAATACATTTGGCTTTGCGTTTGCTCATTCTGACAGGTGTTCTTACATATTTTTTCGTCATATTTACAAAAAGCAGATTAAAGAGAAATATTTAGACAATTCTTGACTCGAAAAGATGCAACAACAGAGTTTCGCGTGTCTTTATCATCAAAAACATTAAATTTGATTTTATTCTTTCTACAACCCGTCGTCGTCACCTTAGTGAGAAGTAGTATGTCACAACACATGCAACAGACGTGCCCCTATCCTCATAGGTTTTCACTCTCGTTTACATGAATTAGCTGGCTAAACCGATGCCGACTAGTCAAAAACCATGTCATACGGTAGAAAGCAAAGGAGAGCATGCCTATTGCCGACAAAACACAGCTTTTTGTCGACTTTTTCGATTTTGCTCATGTTATAAAAAACAATGCAAAATTCTAGAAAATAGACAAATAATTCCATAGTAACATGATCAACAAGTACAAAACCCACACAAAATGTGTGGGCTTTTTTCGTTCATGCAAATAAACAAATTAAATATATATTTGTTATTTAATAGGTATTTCCCAATGGTGGACACGAACAAATGAGCATTCTGTCTCCCGCAACATTATCAATACGCGATACAGGAGGCCAATATTTATTGGCTGGATCAAGAGAACTGTTGGGAAAAGCAGCTTCTTGTCGCGAATAGGGTCGTACCCAAGCATCATCTAAAGTATCAGCCACTGTATGAGGGGCATTCACCAATGGATTATTGTCTTTTGGCCAAACCCCATTCCCAACTTTTTTCGCTTCTTCAGCAATAGAGAGTAAAGCATCACAAAAACGATCAATCTCTGCTTTTGGTTCTGATTCCGTTGGCTCAATCATTAAAGTTCCCGGAACAGGGAACGACATCGTAGGCGCATGGAATCCATAATCAATGAGACGTTTTGCAATATCATCAACACTCACCCCATACTGCTCTTTCAACACGCGTGTATCCACAATACATTCGTGAGCAACACGTCCATGCTTGCCCCGATAAAGAATGGAATAAGCGGCTGAAAGACGTGCAGCAATATAATTGGCATTTAAAATGGCTATTTGTGTTGCATATTTTAAGCCATCAGCCCCCATCATTCGAATATACATCCATGTAATTGCAAGAATAGACGCACTTCCATAAGGAGCAGCCGAAACCGCATGCGTTGTCCCATCTTGTTCATGACCTGGTAAGAATGGTTTGAGATGCGCTGCAACTCCAATTGGTCCCATACCAGGACCACCACCACCATGAGGAATAGCAAATGTTTTATGAAGATTCATATGACAAACATCAGCGCCAATATCCGCAGGACGAGCAAGCCCCACAAGGGCATTGAGATTAGCACCATCAAAATAAACTTGTCCGCCATTTTCATGAATAATAGAACAAATTTCCTTAATGCTTTCCTCGTAAACACCATGGGTTGAAGGATAAGTAATCATAAGAGCAGCCAATTTATCTTTATGCAATTGCGCTTTCATCTTGAGATCGTCTACATCAACATCACCATCGCTTAAACATTTTACCACAACGACTTCCATCCCTGCCATATGAGCCGAAGCTGGATTGGTACCATGCGCAGATGCAGGAATAAGACAAACTGTACGTTGATGTTCTCCTCGTGATTGGTAATATCGTCGGATAGCCAAAAGCCCAGCATATTCACCTTGAGCACCAGAATTTGGCTGAAAAGAAACTTGCGCAAATCCTGTAATTTCACACAACCACGCATTTAACTGGTTGATCATCTCCAAATAACCCGCTGCATCCTCTTGTGAAACAAAGGGATGTATATTGGCCATGCTAGCCCAACTTACAGGCATCAATTCAGCAGCTGCATTAAGCTTCATTGTACAAGAACCAAGAGGGATCATAGCGCGATCCAGCGCCAAATCCTTATCCGCTAAACGACGCAAAAAGCGCATCATATCTGTCTCTGAATGAACCGCATGAAAAAAAGGCTGAGAAAGAAAAGCAGCATCCCGTTTTTTTCCAAAGAGTCGTGGAGAAACCTGATCAACGAGTTGTGCCCCCAAAAGCTGCGCTAAAGCACCAGCATCTTCTTCTGTTGATAATTCATCAAAATTGATTGCAATAGTGTCATCATCGAGAACACGAATAAGGCGCCCACCTATTTTGGCTTGATGCGCAATTTCTCGCGCTTTTCCCTTAACAGAAATACTCACACAATCAAAAAAGCTTTTCCCTTCAACATGAACCCCTGCTGCTTCTAAACCAGCAACAAAACGACATGTTAAATGATGAATTCGCTGCGCAATTTCTTGTAAGCCTTTTGGCCCATGCCAAACAGCATAAGCGGTTGCCATATTAGCCAACAAAGCCTGCGCTGTACAAATATTTGACGTCGCTTTATCGCGCCGAATATGTTGTTCACGTGTTTGCAAAGCTAAACGAAAACCAACGCGTCCTTTGGTATCCACGGATTGACCAACAATACGCCCTGGAATAAGACGCGTTAACGCATCACTCACGGCAAGGTAACCAGCATGTGGACCACCAAATCCCATCGGAACGCCATAACGCTGCATAGTGCCAACAACGATATCTGCCCCCCATTGAGAAGGTGGCTCCTGAAGGGTAAGCGCTAAAGGATCAGCTACAACGATAACGAAAGCTCCCTTTTCCTTTGCCTCTTTTATAATCTCACTGTAATCATGAAAAGAGCCTTTTGTATCTGGCCAAGACAAAACAATTGCCGCTGTATCAGGATCAATTTCGCCATTTTGGCTAATCTGAATCCCTTGTGTTTCAGCACGCGTTTGCGCAACACTCAAAGTCTGAGGATGTAAAAGACTCTGAAGAGAAATTTTTGTTTTTTTCTCACGGAAAAAGCGAACAGCAAGGGCATTGGCTTCAGCTAAAGCAGTTGCTTCATCAAGAAGGGAAGCAGCAGAAACAGGCAAACCTGTTAGTTCACTAACCAATGTCTGAAAATAAAATAAAAGCTCTAAACGACCTTGGCTAATTTCTGCTTGATAAGGCGTATAAGCAGTATACCAAGCAGGATTTTCAAACAGATTTCGTAAAATAACCGGAGGCACATAAGTTCCATGGTATCCTTGCCCAATAAAACTTTTGTGCACATGGTTACGCTCCATCATCTGGGAGAGTTCTTCCAAGGCTTGTCCTTCACTAGCAGCCTCTGGAAGATTCAGTGAACGTCCCAAATGGATAGAGTGTGGAACAGCTTGAGAAATAAGTGCCTCAACACAATCAAGCTCTAAAACATCAAGCATTTTTTGTGTTTCATCAGGACGCAGCCCAATATGTCGAGAAGAAAAAGAACGCTCGATCATGGTACTCATCCAATCAAAGCCTTATAAGCATCTTTATCTAACAACCCCTCCAGTTGTGTCTCATCCTGCAATGTCATTTTCCATAACCAGGCTTCTGTTTCAGGTTTCTGGTTTACCAGTTCAGGATTATCAGTCAAGGCTTCATTTATTTCGACCACTTCACCATCAAGAGGAGCATAAACATCTGAAGCCGCCTTCACTGATTCTACAACAGCCGCCGCCTCTCCTTTGGAAAGTTTTGTTCCACTTTGTGGTAAATCAACAAAAACCAAATCCCCTAATTGCTCTTGCGCATAATGCGTAACCCCAACAGTCACCACTTGCCCTTCAACGCTAAGCCATTCATGGTCATGTGTAAAATAAGTTTTAGACATAAAAAATCATCCTTTAAAATAACGTTGTTCAACAAAGGGAAGAGAATGAACTGATAATACAATCTTTTTGCCTCGCAGTTCTGTAAAGACTTGTGTCCCTTCAACTTTAAAATCAACAGGAACGTAACCCATCGCGACAGGACCATCAAAAGAAGGACCAAAACCACCTGATGTTACAATGCCAATCTCATTACCTTGATCATCAAGAAGCACCGCACCGGCACGAATAGGTTGACGCGTTTGCGGTTTTAATCCAACACGACAACGAGCCGGTCCTTTTTGCAGTGCTTTAAGAAAAGCCTTTGCACCATAAAATTGTGCTTTTTCTCGAACACTTTTAGGAACAGCCCATGTTAGAGCCGCATCAATAGGTGTCGTATCAGGGGTAATATCATTTCCATGCAAACACAGCCCCGCTTCCAACCGCAAGCTATCGCGTGCGGCAAGTCCAATCCACTCAACACGAGAATCACTCAGCAATTTTTCAGCCAACATATGCGCATGCCCTATAGGCAAAGCAATTTCAAAACCATCCTCTCCCGTATAACCAGAACGCGTTATAAACCAATCCTGTTGTGGTTCGAATCCTTGCATAAAGAACAATTCATTCCCTGGCAAATCCGCATCAGCAAGAACAGCTGCCGCTTCAGGACCTTGAAGCGCAAGCAATACCCTTTCAAGGGCAATCACTTGACATTCAAAATCAACCGCACGCTTTTCCAATTCTAAAAAATCAGCCTGTGCATTCCCAGCATTGGCGACCAACATAAAACGACCCTCTTCCAAACGGGTAATGATAAGATCATCAAGAATACCAGCCTGCTCATTAAGCAAATAATTATACCGTGAATGCCCAATCTTTAAAGCTGCTGCATCAATGGGAAAAGCATAGGACAAAAATTCCACAGCTTGTGCCCCTTCAACCGCAATCAATTTCATATGAGAAATATCAAAAAGTCCTGCATGTGCACGCGTATGAAGATGCTCTTTTAAAACGCCAAGAGGATAAGTTAAAGGCATGTTCCAACCCGCAAAAGCACCAAATTTTGCTCCTGCTTTTTCATGCAAATCATATAAAGGAAGTGTTTTTAAAAAAGATGTTTCTTGTGCTGTGCCCATAATAACTCCAAAGCTGCGCTAACGCCCACAGAATATGGCCGTCTCTGCCCCCTCTGTCATCAACCTGAGAGACTCGCGAAAAGATTTTTCGCTTACACCTTCGGCGCGGGTTCTCCCGACTTTCCAGATCTGCCTTCTTCCTTTTACGGTCCTTAAAGCCTGAGAGATTATGGGCTATTTCCCCTTCGGCGGCAATGCGAAAATTTGCAATCTGCACTCTCCCGCAAAAGAATGAAAGAAACGATAACGCTCTTTCCAGCATATTTAAACCTATAGCCTATCTTCATCACACTGTCATTAGTAAAGTGATGAAAATGTTCTCATTTTAAAACTTGCATAAGCTGCTTCAAAAGATTTATAATATTATCCTTTTGAACCTTACAAAAATTGCAAGCAACACATTTTAGGAAATTTAAGACAAAAATCAAAAGCTATAAACAAAAATACCTCTTGAAAATCATGCAAAACGTCACACACTAAAAAGATCGCAAAGCAATATTCTTTCGCGCGCAGTTCAACCTTAAAGATAGGGTTTCATATTCTTTTTGAGAATAAGGACTTCAAATATTTTATAAGTATGATTTTAATGCACAAGAAGTAGGTTTTCTGCTTTCTCAATAGTGTCATAAATAGCGACTATTTACAGACTAAAATTACCGAACAAAGGTGACAAAATACTCATGAAAGCTGGTAATATCTCTTACAATTGCGAAAATGATCTTCCAAAGCAAATTGCTCTTTTTCCTTTAGAAGGTGCACTCTTACTACCCGGTGGTTTTTTATCACTCAATATTTTTGAACCAGAATCACTTGAAATGATTGAAAATGTTATGGTAACTGATCGTCTATTGGGCATTATTCAACCACTTTCATCGGATACAGATCGCTTCTCTACACAACTTTATAAAACAGGCTGTATAGGGCGTATTACAAACTACAGTGAAACAGGAAACGGACAACTGTTCATTATCTTACAAGGTGTTTGCCGCTTCACTTTAGAACAAGAATTGAAAAACACAAAATCCTATCGAACAGCTCTCATCCAATCAAACATAAAAGACTTGCAAGAATTTGATATTGAAGAAAGCATTAACCGAGAGAACTTACTCGACGTTGTAGAAAAATATCTAACCATACATGAAATGGAATATAATTGGAGCAGCATCATAGAAGCCCCTACACCTATATTGGTTAATGCTTTTTCAGCTCTTATCCCCTTTACACCAGCAGAAAAACAAGCTCTCCTTGAAGCTCCAGATATCGAAAGCCGTGCCCAAACTCTTCTTGCATTAACAGAACGCTCGCTCATGAAACAAACAGGAACAGATTACCGCTTAAACTAATGAATGTCCAAACATGAAAAAAATGACCACAGATCCCAAAATGCTCGAATTGCTCGTCTGCCCAATGACGAAAGGTACTCTCTCTTTCAACCGAAAAACACAAGAGCTCATTTCTCTCAAAGCCAAACTTGCCTACCCTATTCGTGATGGCGTTCCCATTATGCTTGCCTCAGAAGCGCGCCCTTTGCAAAACAATGAAGAAATAACGCATAAAAAATAAAAAATCCTCATGCAATTTCCCTCTACAAGCCCACTGTTATCAAGTCTCTATCAATATGATATCTCAATATTTACGATTTCTGAAAAAAGAGATTTACAATGAAGATATTTATATCGCTTTACACCTTGTAACAAAAGCCAAAAATATCATCAGATTCTCTCATTCCAGCCTGTTCATACTGAAGCAATCAAAACCATTCGCTTGCACCACACAAGCATCTGAATAAAAATGGCTCTTATGAACTTCTTAAAAGCAAGAATTATAATAACATTTTTAACCAACTCAGGTAAATGAAATTTATTATATTAAACATAAAGATTGTTATATTTCATGGACTTTAATTTATACTATTTACGAACAACATATTTGAGATACCTCGATTTAAGATGAATAAAAACGACAAGTTATATCATCTTATGTATACCATATCGGGACAAGAATATTTATCTGTTTGCGTAATCTTTGAAACGGAGAAGCAACCTAATTTTTGGGAAAAAACATAAAATCGTAAAGGAGAAAATCACCCCATTACCTTACCATCACCCTTTAATTTCGCTTTACAATTTTTACAAGTATCTAAAGTATCTCAAGCAATATTTTTTATGTATAATATACGCATTAATTACATGAAAACTTGAAAAAACAAACAAGAAACACTGTTGTAATTTCAATTGACGATTGAAAGTAATTGCCTTATGAAGGAGGCTTGTGTTTTTGGTTGTATACGCGACAATCAAATAGGGTCTGGAAGCCCGAAAAACTCAAACTAGAAATAAAACCGCTTTTGCGGATATCCCGGAATTTCCGGGGGCTCTTGTTATGTCCAAGTGCTTTCAGCACTAAAAGCAAGGGGCTGTTTTGAGTCAGCACTTCCAGACCCCGGAATACTAATGCGAGGGCGCTCGCAACCGGTGGGGACATCAAGTGAAAGCCAAAAATCTACATTTTTACGATATTTCTTTAGGCAAAAAAATTCGCTTCAGAAGAAACGTCATGGGGTTTTCTCAAAAACAATTAGGAAGTCATTTAGGCGTAACATTCCAACAAATCCAAAAGTATGAAAAAGGCTTAAATCGCGTAAGTGCAAGACGTTTACAGGAAATTGCTCATATATTAGATGTTCCCGTTTCCTTCTTTTATGCTGATGGCGCAAAAAAAGAAGAGAACCTCTATCATTGTGATGACAGAATAGCAAGCAAAGCAGAATATTTACTTTTAAAAAATTTCAGAATACTGACCCGCAAAAAACAAAGAGCAATTTTGCAGTTGATTTCTGATGAAAAAAATAACCCCTTATTTTCATAAGTTCATTGCAAAGATAATCAAAGTCCTTAATAATATTGACAAGAATTGTGACTGTCTCCCCACACTTCATGAGAATGAAAATGCTTAATCTAATCTGATTTGTAAATAATCCGAATTCTAACGAGTTTAACTTAGAAATAGTGCATTGATTTATAATGATAATCTAACGTTATTGATATTGAATAAGTGTTCCGAATATCGTAAAATTCTTTCATTTCAAACGTGTTCTATATTGAATCAATCAAAATCACTGTTGGCACATTACAAGCAAAGTTGGCGTGTGAGTAAAAACGTACAAAAAGGCATACCTCTTATTGAATCGTCTCACAAACCAAGAGCTGTAACGACATTGTGTGCTGAAAAAATGGATGATGGTGCTAACTTGCTCTTTTATTAAACGTAAATATGGGAGTGTTCAACGGCTGACTTTCCACTCATATAAGTCACTTAAAAAAGGCTTGCCAAACAAGCCTAAGAATATTCCCACACACTAAAAAACACTTAAATATATCGAGAAAGCTTAAAGATCTTATACCACCATACTCCAAATAATGATATTTTATAGCATAACAGGATTAAAGTAAAAATAAGAAATATAAATTAAAAATAGACACGAAAAACTATATTTATAACTTTCATAAGAATTTATCTATATATGGATACTTAAGTTTATCCTGTTGTGCCATAAATTCTATCATTTAAGGTATGAGGATATGAAGCACACATACCTCCTTGAAACATTCAAATGTTTTTTAGATGCCCAATATCTTTTTAAATATTTTTAGGCCTGCTTGTTGAGCCTTTAGTTTAAGTAAAAAATGAGAAGCCGCTAGAATCTAGCTGTTTACAGACTGTAATAGAAAGCTTCGCTTTTAAAGGCATAGGGAGAAAATCAAATAATTCAACAATTAACAGATAAAGTATAAAAAGATTCCACCAACGCGATACGTAATACCATCTTTAAAAAATTCAAAAGTGTGAAGGTACACATTGACAGAAGATAAGGAATTCACTTAATTAAAGTGTTTTCTAAAGAGATAATAGCTTAGCGTAAAATATTCAATTTTTTCAATTCTGAAAGATTAAAAGAGACGTATTATTTGAAATAAAACAATTTATTGTGCTAATGATGATGATTGGTGTGCACAAAATTGAGTTGTTGAAAATCAAAAATATAATTTAATGATGTTCCTTGACCAACTCACTCTCTCCTGAGTATAGCACGGGGAATAAACGTGGAGAGACATGAGGAGTATATAGAAAATGAGTTATAAAGTTGCAATTGTCGGCGCAACCGGAAATGTTGGTCGTGAAATGCTTACAATTTTAGAAGAACGTGGTTTTCCTGCACATGAAATCGTCCCTCTAGCATCACGACGCTCATTAGGACAAGAAGTTTCTTATGGAGATAAAACTTTAAAAGTAAAAGCACTGGATACTTACGATTTTTCTGACACAGATTTTTGTCTTATGTCTGCGGGAGGGAGCATTTCCAAAGAATACGCCCCTAAAATTGCTGCTGCCGGCTGTGTCGTCATCGATAATTCCTCCACGTGGCGCTATGATGCCAATGTTCCGTTGATAGTCCCTGAAGTCAATGGCGAAGCTATAAATGCCTTTTCTAAGCGTAATATTATAGCAAATCCTAATTGTTCAACAATTCAACTGGTCTTAGCTTTAAAACCTCTCCATGATGCTGCAATCATTAAACGTGTTGTTGTCTCTACATATCAGTCTGTTTCTGGAGCTGGTAAAGAAGGAATGGACGAACTTTTCGAACAATCACGTGCAGTTTTTGTTGCAGACCCAATTACATCAAAAAAATTCACTAAACGCATTGCCTTTAATGTCATTCCTCATATCGATGTTTTCATGGAAGATGGTTATACAAAAGAAGAATGGAAAATGACGGTTGAGACGAAGAAAATTCTCGATCCGAAAATTAAATTAACAGCCACTGCTGTTCGGGTCCCTGTCTTTATCGGTCATGCCGAAGCCGTCCATGTTGAATTTGAAAAACCACTAAGCGCATCTGAAGCACAAGCGCTCCTCCGCGATGCACCAGGCTGTCAGCTTATCGATAAACACGAAGATGGTGGTTATACCACACCTTATGAAGGTACCGGAGAAGATGATACCTTTATTAGCCGTGTTCGTGAAGATATCACCGTTGAAAATGGTTTAGCTTTCTGGGTTGTCGCCGATAATTTAAGAAAAGGAGCAGCATTGAATGCCGTTCAAATTGCTGAATTGCTCATTTTTCGTAATTTGATAAAGCCTAAGTCCGCAAATTAACGCCCTGTCCGAAAGGACAAAGAACCCCTAGCCGGTCTGTCAAAAGTCCGGCTTCTCTTCAGTATAACCTTCCCCAGCTGAAGGTTCATATCACCATCCTAAAGAACTGTAATCCAAGGTATTGTCAAATTTGACTCGGAATATCCTTGAATGCCTCGCCACCTTAAGTTAAGCATTGCCGCCTTAATGACATTTTACGGTACAATAGGATCAGCAGCATAAGCATTGTTTGCTTCATGCTGCTGATCCTTTTTGTCATTCCGGTTGTAAAATTAACTTTACCCTTATCGAGCAGGATAAGTCACGACACGGTAACGCGTTTCATTACGTTCAAAATTTTTGTAATTGACATTATCAGGAAAGGAGGGATTATAAGCACTCACGTGCTTTACAGAAACGCCTTGTGCTTTTTGCGACGGATTTAAAATTGTTCGTTCATCTCTTTTTTTAACACCTGTAGAATCGATAATCATATCTGTTCTGTATAGTTTTTGCATATTTTTCCGTGTTTTTTGAATCGCCGGAAGAGCTTTAAAGTCGGAAACAGCCTGTTTTACTTTTTCTTTTGGCGATTTTACCATGGATTTTGATTTTGCTGGCATCTTTTTAAAAGCAATGGTAGGAACATTGTTAACATTGACGTAACGTGCAGATGCCCAACCAACTTTTCCATGATAACCAAGAGAACACCAAGTTTTATTGGATAGGCAGCCATAAATTTGCACTTTTGCTCCCATTGGAACCATTGCGATAACTTTATAAGCTGTCGCAGGGCCTGTGCGTAAAGATACCTGACCTGATGCAACACGAGCAACTGTTCCTGTAATGGTTCCAGCTTGTGCGTGAAAAGCAGTCACAGCCACCCCTGACGCTCCTAAAGCCCATAAAGTCATCATTGTTGATAAAAATTTCTTTCTTAACATTATTTTTCTTCCTCTCTTAAAACGTATGAAGGGCAAAAATTCGCCTTTGCAAAAATTTGCCGCGTTTAAATCCAATGATCAGCAACCTTTATTCCCCCCCCCAAAAACCCACAACATTGCAACAAAATTTCTCTTTATCGCCTACACGAACACGGCCTTTTGATCTTGATTGCACAGTATGTTCTTCATGAATTTACGGCTAAAGCATCATCTGATTGTCCGGTTCTTCAACCAATTGTCCCTTACAGAAGTTTTTAAAGGGGCATTGGTTCCCTCAACAAATGATTGCAATAAAAGAATTAATTATTTGAATTTCAGAGAATTTCTATGAACAAATGATGATCAGCCCCCAAAACAACTAAAATAGAAGGAAAAATAATACTCTTTTAAAAATAAAAGTGATTGAATATTCTCTAAAGCTTGTATAACTTTAAATCTGCCTAAAAAGATACAGAGTATATTGAAACTTCCCTCAAAAAATTTCTCGAAAAAGAAAGTTAAAAGCATATGACATTAAAAAATTTTTCTCGTAGTCGGATTATAGGATTATTCCTCTCTCTCTTTGCACTTTTTTTGTCTACTGCTTTTTCCATGGCCGCAGACAAAACAAAAATCAAACTTGGTATTATGGAAGGGCGGGATGCGATTATTTGGAAAACAGCTGCTGAACAGGCTAAAAAAGTCGGTTTAGATATTGAACTCGTTTATTTTTCTGATTACGCTTTGCCTAATGATGCTGTTAACGCAGGAGAGATCGATGCGAATGCTTTTCAGCACGCCCCTTATCTTAATGAACAAATGAAACAACGTGGCTATAAACTTTCAATTGTCGGCTATACATTTATTGCTCCAATCGGTGTTTACTCACACAAAATAAAAGACTTAAAAGATCTTCGTGATGGTGCACATGTTGGTATTCCAAACGACCCATCTAATGGTGGAAGAGCCTTACTTCTTCTTAATTCTTTAGGTCTCATTAAGTTAAAAGATCCTCATAATATTCTTGCATCTCCACTTGATATTATCGAAAATCCTAAAAACCTGCAAATTCGTGAGCTCGATGCCGGTATGTTAGGACGAGCTATTGACGATTTTGACCTTGCAATTATAAACACAAACTGGGCTATTGTTTCCGGATTAAACTTCGAAAAAGATGTAGTCGCATGGGAGAGCGCAAAAAATAATCCTTATGATAATATCATCGTTGTACGCACGAGCGAAAAAGATGAACCATGGGTTAAAAAATTAGTTGCCGCTTACAACAACGATCTTATCCGTGCAAAAATCAAAGAGATTTTTGGCAATACCGCCCAAACATCTTGGTAATTGTGCCAAATATCCGAGTAATTGTGAATGGAAAAACCTACTCTTATCTCCTTAAAAAACATCAGCCGTTGTTTTAACAAAACGGCTGGTGTTCCGGTGATTAATAATCTCTCTTTAAATATCCATGCTGGTGAAATCCTTGGCATTATTGGGCGCAGTGGAGCAGGAAAATCAACACTTATTCGCTGTTTAAATGGGTTAGAGAAGATTGATGCAGGGTCCATTTTTTTTGAAGGTGTTGATATTTCTAATCTATCAGAGATAGAATGGGCGCCTTACCGTCAACGAATTGGAATGATTTTTCAACATTTCAATCTTCTCTCATCGCAGAATATTCTTGATAACATTGCATTGCCACTTAAATTAAGTGGTGTAAGTAAAAAACAACGCCACAAACGTGCCCTTGAACTGATTGAATTGGTTGGGTTATCTGGGAAAGAATATTGCTATCCGGCACAATTGTCCGGGGGACAAAAACAACGCGTTGGCATTGCTCGTGCGCTCGCTGCTAATCCTAAAATATTGTTATCAGATGAAGCCACCTCTGCTCTTGACCCTGAAACAACACAATCTATTCTAGAGCTCCTTGCTGATATTAATAAACACCTCAATCTCACGATTGTGCTCATCACCCATGAAATGGAAGTTGTGCGCACCATAGCGCATCGCGTTGTTGTTCTTAATCAGGGAAACATTGTAGAAGAAGGACGTGTGAAAGACATCTTTACATCACCGCAAGACGATACAACCATAGCCATGCTCAAGCTTGTAACCCCGCAACTTCCTGAAAAATTTGCGAAAAATCTCAAACCAATCGGACGAGAAGCTGTCATTGAAATTAATATTGCCGGTGAAATTGCCCAGCAGCCTTTTCTTCATCTTCTAGAAAATGAGAGTGGTTTAAAAGCACGTATTTTGCATGGTGGCATTGATACAGTTCAAGATGAAACCATCGGGAGACTCTTCTTGGCTCTTCCTGGAGAAGATAAAGAAGCTTTAGAAAAAGCTGTTCAATGGTTAACGAAAAAAGGACGATATTGTGAGGTCTTAGGCTATGTTTAATGTTCTGTCTCATGAACTTCCCCAAGCTGTTATTGATACAATATTGATGACACTTAGTGCTTCTGTTATGGCATTTATTATAGGGCTTCCCCTTGGTCTTCTTCTTCACACAACAGCACGCGGAGGGATTTTTTCCTCATCTCTCATCAATCGCCCTTTAAGCATGATCATTGACAGTATTCGTGCCATTCCCTTTATCATTCTTGCATTTTATCTTCTTCCCGTTACGCGTATCGTTGTAGGAAGAGGGATAGGAATGCCTGCTGTAATTTTTATACTGACCATTTCAGCTATCCCTTTTTATGCACGCATGGCGGAACTCTCTTTTAAAACCGTTGAAAACGGTCTCATTGAAGCGATCCGCTCGATGGGTGCAAGTCGTCTTCAAATTATCAGACATGTTCTTATTCCTGAAGCTCTCCCTAGCCTGATTACAGGTTTTACAGTCATGGTCATTTCTCTTATAGGAGCCACCTCACTTGCTGGATATCTTGGTGGAGGCGGTTTAGGGGATATGGCAATCCGCTATGGCTACCAACGCTACAATACCTTCATCATGACCATCGTCATCATCCTTTTGATCGTGCTTAATATTACAACCCAATGGACTTCTGATAAAATCGTACAAAAACTTGATAAAACAAAACATTAAAAGACTTAGAATTTCACATGCCAATACCATCATCCCCTTTGCCACTTTCCAAGTGCACCAACCCTTGCCTATCGAAAACACTCATAAGAGATTAGAAACTTTTTTCTTAAACAGTTTTTATCTCTCCCCATCCGTTTGTAACATGAAAGAAAATAGTTTTAATGGCTTTAATATAAAAGAATATAAAAGGGGATAAAATAAGAGATCTCACAGTATGTGAGACTCTCTTTAAATTAAGACATTGACCACAACCTCTCCAAACCGTAGATAACACATTGAATTTATAATGATAATATGGCGTTATTCATATTGAACGAGAACTCTGAATACCGTAAGATCCTCTCATTCCCAATTTATTCCATATAGAATCAACCAAAACCTCTCGCTTACACGTTACAAGCGGGAAGAGCCGTGTGAGTAAAACTATACAAGAAAGAAAGGCATGCCTCTTATGAATTATCTCAAGCGCCAAGACCTGTCTTAACATTGGCGGCTTATAATATGATGGTGCCAGCTTTCTTCTTCACAAGCATAAAGATAGGGGTGCTCAATGGCTTTATCGTTATACTATTCACAGGCGCCATTGCGAAATGGGCGTAACGAACGTTGAGAGATGTTGCTTTAAAATAAACCCGTGAATTGGCAACGCAAGTATATTCCATTTGAAGCGTTCTGTTTTACGTGATGGGTATGATCCCATTAAAGAACGCTATAAACAAAAGCGTGCAGCAATGCACTATCTTCATTAGGAAACTCCTCTTCAAAACGATCTAGGAAAGATAGCAACCTGCTATGGCTATCAACGCTATGATAGCTCCACCATATCTATTATCCTATAGATTATTCTCAATATCATCATTGAAGAAACTTCTAATAGAATTGTATAAAAATTTTATAAAATAAAGCACTCAAATAATCTAGATATTGGAAGGTTTTTCTTCCACAACAGCAACAATAAGCCATTGAGCTGTAAGAGCTGGTTTTTTTAACTTTTCAATTTCCACCGTAACCCCATAATGGAAAACCACTCGACCAGAAGGACGAATTTCTGCGTCGTCTAACACAAAACGCGCACGTATCCGTACCCCTGTTTTCACAGGACTCATGAAGCGTACTTTATCGAAACCATAATTAATCCCCATTGTGCTCCCTTCTAACTCTGGAAGAGCTTCATAAGCGAGCGTAGACAAAAGCGATAATGTTAAAAAACCATGAGCAATCGTGCCGCCAAAAGGTGTCTTTTTAGCCTTTTCCTCATCAACGTGTATCCATTGATGATCATCTGTAGCACATGCAAACTGATTAATCATATCCTGTGTAACAAGACGCCACTCCGATAATCCCACTTCTTTCCCAATAAAACTGGTGACATCTTGTACTGTTATTTTTTGCTGCATAACGCTATTCCTATTTTATTTGATAAAAGAAACCACCCCTCTTGCTTTTATAAAATCCATTGATTAGAGCATCAAGAATAAAAGATTAATTGTCTTAAAAACAAATGCACCTTATGAATGAGAAAAGTTCTTTAGCAGAGTAGTTTTCAAATAGGAAAAAAGAATGGCAAGCAATGTGAACCTAACAGGTTTAGCGCATGATTTGAAACAACGTGCAGAAAACCATCCCCCTATCCGTATTGGACTGATTGGTTGTGGTGAAATGGGCACAGATTTATTATCAAGTATTGCGCATATGGATGGTATAACAGTCTCTGCTGTAGCCACGAGGACACCGTCACGTATTTTTGATGCCGCTACACTAGCCTATGGCGAAGATGGACATGTCTGTGAAGTTGAAAATACTTATGCTCTCACCCAAAGCATTGAAAAGGGTTTGATTGCAGCAACAGATGATATTAACCTTGTTTTGCGCCATGAACAAATTGATATTATCGTTGATGCAACAGGCTATCCCGAAGCAGGAGCAGAGATTGGTATCAAAGCGCTTGAGAATAACAAACATCTTGTCATGATGAATGTTGAAGCAGATGTTACAATTGGCGCTTATCTCAAACATGAAGCAGAAAAACGAGGGCTCATTTATACACTTGGTGCCGGCGATGAACCTACTTCTTGTATGGAACTCATAGAATTTGTTTCAGCCCTTGGACATAAGATTGTTGCAGCGGGTAAAGGAAAAAATAATCCTCTGCGCTTTGATGCTACACCTGACGCTTACGAAGAAGAAGCATTCCGGCGTAATATGAATGTGCGCATGTTGGTTGAATTTATTGATGGTTCCAAAACGATGGTTGAAATGGCAGCCATTGCCAATGCCACCGGACTTCTCCCCGATTGCCCAGGAATGCATGGACCACGAGCAGCGCTACAAGATTTAAACAAAGTGCTTATTCCAAAACAAGATGGGGGCATTTTACAACAATATGGTGTTGTAGATTATTCAATAGGTCCAGGTGTTTCACCTGGTGTCTTTGTCATTGCCGAAATAGCACACCCGCGTTTACGCGAACGTATGGAAGATTTAAAAATTGGTCAGGGGCCTTACTTCACCTTTCATCGCCCCTATCATTTAACAGCAATGGAAGTTCCCCTCACCTGCGCACGTATTATGCTTTATGGCAAAAAAGATATGGTTCCTCTTAGCCATCCCGTAGTAGAAGTCTGTGCTGTTGCTAAAAAAGATTTACATCCAGGTGATCAGCTAGACTTTATCGGTCTTTATACTTATCGTGCTTGGATAATGAACATCGCAGAAGCACGCGCTCACCACGCCATTCCTTGTGGCCTTTTAGAAAAAGCAACAGTAACAGCTACAATTAAAAAAAACGAACTCATTACAGTACATAATACTGCTATTCGTGAAGATCAATGGATTGCACGTCTTCGTGCTAAACAAGACCTTTTACTTCATTACCCTTCTTCCGCTAAGCTATAAATACTCCTGAATTACCTTACTTAACAGTATCCTTCCCTTAGGCAACAGAATAACCCAGAATACACTTCTATCGCAAATACAGGTTTATGTTTTAATAAAAGCATTTTCCAACGATGCACATCACCACTTCCCTCTCACAATATGTCCCGTAAATGCGACAGTATAAACCACCCCATGAGATGGCATAAGATTCATTGTGTATCACTATCTTTACTCTATGAAGATACAAACCAGCACCATCATTTATTTTCCAATACTACAACAGTCCTTGAACCTTAGAGATAATTAATGAGAAGAATTTTTAGTCTTTTTTTTAATAATTTTATCCATACACGAACGCAACTTGTTATACGTAAAAAATACTTCTGATGGATTTAACATAAACAAATTTAAAATGATAAATAATAATTTCTCATTTTTCTTATTGCATGAGAGCCATGGATATAGGGATATTTTTTATTTTATCCCCTTATGAAAGATAAAAAAATTTAAAAAGGATAAAATATACCTTTGACGAATAATCTTCATATGAGAAAAGGTAGACAATATTAAAAGACTGATAAAGATAGTAAGTATACTAGCCTTATTACTAGAAAATAATCATAAACTGTAAAAAAAAATCAGGTTACGCTAATTTGTAAAAAACAACATAAATGTAGGATCTTGAACTTTAATAATGTTAATAAAAGCTACATTTAGTATTAAGATTAGTGATTTTATTATCTAGTATAGTATAAATAATAAAATATTTATTTTTTAAAAATAATGAAGTGAACAAAAAAATCCTCGACTCTGTCGATGAGCTTCCTACTAAAGTGTACTAAATATTGCAAAAAGAGTTACAACAGTACCTAATACATCCCCAATACATAAAGAAGCAAGAAGTGATAAAATACTTATTCCCCCCCAAAAGGCTGAACCTGAAAAGGCAGCAGCTTTTTCAGGTTTCCCTAACGCAATAACATCTTGTTCCTCAACGCCTTGAATAACAACTCTATCCACAGCTTTAATAGCTACATTTTTTTCTAGTGTAGGAATAGTAATTGCCATTCTCTCTTGAACTTTATTTTTTACAAAACTTGCATTTCCCTCTATAGTTTGTATAAAAAAAAGAATAAATAGTGTAAAAGTAAATGAACATACACGATTTTTAAATATTTTAAACATAGCTTTCTTTGCTCCTCTTTTTCTTCACTGAAAAAATGAAAGAATATTCACATATATAAAAACCAAAAATTATATTTAATCATTTATATAATTGCACATAATAAAATATTATATGTAATTTTGTTATTATAATATAACACATTATGTATTACATGTAAAGATAAAAAACAATAAATGATAAAAATAATTTATTCCTTTTACGCCATAATAACTCAAGATACCAACAGTAATATTTTGTCATTTTTATTGCTATAATTAAAAATAATAATAATTTATTAAATTTCTTATTATAAGAAATATTACGAAACAAATTCATTTAAAAAATTATATAATAGAGCTTTTATAAATAATTTAAAATGTAATTAATTTTAAAGAACTATAAAATTTAAAACTGCCAATATAATGATATATGATTGTCTATTATTTCAATAAATATAAAAATGAAATTGGTATCAAATAAAAACTTGATCTAAAACAAATCTATCCTAATAAAACAAATTTAAATAGTGTACTATTTTTCTATAAAACAGGTATAAAGTGTAAAAAAACAATTAAGATCTCTATCTTCAAATGGAAGAGACGTTAATAAAATGATTCTCAACTTTTACTGATATATAAAAAGAAAAAATACTGCATAGCATCTTAAAAAAGGTAATTCAGCCCCCTTTATCCCATACAGCATAAAGAACACAAAATATTGACTTTCAAACCTAACAAAACAAACGCATAAAATAAGTAAATCTATCAGATTTACAAAACCATTATAAGCAATACTAGAGCTCCAACAAACTACCTAAAACCAGATAAAAAGAGAGTCATGAAAAATGAGATGATCCCCAAAATACTGAAAAAACTTTCTTGCTTAATTTTCATAAAAGTTATTCCATATTTTTCGTCAATATTGTAGAGCGCAGCCTTATTTATATTTACTCTGTATTAGTAAAAAATAATTCTCTTTGAAATAAATTTTTGGCGATATTCACATAACTGTCTGCTATTTGTGAAAAATGAATAATAATAAAGAATTAATCAAATGCTTGAAAGAAAAGGAGTAGAGAAACTTACTAAAAAATTGCATTTTTAAAATACCAACTTAAGTAGCGCATTGAAAAAATAACGCCATGAAAACTGATATTGAATGATAAATTCATCAACCGATCACTTTAATCGCAAAATATTAATCTATAATAATAATTTATTGTTTTGCATGTTGAATGAGAAAGCTGACGATTATAAAACTCTCTTAATTTTAACTCTGTTTATATTGAATCAATCAAAATTCTTCACTTGCAAATCACAAACGAGATCGGTGTGTGTGTGTAAACACACTTGAAGAAAGGAAAATATCACTTATGAGGTATTTTAACTAACAAGCGCTGTTAACACAGTATTGAAAACTAGCAAAGTGAATGATGGTGCCCATTTTTACTTTAAAAGTGTAAATATGGTGGAAAACAATAGATTTTATATTATAAAACTTTACCGTTATACTATTCACGGGCGCCGTTGCAAAATAGGCTTGGATACCTTGAGAAATGTTTCTTTAAAACAAAAGCGTCAATGTGCAACACAATGGCGTTCTGTTTATTATGTATCCAACGGTGTTTCTTGTATCCAACGGTGTTTCTTACTGAATCATCTTATAAACTGCTCTATGAGATTACAAATTCATCTTAGTGAATTCTTCCCTTTATATTTATTTTTTCTCATGAACACTAAAATCTGTTAAGACACTATCCAAAGTAAAATCAATCAACAAATATTTCCATTCTTTTGTAATATACAGATAATTGAATATAGTTCCTGATTGCAACAAAAGTCTGTAATATTGCAATAGTAGAAATACTTTGATCATCCTCTCTCAATAATAAAAGAATAATATGTAATTTACAGAAAAAATTATATATTTAATATATACTTATTAAAAGTGAGAATATAAATCAGAAATACTTATAAAAGACAACTATCTTGAGAAAGATTGCCTAATATTACAGAAAAATTGCGGTGGCTTTGCTCAATAAAAGCTTCTCTATTTTTAACAAAGCTCTCATTTTTATGCATCCATATGTGATGTAAAAAGATGCCTATTTGCGTTTCTCTTATAGATAGATTAAATAGTGACAGCACCTTTGATCATTTTGTCTCTTTTGACTTCTCTTTTGGGCATTAATTTATGGTATCTAACCCACCTTTTCTCGCTCTTTTACCTTTGGGTGCACATGAATATCACGGAGAGCACCTTCCTTTCGAAACCGACTGGATTATTGCTGAAGCTTTTGCAAAAGCCCTCACTTTACAAACAAAAGAGCAGTTTCATATCGCACTTTTACCGGTTGAAAAGATTGGCTATTCTATAGAACATATGGATGTTACAGGCACGCAAACCCTTACCTTTTCTGATGCGATTAAGCGATGGATAAAGATTGGTGAAAACTGTTATCACAAAGGGATCAACCGTCTTCTTCTTCTCAATGCTCACGGAGGAAATTCACCTTTAATGAGCATCGTTATCACCGAATTACGAAGGCGCCTTTCCATGCTCGCTGTAGCAACAAGCTGGAGCCGTTTTGGTTTACCACAAGGTCTCATGGAGCCATCTCAACAACATCTTGATATCCATGGAGGCTTTATCGAAACCTCTCTCATGCTCTATTTAGCACCAGAAAAAGTCCATATGGAAAAGGCAGAAAATTTTCATAATAAACAAGCGGATATGATTGCCAATTATCGGTATTTACGTGCTTATGGTCCTCATGCCCTTGGTTGGACAATGAAAGATCTAAATACGCAAGGTGCGGCAGGAAATGCAAGCAAAGCAACACCACAAGCCGGTGAAGCAATCTTTTCTCATGTTCTGTCTCAGCTTCGTGATTTACTTGATGATATCAATCGATTTAACATAAACACATGGCAATAAAGAACAATAAAAGGTCTCTCCATGGAAACGATACACCCCAAAAAACTTCCCGTTACGGTTCTCACAGGCTATCTTGGTGCTGGAAAAACCACCCTTCTCAACCGCATTCTCAGTGAAAATCATGGCAAACGTTATGCCGTCATTGTCAATGAATTTGGTGAAATTGGTATTGATAATGACCTGATCATTGAATCAGACGAAGAAATTTATGAAATGAATAATGGCTGTGTTTGCTGCACCGTACGTGGTGATCTCATTCGCATTCTAGAAAGTCTGATGCAACGTTCTCATCGATTTGATGCGATCATTATAGAAACGACAGGGCTTGCTGATCCCGTTCCCGTAGCACAGACCTTTTTCATGGATGATACTATCCATGAAAAAACAGCTCTCGACAGTGTCATAGCAGTCGTTGATGCAAAGCATTTTCCCTCTCAATTAAAAACAAGTCGTGAAGCTGAAGACCAAATTGCCTTCGCGGATATTATTCTTTTAAATAAGATTGATCTTGTCACCCAACAAGAACGCAGCCATGCTGAATCCCTTATTCTGGCCATTAATCCCAGAGCCATAATTTACGCAACAGAGCGCGTTAACATCCCTGTTGATAAACTCCTCGATCGTAGTTCCTTTGATCTCCAACGCACTTTAGATAATGATCCCCATTTTCTTGAGCATCATCACGCAGATCATGTATGTGGTCCCGATTGTAATCATGATCATGACCATCATCACGCATCCACCATTCATGATATTACCATCACTTCTGTAAGTTTAAAAACAGATGCTCTGCAACCAGAAAAGTTTTTCCCTTGGATCCAGCAGGTTACACAGCAACAAGGGCCTGATATCTTGCGTCTTAAAGGCATTATCGCCTTTCAAGGAGACGATGATCGTTACGTCATTCAAGGGATACATATGCTTCTTGAAGGACAACATCAACGCCCATGGCGTGAAGATGAAAAACGAGAAAGCCGCCTTGTCTTTATAGGACGCTCTCTTGATGCTGAAAAATTAAAAACTGGTTTTGAAAATTGCGCATAAGTGAGTGATAATGCCAAACATTACCCATTATGATCTCAAAAGTTACTGCCTTTCCTGCGGTTTTATAGGCAATAAACCAGCCTTTGTTTCCGTAGAAGGTCTCATTGTTTTTTTTAATCCAACCCCACAAATCGTTGAAGTTCACCAAGGAATAATTTCAAGCCATTTTTCCCATGACAATACCGCGATCATCACCGGTGGAGAAGATGGAAAAGTCTGTCAAACAACCGCAGCAGATCACACGGAAGTGTTAAGCCAAAAAGAACGCAAATGGATAAACAACGTTGCTTTTGGTCCACAAAAAGCTTTTGCTTTTTCCTCCTCACGCCTCGCATTTGCGCATATTGGAAAAGAACGACAAGAGCTCACACATGAACGCAGTGTAGAAGGCCTTGCTTTTGCCCCCAAAGGTTTGCGACTTGCCGTTGCCCATTACAATGGTGTGACTCTTCATTGGTTATCAACGCAAATATCTCCCACCACATTAGTATGGAAAGGAGCTCATTGTGGTGTCACCTTTTCACCAGACAACCGCTATGTCATTTCCACCATGCAAGAAAACGCCTTACACGGCTGGCGTCTCACTGATAATCAGCACCTCCGCATGAGTGGCTATCCAAGCAAAGTCAAAAGCTGGTCTTGGAGTGCAAAAGGAAAATGGCTAGCAACATCAGGTGCCTCTGCCGCAATTGTTTGGCCCTTTCATACAAAAGATGGCCCCATGGGAAAAACACCTCTAGAACTAGGCACACGAGCAAATGCACTTGTTAGCACCGTTTCATGCCACCCAAACAAAGAAATTGTAGCAATAGGCTTCAATGATGGAATGATTTTAGCGGCACAATTCCATGATGGAAAAGAAGTCCTTCTAAAAGGTTATGGGAAAAGTGCTATCTCAGCACTTAATTGGGATCAAGCAGGGCAAAACCTCTCCTTCGGTAGCGAAAATGGTGAATGTGGTATAATCAAGATCACTGATTAAATTACACCAACAAACGCAATTATCGCCGATAAAAAATGCCCACACAATCCTCCAGAAATCTTATCCCCTTGCATCTCCAGAGCTCTCAGAAATCCTATCTCCCTAATCTCCCCCCAAAAATCTCCTAAAATCTTCGTAATCATTAAATCTTCCCTCTTCCTTTTCTCCCCCCCTTTAGACAAGAAAATACCTTAAACATGTTTTTTGACCTTTTAACATTGCTACCCCCATACAAGAATAAAAACATCACCCTCAAGACCGCCCCCCCATCTCCTTATAAACATCTATATAGGCTACATACTTCCACAAAAGCATTTTTCTTAAAAATTCGGCAAAAAATAGCTGATATCATCATTGAAACAACGATTTATTCTTACGATCAGAAGAAGGGAATTCAACACTATTTTCCTAAATAAAAAATTTTTTGATTTCCCCCTCCAAAGAGCAAAGTTTCCTACGAGCAGCCTTCCACACTTTAGTTTCTTGCCTAGAAAATTCTATCTAATAATCATTTCATGGAACTTCTATTACCGCCCTCTGTTCCGGTATCTCCTTCATCTCCGGATTCTATTCCTTCTGCTTCTTTCCCATGTTAAACCAAAGCCTTCTGGGTCTTCTGACCCTTTGGATTCCTCGTCTAATCTCCAAATTAGAGCGGTTGTTCCACAGGTTCCAACTTATCTTCTTTTGCCAAATGCCTTATTTCATGCTGGTTTAGTGGATATGACCACGCAAAATAAGACGTTAGAGACAATGCGGAATGCTTTTCATTCCTTTGGGAAAGATGATAAAAAGACAGCCTTTTTTCTGCGTGCTTATGGGGGGAGTCATCATTATGCTTCCAATTTATCTGCTTTTGAATATGGTTATGGTGCTGAGCTCGATTATAATGCATTTCAAGCAGGTGTTTTGTTAAACGAGATTGAGAGTTTATATGGTCGTACATTCTTTGGAGTTTTGGGGAACTATGGAAATCTTTCTCTACACCCTCAGGATGTTGAACAAAGCAAAAAAAGCGCATTTAATAAATGGTCTGTTGGGGCTTATGGAAGTTTGCAGCATGATACCGGTTTTTATATGGATGGGGTGTTATCGTATGGCCTTTTTAAAGGTGATGTTTTGACACGAGCACGGGGTAAAGCTATTGCCAAGGGTAAACAGTTTAGCGGTTCTTTAACGAGTGGCAGAACGTTTGCAACAGGGTATAAAGGTGTTGTTTTTGCTCCGCAGATTCAGGTTGTTTATCAGCATCTTCAGTTTAATAAGACGCGTGATATTGATTTAGGAAAATTTCATGCAATAATTCAGAATGCTCATTCATCATTTTAGATATTGAATAAAAACTAAATATTATAAATTTCTTTCATTTCAAACCTGTTTATATTTAATCAATTAACCCCTTGTCCATCACAAACGAAGCTGGCATGCAAAGAAGGACTTTTGAAAAAAGGTAAATTACTTCTTATGAACATTCTCGAGTGCTAAAATCTGCGCAAATATTGAATGCTGAAAAAAGAATGGTGATATCCGCGCATGACCGCAATGAAAATAATATCCTGTATCTTATCTAAATTTCTCTGCCACCTATCACTTACAAAACAACAACCATAACAACACGATAAAGCATACTTTACTTTTATTATAATTTGACCTCAAACTCCCTCTTTTTGTTCTAAAAATAAGTATCTATCCAAAATTCTTAAGTAAACATCCTAAAAAAGAAACAAATAATATGCGTATTAAATGATATAAACGTGAATAAAGTTCTAAAACAAAATTCAAAACAATGCATAAAACTCATAAAGACTAAACTTATGATCTATAAAAATGAATAAAGAAATGGACAAAAACAACCACCTATATCGTCTCTTTTGAAAGATTATGCCGAAAGCATTCAGCATTCAAACTTTTCATATTCACAATGAAATCTGTCCTCATATCTTAACATCAAAAATTTTAGAAAAATTTCTCATCGCATAAAAGAAAGCATCTATTGTAATCTTTTATATCAAAAAATAACCATATTGATGAAGCAAAATAAATTTTAATACATTAAAAGGCCGAAAATCTTCTGCCTTTTAACTAAAAATACATATTGCAGCTCATCAAAAGAGGTGGCGCAATCCAGCAGAGAAACTCGTTCCAGAAAAACCAATTTTCTTAAATCTATGCTGATAAGTGACATCTCCACGA
>NZ_JBHIPG010000047.1:0-1638 GCF_042195905.1 Bartonella sp. AP331QHHD
AAAAAACACCCCGAAAAGAACTCTTGATTCGCAATAATTGAAGAAAATCATAAAAAGATTTGTTAGAATCAGAAGAAAATATTTCTTCTCTAATAGGACTTTTTATATGGTTACATCTTTTGGTAAAATTTTACGGAAACTTCGCATTGATCACTCAGAACGCCTCTTAGATATGGCTAAGAAATTAGACATATCTGTAGCATTTTTATCTTCTGTCGAGATTGGCAAAAAATCTGTTCCTGTAGGACTGGAGGAAAAGATCATAGAGCTTTATGGTTTAGATAAAGCTATGGCTTCTCTCTTAAAAAAAGAAGCCTATTCTTATCGAAAAAGTTTTACAATCAAGACTTCTGATCCGTTGAGGTATGAAGCTGTTGGTGAGTTTGTTAGAAATTTAGAGAATTTTTCACAACAAAACTTAGCAGAATTAAAAGACGTTCTTGAGAAAGTTTGCAAAAAAAGAGGCGTCCTATAGAGATAGGTTGAAAAATCCTATTCCCTAACTTTTATTTACGCGTCCCTCACTGTAAAAAATATATGGAAAATCAATAAATTATTTTGGATAAAAAAGAACATGGTGCCCAAAAGAGTTTCAATAATTTTAAATAAAATAAATGAGTTATTGCGATATGGGGGAAATTTATCATTATTGATTCCATTAATGTTTTTTATAGCACTATCCCTCATTTTTTTTGGAGCTTTTTTATCGCTTCTATAGCTAGCCTTTTGCGATCTGCGCTTTTTGTATAAAGAGATGCCATGTTGTCGTCGGTCCATCCAAAAATTGCCTTGAGTTGTGATACTGTTGCACCTGAATTAGCGGCGCGTGTTGCTGCTAATTTTCTTAAGCCATGTGCTGATTTTTTGATTCCCGCTACGTTACAAGCCTCACGAAAAAGGTTGCCAAAACTTTCTTTTACGAGTTTATTTCCGTTTTTTCCGCAAATGAATGTTTCATTTCCAATAGGACCAATTTTTAGAGTTTCTGCTAATTCAGGCAAAATGGGTAGAAAAACATCTGTTTGGAATTTACTTTTCTCTGTCTTGAGATGAATGATATTATCTTTGACATCGTTCCAACCAATGCGGACCGCATCACCACGACGCAAACCCGTGTAAAGAAGAACATCAATCCAGACGCGTTCATGTGAACCATGTGACCAATGGTGATAATATTTTTCAACATCTTCTTCTGTCCAAACAGCAAATCCATCTTTGTTGTTGAGAGGAGGTCTTTTTATTCCTAAAGCTGGGTTATTCTCCAGAAGTTCTTGATCGATCGCCCAATTAAAAAGTCCATTAAGTGCTTTTAGAAAATTTTGGGCAGCTGTTGGTTTTTCTTTGCGGCGTTCAACACCCGCTGTAATATGTGATTTCTTTATTTCTCTGTATGGAATGTTTCCTATAGCATCACATACCTTCATAAGGATAAGTTCTCTTTGTCTTTTCGTAGCTTTAGCAAGGCTATGCCAATGAACGCTGTTAAAGTATTGTTTAAGCAGCCATGCAAATGACCCTTCAACAAGTTTACCGGTTTTTGATTTAGGAAGTATAAGTCCTTGTAACTCGGCAAGTGCGCTTTTGTAGTTATCAACAAACTCTTGCGTTCCATAGGTACCGCGTATTCTAATGCGTTTG
>NZ_JBHIPG010000048.1:0-3245 GCF_042195905.1 Bartonella sp. AP331QHHD
CTTATCCACAGCCCATGGCATAGGATAAGATCAGCAAAGTAGTGAAATTTGCTGTTTATTTTATGGAAAAAAGACAAATGAAGCATGTGCTTTTAAAATATCATAATGATTATTTTGATAGGTTTTATGAATCACTAAAATAATCTAGTTTGTTAGTTCAATTTACAGACACAAACTGACAAATATATATTATTGATTGTATTTAAGGTTGTATTGTCGATATAGGTTGTATCGTTAAAATACTAACCTATTGAAATATAATGTTTTTAATTTTTTCTCATTTAAAAAAATAATATAGGAGCTAGAATTAACTGACAAGACTGACAAAACTCTTCTGATAAGGTCACTTAGATCATTATCTTTGGAGAAAGGTTGCTTAATGCGCTGTACAGAGAGTTTTGCCTATTTGAGTAGAAAGTTTTAAAAGAGGTTTCTTTATTGTTTTCTATGATGGTTTTTGACGACAGGATGTGCTTGATAGGATGATGTCTCGTTTATATGCGTGTTGAGTGGCTTAGAGGAGCTGGAGAGTGAATTTATCTCTAATTATTGATAAATATATTGTAGCATTAAACTGGGGATATTGATGTATTAACCATTGACGGGCTAAACAGTTTTGTTTAGAGGTTTTTCCATAGAAATGTGGGGGAGAGATCTTCAGCAGTTAAAATAAAGTGGTTTTTGTAAAATAAAGCAGTTTTGGGTGTCACTTTTCTTTGGTAACAGAGGCATGTGCTTTTGTTAAAAGCGTCATAGGGCAGTGGCTGTTTTGAGTGGATTTATTAGCGGTTCCATGAAGTTCTTTTAAAGAGTGCTTCATGAATAATGCAAAGCGGGGGCAATCTGTATTGTTATTGATATTTTTACGCCAAAGTTCTCTTTTGAGAATTTTTCGTGCCATTTTTGTTTTCTTTGGCTTGTTTACAGGTGTAAATGTTTATGCGCGCTCCTCAGCTATTTTTCATTCCCCAACAGATAATTTTTCTCGTAGGTATTCAGAAAAGCAGCAATTAGAAAGAATTGAGAAATTACAGTCTTTAACGCCTAAAAGGATCAAGACGCCTTCAGAGCAAAATCCAGAAATGCTTTTGGGTGGGAAGCAATGTTTTCCCATTCATGCTGTTGTTGTTGAGGGAGTGCATCATGTCAAAAAGCGCTTTATATCAGCCGTAACAGAGTCTTATGTTGGAAGATGTATCGGTCTTGTCGATATTCAGCTCTTAATCAAGAAGTTAACTAAAGTTTATTTGGATCAAGGCTATGTGACGGCGCGTTTTTATATTCCCGATCAAGATATCAAAAACAGCAAGACGCTCAAATTTGTTGTCGTTGAGGGCAAGCTTTCAGATATTTACTATAATGGTTCACCGGCGTCTCGTTATAATAATGTTGTATGGAGTGCTTTTCCTGGGCTTCAAGGTCATGTTCTGAACATGCGCGATATTGAACAGGGGCTTGATCAGATCAACCGTTTGAGTTCAGCGCACGCTCAAAGCGAACTTCTTCCAGGGCGTGAAGAAGGCAGCACCATTGTCAATATTAACAATCATCCCGATAAAATGTTCAAGGTTACTGTTTCTCATGACAATATGGGACAAGCCTCCACGGGTTATGCGCGTTATAGTGCGGGCTTGAGGGTAGAAAATATTTTAGGGATGAATGATGCGTGGGATTTTAACTATCAACGCAGTGAGCCCGATTATTGGGGTGGGAGCAAGCAAGAAGGACATAGCAATAACATTTCAGCGAGTGTGAGTATTCCGTACGGTTATTGGACCTTTGGATTGAATGGCACTGTTTATAATTACCAAAGCATAATCCCTGGCAATTTTACCGATATTGAGACGACGGGGGATTCCAGTGAGTTACACGCCAGTACAAGCAGGGTTCTTTACCGTGATAGTGTTTCCCTTACAACCTTGAATTTAGGCCTTTCTTATAAAAGAACCAACAATTACCTTCTTGGCAATAAGATTGAAGTGGGCAGCCGTCAATATAGTGTCGCCAATTTTGGCATTTCGCATTCGCGCCAGATGTTGGGGGGGACTTGGACCTTTGATGTGAGTTATTTGCAAGGGCTCCCTTTGTTTCATTCAGTAAAGAAACATGCGCCAGGAGCAGGGGATGCGGAGCCACAATTTGCCAAATTTACTGGTACGCTTAGTGTCATGACGCCTTTTAAGGTAGGGAGCTTGGACTTTATACTGAGCAATCTTTTGAGTGGTCAATATTCACCGCATAATTTATTGGGAGCTGAACAGATTTCGTTGGGGGGCGCTTCCAATGTTCGTGGCACGCGTGAGAGTTTGCTTTTTGGCAATAACGGTTTTTTTAGCCGAAATGATTTGTTGCTACGCACCATTCCGTGGAGCAATCACACGACCTTCAAAAAGGTTTTTGGTGAACTTCGCCCTTATGTTGGTTTGGATTATGGGCGTGTGTTTTCGCAAGCTTTGTATGGGATTAAGAGTGACCAGCTTGCCGGTTGGACAGCAGGTGTCAAGCTTGCGGGAGGCATGGTCTCTCTTGATGCCAGTTATTCCAGTATTTTTTGGAGCACAGTTAAGCACAAAAAATCAGGAACATTTTTTATGACATTAACAATGGAACTTTAAGCATTTTTTATTGGGGAGTTAAAGTATGAGATATGAGAAGAGAGCAGAAAGAGCAGCTTTATTAGGTGTTTTAGTCTCCAGTACGATGCTCAAAAAGGTTTTATTTGGGGGACTTGGTTTTTCTTGTTTGTTAGCCCCTTCAGTGTTACAGGCACAAATTACTGTGGATCCTAACGCGAATGCTGCCCATCGCCCAGATATAGTAGCAGCGCCCAATGGGGTTCCCTCGATTGATATTGTTACCCCCAATGGCAAGGGCTTATCACACAATAAATATAACGATTTTAATATTGGAAATCCAGGTGTGATTTGGAACAATCATGCGCAAGAAGTGGGGCAATCGCAGTTGGGGGGCATTATGCCGGGCAATCCGCATTTGCGCCTCACCGGTTCGGCGAAAGTGATTTTAAATGAAGTGACCAGCAGCAAGCGCAGTGCTTTGAATGGTCCAGGAGAGGTTTTTGGGAGCCCCGCCGATGTGATTATAGCCAATCCCAATGGGATAAGTTGTGATGGTTGTGGCTTTATCAATACACCCCATGCGACCTTAACCACAGGTGTACCCGAAATTGATGCGAGCGGTTTTTTGAAAGGCTTTGAGGTGCGAGGTGGGGATATTACCTTTGGCGC
>NZ_JBHIPG010000049.1:0-2681 GCF_042195905.1 Bartonella sp. AP331QHHD
TGAATTGAGTGAAGGGGGGCGTTTTGAAATCAATAGAGATGCCCTTGAGAGAGCCTTATATTGGGAAGAATATCTGATAAGCCATGCAAAACGTCTTTATGCGGCGAATGATACATTAACAGCAGAGCGTGCAAAATTAATTGTAGAGCGCTGTGATCTTTTACCCAATGTTTTTACGGCAAGAGATATCTATAGACGGTGTTGGAGATCTTTAAAAGACAATGGAGCCGTTAAGCAAGCTTTAGAGCTTTTATGTCGTTGTAACTATATTCGTGAATTTCCTATAGAGGGAAATGAATTAGGTCGGCGTCCTGATAGACGGTATGAATGGCATCCTTTGGTTAAAAACAACAGCATAAAACAATAAAGAAATCTCTTTTGAAGTCTTTAAGACAACCACGCAAAACTCTTTTTATGGCATTCTCATCAAGGAACTTTTTTCCAAAAGTAAATGATCTGAGTGACCTTATCAGAAGAGTTTTGTCAGTCTTGTCAGTATAGCCGACAACACGAATATCAATTTCTATGGACCAGCCTTTAATGTTTTAGTTGCATCCGGTCTGTTAGGTTATGTGAGTGACGGCAAACAAACCATTGTTGGCTTTGATGGGAATAGATACGACTTTGTAAGCAGAATTATTGGCGGCAATGGCTATACTTACGAGACAATACCTGCTGGCAGTAACTGGTGGAAAGAATGGTGGAGAGTGATCATGAATCCCATAAGCTCCCATACTTGTCTTGGAGATGCGGGTCAAAAATGCCAAAAAAGGTATGGCTCATCTCATTTAAAACAAAAACCTTGAATTAAATCATGGAGGAAAAAAATGAAACAAACTTTAAAATTATTAAGCGCTGTAACTTTGTTAAGTATAGCTGGATGTCAGTTTAATAAAACTCCCCCAGGAGATGTGGCTGCGTGGAAAAAGCCAGGAGCAGGTTTTACAGAGGTAGGAAAAGCCTTGTTAGAATGCGGTCTGCCAAGCCTTATTAATGCTGATACAGAAAATAGAAAGCTCAGCTACAATGCAAATGCAACCATTGATGCTTGCATGCTCCAAGCGGGATTTCGCTATAAATATGATGTGGGGGGAGGCTGGTGTGGAAATTATAAAGCGGAAAACTTGCCCATTTGTCGTCCAGGTGCTGTGATCCCGAGGCCCAGTGTCAAGAAGCGCTTAAATAGCCCTTATTGTAAAAAATATAAAAATGCACTTGAATGCAAACCTTAAGTTTTGCTATTGGTGATGATCAACAATCTGCCATCCTTGCCTTTGCTTGGAATGGCGGGATTGTTTCCTCACGCACATTGTTTAACGGATGAAGAAAAGAAGCATTTGCAAGAAGGTGCTGATGGCAAGGTGCATGTGTTCCTCAATGGCATTTTTACGCCACCCTATGAAGCTGCTGTTTATGCAGAGCAACATGCGGAGAATAAAAATGAACCGCTTTATTTTGTTGTGTTCCCAGAAGCCGATTCTGCTATTTCAGAACTTCTGGTAGCAGGCTACCAGAAGTTTATGGAAAATAACTTTTGGGGTTTGACCAATTCCACACAAGAAGCAAAAAATCTGATGTCTCGCTATGGTAACACGGGATTAGAACTTTATGGACATAGTCGCGGGACAATGACATTGGGAAATATGCTGAATTCTTTCAAACAAGAAGGTGTTCACGGTATAGCCGACAACACGAATATCAATTTCTATGGACCAGCCTTTAATGTTTTAGTTGCAGCCGGTCTGTTAGATTATGTGAGTGATGGCAAACAAACCACTATTGGCTTTGATGGGAATAGATATGACTTTGNGCCGGTCTGTTAGATTATGTGAGTGATGGCAAACAAACCACTATTGGCTTTGATGGGAATAGATATGACTTTGTCAGCAGAATTATTGGCGGCAATGGCTATACCTACGGGACACTCCCTGCTGGTAGTAACGTTTGGACAGAATGGTGGAGAGTGATCATGAATCCCATAAGCTCCCATACTTGCCTTGGAGATGCGAGTGATATATGCAAAAAGCGTTATGGCCCTTCTCATCGTGAACAAAAACCTTGAAGGAGAAAAAAATGAACATGTTGTTTAAATTACTGAGTATAATAGTTTTATTAAGTATAGTGGGATGTCAGTTTAATAAAACTCCTTCATCATCTTTGGCAATGTGGGAGAAGCCAGGAGCAGATTTTACTGAGATAGGAAAAGCATTGTTAGAATGTGGTATGCCAACCCCTTATGATAAGGATCCAGAAAATAGAAAGTTAAGTTTAAATAAAAAGGCGTTCATTGATTCTTGTATGGTTCAATCAGGATTCCGCTATAAAGATACAGAGGCAGGAACGTGGTGTGAGAATTTTCAAGGAAAGAATCTTCCGGCTTGTCGTCCAGGTGCTGTGATCCCGAGGCGCAGTGTCAAGAAGCGCTTAAACAGCCCGTTTTGTAAAAAGCATCCAGAACAATATGAATGCTATCCTTAAGTCTTGCTTGTGATGATCAACAATCCCACTATTCTGGCCTTTGCTTGGAATGGCGCGATTGTTTTCTCAATCTAACATCTCAATATTGTATGTAAAGCAATATGGCGTAGAATGTACTTAGTAATCCTATAACATTGCGTCATAGGACGGATTATGCTATCTCTAGATTGATGAGTTTGAGAAAGCCTTGTCCGTCCTTACGT
>NZ_JBHIPG010000050.1:0-1261 GCF_042195905.1 Bartonella sp. AP331QHHD
AACCACAGGTGTACCCGAAATTGATGCGAGCGGTTTTTTGAAAGGCTTTGAGGTGCGAGGTGGGGATATTACCTTTGGCGCTAAGGGAGCCAATTTTTTCTCTGGTCAAGGAGCGGTTGATATTGTCGATATTGTCTCACGCACAGTGCATTTTGAAGGAGCTGTTGCGGGCAAGGAGATTGGTGTGACAGCAGGGACAGGTCACTTTGATTATGCTTCACGGGAAATGAAAGAACTGACCGATATTACCGGTAAACCGGAATATGCGATAGATGGTTCTGCTTTGGGGGCTCTACAGGCGGACAGAATAAAACTTGTGGCAACAGAAAAAGGTGTTGGGGTTCGCATGCGCCATGATATGGCAGCCAATGCGGGGCAGTTGCATCTTTCTGCTGATGGGAAAATCTCGTTGAAGAATGTTTTTGGTCATGGGGGTGTTGTCCTCAAATCGAAAAGCCAGAGCGTATTGGCAAAGCACATCACCTCGAAAAAGCATATTGATATTGCCGCCCATAAGGATGTGACGTTAGAAACGGTTGGTGCTGATGGTCATTTGAAGATAGAGGCGCAGGATGGGCTTTTATCGATTGCCGGTAAGGCAACCTCTGGGGGCAATATGGAGCTGTCTTCGCGTCAGACACTTCAAGTTTCAGGGCTAGGGGCAGGTGCTGATATGGCTCTTGAATCGGGCGGAGACTTGAAGCTTGAGGGGATTGTTTTAGCGCAAGGGAATCTCAAGGCGCATGCCGGTGGTGATATACAAGCTCATTTTTTAGCCGGTGGGGTTGATATGGCGGCAACGGGTGCTGCTGGTGTTGTTGTTCTTAGCACCCAAGGGGATGTTGATCTCCAGAGCAGTCAAGGTGCGATTGTTGCTGAAAGTGTTTATGGAGCAGGAGATATCACCCTAGTTTCTCATAATGGGCTATCTGTTTCTCAAACAATTCTGTCGCATCAAAATGTTGCCATTCAAGCACAACCAGCAACAAATGCTCCCGTTCATTTTGGGCAACTTTTAGCCTATGGCAAGGCAAATATTGAGGGCGGGGCGGTTGACTTTTCTTCGTTGATGACGGGTGAAAAAGCTGTTTTAAAGGTTGGCAGCCTTGATGCAGGCACACTGATGACAGGTGTCGTTTCTACGGGCGGTTCAGGGGATCTTGTTTTAGATGAAAAGGGCTTTCTTTTGATTACAGCAAAAGAAGGGGTGAAGGTTGGTCAGATTGCCAGTGGTGGCAATATTGAAATTTTTGCAGGCAAC
>NZ_JBHIPG010000051.1:0-17035 GCF_042195905.1 Bartonella sp. AP331QHHD
GGCTCAAATCATTTCTATACAGGATTTAAACATTCACTCCCTTGGCGATTTAAGCATGACTGGTGGCCAATGGAGCAGTGGTGGATCGACGACGGTGATTGTCGGTGGTTCTGCTACGTTTGGTTCATTAGTGCTAGAGAGTGACCATAAGGAGACATTGGAAAAAGGGCATTATAACGCCCAAAGCAGTGAGCACCGTTTGACAGAAGTCAACAGTGATGGAGATTTGACCATTGTCACAGGTGGTGAACTTAACCTTGAGGGAAAGTTTAAAGCCAAGGGCAATGGTGATTTCACCAGTGGTGGCGCTCTCAACGCGATTTCAGAGCAAGATTTTAACAGTTTTGATTTGGATCTGAGGGGCAAAGAAGGCGACAAATCGAAGCAAAAGAATAAGTTTCGTCAACAATCAACAGAAGTTACTACAAACAAAACCACGATAGAAACAGAGGGCAACCTCTCCATGCATGCGCAAAATGGGGATCTCACGCTTGATGCCATAGGGGCAAAAAGTGGTGGTCAGACGCATTTGGCATCAGATACGGGAAAAATCAAGTTTCTGACCAACAAGGATCAAGATTTTAAGGACGTTTATCAGCGTAATGAAAACCTTGTGTGGTGGAGTGAGAGCGATAAAGGTTACCTTAAGGAGACCATCGAGCATGTCACCATAGATGCTAAGGGTGGCATAAAGCTTGATGCGGGTGATGGCTTTGTTGTTGAGTATCAGGCAACCGGTGATTTAGACAAATCCCTTGAGCAATTGTCTCGCTCTCCAGGCATGGCATGGATCAAGCAACTGCGTGATGATCCAGAATTATCCAAGCAAGTGGATTGGCAAGCAGTTAAGGCTGAATTTAAAGACTGGGATTATAAAGCCCAAGGGCTGACAGAAGCCGGTGCGGCTCTCGTGGCATTGGCTGTCACGGCGGTTACGGGTGGAGCAGCCTCGGGCGCTGCCAGTGCCATTACCGGTGCTTTGGGGCTTGGCTCGAGCACCGCCATGAATGCGGCGATACAGGCTGGTGTCCAAGCGCTGATTAACAAAAGCGCTGTGGCTCTTGTCAATAATCGCGGCAATATTGCCGGCGCCTTGCATGAGCTTGGCTCTTCAAAGAATGTTCTCAGCATTGTCTCGTCGATGTTAACGGCGGGCTTAACCAGCCAACTAACCGAAATGGCTGGTGTTGGGCAATCCTTGCCCAAAACGGCTCCTCTGGTTGATCGCATCACCCGTGAGGCGGAAAAGAACTTGATCAAAGCCGCCATTGGCACAGGCGTTCAAACGGCTCTTGAGGGTGGTTCTCTTGACAAGAACTTTTTTAACAATCTGCGCATCGCCCTGTCTGATACGGTTGGCAAATCGTTGGCGGAAGAAATCGGTACCGCCAAGGCAGAAGGCAAAATAGACACGGTCACGCAGATCGTTGCCCACGCCGGTCTTGGCTGCTTAAAAGGCGCTGTTGCGAGCGGTGCTTGCACAGCCGGTGCTGTGGGGGGTGCTGTGGGTGAAGCCACTGCTATGCTCCAGTTTCAATTGTGGGTGCAAGGCATTGTGAAAGAGGAAATGGGGGACCTAAACGGTCGCACCCCAACTCCGGAAGAGGAAGCGCGTATAAACGCAAAGATTGATGCGCAGTTTGCTGACTTTAGAGACCACACCATTGATGTTGCAAGGGCTGCTGGGGGCGTTGCCGCTGCCCTTGCCGGTGGCAATGTTGATGCCGGCGCTGATGCCGCAGGTAATGCCGCTGCAAATAACTACCTCAGCAGTGCTCAACAAGCTCAGATGGAGAAAGAATTAAAGGAGTGTCCTGACTTTTTATGTGCAGCAGAAGTGTCTGCGAAGTGGACTGCGATTAGTACAGGGCAAGATATAAGCTTTGCGGCAGGTATGGTAGCTGGTGTACCGGCTGAAATATACGATACGCTTGATGGTTTTTTCCAAATAGCCAAACATCCCGAAGAGACTTTGAAAGCGCTCAAAGATTTTTTCAGCAGTGGTGAGATTTTGGCGACAATTGGTCAGACCCTTGGACAGTCCTATGTAGATCGCATTAATAAAATGGAGGAGGAATATGAGCGAGCCGGTGCTGGTGGATCCTTTAAAGCTGGACTTGAATTTGGAAAATTATTGACTGAAACAGCATCCCTAATGACAGGAGTTGCTGGAGCAGCCAAGGGAGGCATAAAGCTTGGCGAAAAGGCTCTGGCTAAATTTGCTGCTAAGACTGAAGAAGCAGCTGCAAAAGCAGAAAAGGAAGTTGCCCAATCAGTTGGAAAAATTGGCTCTGAAGACAGTGCCAAGGGTGAAATGTCTCAAAAGCCTTCAAAAAGCAATAGCAATCGTGAAACACTCGAAAAAAATAAGGAGCATCATGACGGAAAGCGTACAGAAGAAATGCAAAAATTACAGGAAGCAGGATGCACAACATGTACGCAAGAAGCATCGTTTAAAAAAATAGTTGAGAAACCTGATGGTAAAGGAGGGACAAAGGAAGTTGCAATAAGATCCCGTCCTGATATTCTCTATATAGAGGATGGTGAATTAAAAATTGTTGAGGTAAAAACGGGGAATGCTGGTCTAACCGAAAACCAAAAGATTTTGGAAAAGGAGTATAAAACAGGAGATGCGCAACCCACAGGAGATGTTGTTTTAAAATTCCTTGAGAAAAACAAAGAAAAGCTAAATAAATATCAACAGGAACTCAGCGATTTTAAGAGAGATTATAAAGGAAGTGCAGAAAAATTTGAGGAAGCATTAGATGATTTTAAGAAAAATTGGCCTAAAGAACAACTGGGCAAGGGTTGGGGGAGACCGATAAAATACGAAGTTATTCGTCATCCGAGCCGTTTAACAGAGCTTCTTGCACAAGGAAAGTGATTCATGATGCAAACTAAAGATGTCACAGAGATTTTAAAAAGACTGGGCTGGGAGCCTTATCGTGATAACGTGGGGGATACTTTTGCGCATTATCATCTTCCCGATCGCATTGTCGGTATTGGCTATGGTGTAAAAAATTATGGAGAGAGTGGCAAAGAGTTTTTGCTTTCGGCTGATCTCACCACCGCTGCTTATTGTCTTGCTCGGGAATATTCTAGAGGTGAAAAATCACAGCGTAAATATGGAGATGTGCTGTTTTACGCGAAGGAGGATTTTAATGTTAAAGCTCCGGATCTTTCCGAAAGCCATATCACAACCGCTTTAAACAAAGTGATTGCATGGGCGCAAGCACAGGATATTGAAAAAAAGTTGTGCGAGGAAGCTACTAATCATTCTGCCGTTGCACAAGCATTACTTGGTGATATGGAGGCTTTAAGGAGTGATAGATCTACCCCAAAACTATCTGTGCCAGAATTTGCTGATTATAAAACAATGACATCGGATGATCGCCTGCTTTTTTTTGCACAGGCCTATAAAAATGGGGAATTAGACGATATTCTAACGCGCAAGAAGCCAAAACAGCGCTCGATAAGTCTCACAGCAGCAATGCGCGTTCTTAAAACACAAGGGTGGTTTTCAACGGAACCTGGAAAAATGTGGTTGATTTTGCCCGACCGCTTTATTCAATTTGATTTTGGTTTTATACGTCTTCATGATAATTACAATGTCCGTATTGAAGCTGAAATATCTAATGAAATGATTTCTGTCGCTTGCAATTGTATTCACTATAGTAAGGAATATTGGTGTGTTTCTCCTAAAAATATTTATAATTCTTTTAATACGATTGGGGGGGGGGTTTTTAGTGGTTTTGGTAAAGGCATTGATATTTGTGTAGAGACATTAGATGAGCAAGAGCTTATCAAAATCTCTGAGCGGATAATACAGTGGGCACGTGCCCAAGATTTACAAGCATCAATAGAAAGCAAAACACGTGTTCAAAAGTATAGCTACAATATACGTATAGTCTGGCATTTGGCTTGTTTAGCATTGACAGGTCAAATTGATGTTCTGAAATCTTATCAAAATTTTTTAGAAGCCGGTAAGATTTCTGAGATTTTGGATGACCGTGAAGTAGAGAGATATATTAACCATGCCGTTCAATTTGCTGAAGAATATCTGAAAATCCTTAATGAGCGAAAAGCTATAGATGATCGTCTTAGTTTACAAGATTTGTCTTTTCTTAATACAGTTTCTGAAGACTTAAAAAGGATGGACTGGACAGTCTATCGTGATAAAAATTACAATTGCAATGCTTATTTTATAACGAAAGATCGTATCATTAATATAGTGTACGACCTTGATAAAAAAGGAGAGACACCATTTGTTACCTTCAAGGTTTCTCTTTCAACACTTGGTTTTTCTACAGCTTATCGATCTATTTTCATCAATACTCCCCAATATACCGTTCTTAAAGAATCAGAAGAAGTTTATGCAGTTTCTAGTACTGAATTGGATGAAGGCAAGCTGAAACAGATCAGTGCGGATATTTTGTGCTGGGCTGATCGACAAAATGTGAATCAAATCATCTATGATTATGCGGCTTTGTCCCCAGACAGTGAATATGATTTTGCGAAGTTGCACCTTATTGCACTTATTCTTATTGGGGATGTTGAAAAACTCAAATTTTATAAGGAAAGTTTGAAGGATAAAAACTTTTCAGCTTTGATAAGGGAAAACATAGCACATATTATTGATAACGTCCTTGCTCTTGCACGCCGTTATCGGACTGGTTTTCCTAAAAACGCTCCGATTTTAAGCTTGGATCCGCAAACAGCATCTGTTGCTTCTAAAACAACTTCTGTTGAAGTGGCAGAGGAAGTGGATGAAGCGGATGACACTGATGATCGTCTCACCATGGAAAGTGCTCATGCACTTTTAAAAAGTCTAGGCTGGTCAACCGAGAAAATCAATGAGAATGACCATATGGCAAGCTATCAATTGGCTGATCGTGAAGTAGACATTCTTTATAACGACGAAATTGCCAAAGATTACCCACAATTTGATAGCGCCTTTATGATTAGCACGGGCATTCTTTCCACCGCTTGTAAATTCATTGATCCTACCTACACGGAAGATATTCCAGATTTACAGCTTAATTTTGAAGCAAAGGGTTTAGAAATCTTTGAACCAGAAGTTACTGCGGATCGCTTAAAGCAAGCACTTGATGACGCGCTAAAATGGGCGGTAACAGACATTGACCTTTCTAAAAGACTTCGCTCTGATTATGGCACTGCTCCTTGGGAAAAAGGCGCCACGTCTAAAGCAAACGATACGGATTATGCTTTACTTCATCTTGGCGCTCTTGCTTTATTGGGTGATGTTGAGACCTTACAATCTTATCAGAAAAGCTTTACGGCAGGTGATCACCTAGGCTTTGACGAGAGCATCAACAAAACCCACCTTGAACGTGCATTAGCTTTAGCCAAAGAAGTAGCAAAGGTGAAGCAAGTGAGTTACGCTTTGATTAAACAGGTGGCAGAAAAGCTTGATGATCCACAAGAGGTTACCAGCAAGGAGCAACCCCGCTCGTGGAAAGAGAAAATAGTCAATTTTATCGGAAAAAAAGACAAGAAATAGCACCTAAAAAATATCAAAAAGATTTCAGAAATTTAGAAAATAAGACGCGCTCCAAAGCCTTGATCACTAGTTGAGAAACTGAAGTGGTGGGGTTCTGATCATGGTTTTGGTGCAAGATTTTAATGAAACAACCTATAAAAAAAGATCTATAAAATTATTCCATAGATGATCAAAATCTCTTTTAATGGGCTTTTGTCTATTTTATCGGTTATGTCAGTTTATTTAACAGACGAATCTTATGATTTTAGTGAGTGATTAAAATGTGCTTTATGAAAAGCATATGATCCTTTAAGCCTTTCAAAAGATAGCTTGTAACTCATAAGAAATGCTATCAAGACCATTATGGTTATGAGTTTTGGAGGTTTAGGGGTTTTTGGGGGTTTTGGAGGTGCTTTTTACGCCCCCCCTTTACATATTTTTCAATAAAAAATAAAAGTCAATATATTAGCATTTTAGAGATACAATCTATATTAAAACACAACCTATAAATACAACCAACGGTATATTTTTGAAGGTATTTTGAGGGTTTGAGAAACATTCAAAACCTATAAGTAATATAAGAAAATGAATATATATAACTCTCTTTAAATAAAGCTTTTGAAAACAATAAAGCACTCATTTTAGATTACGGTATAATCTTTTAAAGGCAATGTAAAAAATCTAATTCACTTTAAGATGGGATTTCTTATAAGCCTTAAAGCAATCCAAAGTACAGTGTTAAAAAGTGCAAATGCTCTTTTTTAGAATAATGCATGATAAATTATTCCTTTTAAGATTATAGGTAATCAACTCACAAGATGATACGTTTAAAGAATTTACAAAAGTCCATTAAAGAGATCTTGATAACGTAATTATTTCCTATCTTAGTTTATCTCATAACAGATGATAAAATAGACTGTTAGTTAAACTAATACATAAGCGGATTTAATAAGATTGGCATGCCCATTATGTGAGCATGCTTTATAAGTTATTCAGTTTCTCTAATCTCTAGTTTTGGTAGGTTCTTAACGATTTTCATTGTCTCTAAACTTATGGTAATAACCCTCTGAAATAACTCTAGAGGGTAGGCAGGGTTGCCAACGGTTTCAACAGCATAGCGATTGGCATCATTGACAATACCACTCTTTTTATCAGTCTTGACACATTGACGTTCCATAACCCATTCAAGAGCAGGCTTTCCATTGACTATATACTCATAAGCTTTAAGAGGGATATCCGTCATGATGATATTGCTGTTGTAAAAAACAGTCGATTTATCCTTTTCCTTACTATTCCCAGAAAATTTCATTTCTGTAACGTAGTAAAATTCTTCGGGATTAGAGATATCAGTCAGTTTTGGATTACCCTTTTTAAAGGTCACTGGATAAAGCTCTACATCTTCATAATTCATGTGCAAATGACCCAGTTCACGCCCTGCTGTTACAAACTTCCAAAAATCATCAGCACTCTTTACACAAGGAATGCGAGGTAATTCTTTGCATAAATTATCAGCATAACGAGAGCGATAATCTTCCGAATGCAAAAGACCGTAAACATAATAGAATAGATCATCTTTTGTTATGGTTTCATTAGGATAAGCAGCTTTAAAATGGTCTAGACCTTCATCAGTAATAGCATCACGCTTCTGTAAACCAGTTGTTTTGTTTTCCTCTATAGAGTTTGTAAATAAATGGGATTGTTTCTCACTTTTACTTTTTGAAACCGTAGTGTCTTCATAAATATAGCGTGGAAAACATTGTCCATTTTCTATTACATGAAAATCAGATACTGTCTTAATCATAATAACAGAAAAATCTTTATTTGCTCCTATACCTGTAATTTGTATCACTCTATTTTCAACCGCTTGCCCTATAGGAAATATCCGCGGCATTTGATAAACTCTTTCATTGAAAACGCGATTATAATAAAACCACTGTCGTGTAAAAGGACGGTAAAGGCTTTGTGTGAAGCATTTTTCTTCAAGTTCAAAGATTGTTTCTCTTACCAATTCTTGTTTAACATTATGACTCCAACTGATTTTTTTGGCATTCGTATTGATAAAATCATTTACAGCCCTTGTACGTGCTTTATGATCAGCATGTACATAAGTATCATTAAAACGTTCCACTTCACTATTGTAGAATGCAATCATGTTATTCATATTTTTTGCTAAAGCTTCACGGCTTGCATTATATGCCCATGCATCACGGCTAGTGATAATTCCACAAGAAAAATTTTCAAAAATTTTTTTACCATGACCTTTTTTATCACCTTTATCACCTATAGCTAAAAATGATTTGAAACTGTCATCACGTTGACTAAGCCAATCCCCATGCTTATCCGGTGTAATTATTTTCCAACCTTGTTTACTTCGTGTAATGCCATCAATACTCTTAAATTCTTCAATTATCGTGAGCTTTTCTTCTCTATTGAGATAGTCTCCAATATCCCGAAAATATATCTTACCATGCAGTTGTGCATTTGGATTTTTTACGAGAATAGAGATAGCAATAGGAGCACGAGAACCTTCACCAAAAATTCCACCACTTTCTTTCTTACGTTGTTCTCCAGAAGTCCGCGCATTTCCTCGTAAATGGAAAATATAAAGGCTGCTAAATTCTTCAACGAGGCATTTTCGTAACCCATCCATAGAACTTCCATTAATAAAACCGGCATTTGTAACAAAACCAATAACACCACGGTCTTTTATACGGTCACTAGCCCAGCGAATGGCACGTATATAGCTGTCATACAGACCTCGTATAAGACTTGCTTTCGATTGAGCCGCATAAGTTTCACTGATCCGTTTATCTAAAATCGGATAAGGAGTATTTTTCGCATTATCGTTTTCACTCTTTTGTCCTATAGAATAAGGAGGGTTACCAAAGATAACTTTGATATTTAGTTTCTTTTGAAGTTCTAAATATTCACTGTTTTCTTTGAGCATACCGTCTATCAAATTTTTTTCTTTAAGCGTCTGAAACGTATCAGCCAAACCAATATGCTTGAAAGGAATGTAATCACCTTTCATCAATCCATGATAGGTTGCTTCAATGTTAATGGCTGCTATGTAATAGGCTAGCAAGACAATCTCATTTGCGTGGATATCATAACGGTATTTATATTCCATATCCTCTGGTTTGATGAGATTGGATTGTAATAGCCGTGTGATAAAGGTCCCAGTACCCGTAAAAGGGTCAAGAATAGAAACACCACGTGATCCTAGACTTTTTCCAAATTCATGACGCAACACATCATCAACAGAATGAATGATAAAATCAACAACCTCAATGGGAGTATAAACAATGCCTAATTTTTCTACTGTACGCGGAAAAGCATAACGGAAAAATTCATTGTAAAGCTCTACAATTAAACTTTGTTGTGCTTCAAGAGTGGTAATTCCACGCGTGTAAAATTGTATACTCTTAGAAATATTTTTGAGATCTTGAGATTCTTCTTTAGGAGTAACTTTATCAAGGGCATTGAGTACACGTTGTAAAGCGCAAGATACGGGATTTTCTTGAACAAACTGATGCCCCTCAAATAAAGCATTAAAGACTGGACGCGTCACAAGATGTTGCGCAAGCATTTCAATCGCATTTTGTTCGGAGATAGTTGTATTTAAATTACTACGTAATTCGGTCATAAAATCATTAAACACCTGCCGTGTTTCAGTTTCTGATTTCGTCAAAACTTCAGTTAAGCGTGCGATATGAGTTTGAGCGAGATCACCAACATTTATTGCCCATTTTTTCCAATAGCTAGGATCGTAAAATCTATTAACAATAGCAGCTTTAATGACATCTTTACATTTAGAAAAAAGGGGGAGTTCTCCTTGTTCTTCACATCTGTGAGAGGATTCATAAGTTGCTAACCCAATATTAAGTCCTGAATACTCTAATTTTGAGCGTATAGGTAAATCATCAATAACCGTGGTCGTATCTTCTAACGCAAGTTCTTGAGAAGCAGCAACAATTTCAAGAGCATCGCTTACGTCTTGTTTTTTGTGCATATGGTGAATTATTTTATTAAAGTTATCATCATGAGCACGTAAAGCATTGAGAACTTGCCAGATGACACTATACTTTTGGTTGTTTTCTAAGGCTATTTCCGGCGGAATATCAGCGGGTATCCCAACGGGTAGAATGATATAGCCTCTTTTTTTACCCTCTGCTCGACGCATTACACGTCCTATTGCTTGAATAATCTCAATTTGACTTTTGCGCGGGTGTAAAAATAGAACGGCATCAAGAGCAGGAACATCAACACCTTCAGAAAGACAGCGTACATTGGTAAGTACACGGCAGGTATTTTCCCCCGCATCTTCCTTTAACCATTCAAGTTGTTTTGTACGCTCTTTAGCACTAAAGGTTCCATCAATATGGGCAAGGGTACAGTTAAGAGGAGGAGTATCTTTATAGTTCTTATGAAGAGCGCGCAAAGATTCTTGCACTTTTTCTTTTTTGAATCTCTTGCATATGCGTTTAGAAGTCTCAATATCTTTGCAAAAAGCTAAAGCTCTACGCATGGGCTTGGGGTCATCTTCAAGATCAAGTTTCAGATCCATTTTGGTAAGGGCTCTATAACAGCCATTAATCTTGGTCCTATCGTCAAGAATAAGTTCATAATTCTTATCGGTAATAAGATGTTGAATGGATTGGCTTACTTCTTCTTCGTTGACAACTAATATGATAACTTTACAAGGTGCTAACAGCTTATCCTCTAAAGCACGTGAAAAGTTGTAAGTATAAAGTTGTTTGCCATAGAGTTTTTCATTATCCATGGACACCAAAACGTTATTGGATAAGAAAGCATTCCTTTTCAGCTTGTCACTAAAGATCTTTGGGGTTGCTGTCATGTAGAGGCGTTTTTTGCCTCGAATAATGCTATTGTCATGAACCTTGATAAATTCAGATTCATGCTTTTCTGTTCCCAACACAACACCAGTTGTTCTATGGGCTTCATCACAAATGATCAGATCAAATTCAGGTAACCCATGGGTATTTTGTGCATCCGAAATCACTTGGATAGAATGATAGGTTGAAAAGATGACCGTCATTGCATCTGCTAGGTTTTCACAAGCTTCTTTGGCAAGGGCTTTCGCATCTGTTGTAGCAGGGAGAACAAGATCTGATGTTTCCATGCCAACAATATCATCTTGGTTTTTACGACGCTTGCCTACTTTCGTATCAGAACAAACCGCAAAGGAACGCAAGGGCACTTCTGTATCAAGGGTCCATTCACGGATTGTTTGCGAAACTAAAGCCAGAGAAGGAACCAGAAACAACACACGCTTGCCTGTTCCTGCTATGGTTTCTGCTATCTTAAGGCTAGTGAAAGTCTTCCCCGTTCCACATGCCATAATCAGCTTGCCACGATCTGCTTCTTTTAACCCTTCACAGACTTTCTTGATGGCTTCTTCTTGATGGGGACGAGGCTCTTTTGTTGATTTCAGAACAACTTCTTTTTTCGTTGCAAATATTTGCCAGTCTATACGACTGTTTTCCATATGACGAAGGTCAATACGATAAACGGGTATCGCTTGTCCTTTAATCATGGCATTCACATTGTCACTTAATTCTACTTCTGTGCTGTCAACGAGAAGTCGATATTTAAAGATGTCTTTTCCAGAGGCAGCGATAAAGCTATCAATATCTTTTTTACTGATCTGATGGTCAGCTTTATAAAACTTACATTGAATAGCCACATATCCCTCTTGATTGCGAAGCTTTGCCACCAGATCAATGCCGATATCATTTTTATTCCAACCTTCACGCTCTTCAGCCCATTCATAATAGGTTTCTACCTTTTCATATCGTCCATAATGGAGAGGGTCATGCATAAGATAAGCCATGACAAGATTTTCAAACAATGTTCCCAATTCACGGGGTGATTTTGCTTGTTGACGATAATATTCTAAGAGAGAGCGTAAAGTGACGTGTTCATTATCAGAATGATGAGGGCGAAGCATAAAGAATAAACTCCATGACAATATATTCTATTGATTAATTCTCTTCAAAAGAATCAAAATGAAGCTTATTAAATCCATTTTGAATGAATAGTGTGAAAAATTCGGAAAATGCTAAAAAGCGGATAATTTTTTTTCAAAATGGGTCTTTAAGGCTGCTTATCAACAGCCCATGACATGGAATAAGATCAGCAAAGTAGTGAAATTTGCTATTCATTTCACGTATTCATCAAGATAAATGTACTACGTTCTTTAAAATATCAGAATGAGTATTTTGATAGGTTTTGTCTGTTTTTAACCCCCCCAAAACACCTACAAAACCCTCTTAGATATATATTAAAAATTGTATTTATGTGTTATGTTTAATATAGGTTGTTTATTTAAAAGATTAACTTATTGAAATATAATAACTTTTATTTTGGATTAAAAAATATATATAAAGGGGGGGGGGTAAAAAGACCCCCCAAAACCCCCATACCCCCCCCAAAACTAATGATGGGAAGTGCTTTAAAGGTTCACTGTTATATTGTTTAATGTTTTATAAGATTTCCAAATTGCCTCAGTGAGATGTCTTATGACTTTTCACTAAAGGGTGCCATTCATAACGTATGGTAGGTCGACCGCCTTGGGAGTTATTCTCTCCAGAGATTTCACGAATATAGTTACAACGACATAAAAGCTCTAAAGCTTGCTTAACGGTTTGATTGTCTGTTAAATATTTCCAATCACGTTTATAAATATCCCTTGTTGTAAAAACATCGGGTAAACAATCACAGCGTTCAACAATTAATTTTGCACGCTCTGCTGTTAATGTATCCCCCGCCGCATAAAGTCTTTTGACATGACTTAACAGATATTTTTCCCAACGCAAGGCTGTTGTAATGGCATAGAGACCAATTTCTAAACCACCACTATCAAGAAGTTCAAAAATTAACGCAAGGCTTGCTATGGTCTTTGGCATTTTTAAAAGATGCGATTGTAAGCTTTCTGAGTGAGTACCTCCTTTTGCCTCTTTATGAAGATGCTCGAACCATTCATAAAACTTCACTTGTGCTTTAGGAGAAAAACGCATAATCAGTGGTTGTTCGGGAGAACCTAAGCGTTTATCACGAAAAGAGCGAAATACCCCTTCATACTTTTGCCAGACCTCTTGATTGGGCGGTTTATCAACCAATTGCCACTCTTTATTGTCATCGGGCCAGACAATCATTTGAAAGCGTTGCAATAAACCGTCATCGTTTATTCCACGGTGTATGGCTTGAATGAGCGGAATAATGCGTGAAGGTTGAATGCCTCCAATCATGGATAAAGTGACATAAGGGATAAAAATGGTTCCACGCTCTATACGGTCATAAGTAAATTGATCATCGCCATTAAAAGCTGTTAAATAAAAGGCGCGGTCTGATTGATATTCCTTTCTTTCTAGATTGGCTAAAAAGCCAGCCAATTCATCACGCACCATTAAGAGACCACGGGGGTTTTCTTTTAAGAGTTCCCCAAGCTTTTCAACGGTCACATCATTGACGATAAAACGTCATTTACCAAGAGTATCATCATTATTTTTACGAGTAGAAACTAAGCGGTGTGCAAAGTAATTATGCAATCATATTCGCAATATTATAAAAATAGTAATCTATCATTACTTACTGATACGGAGCGCAGTATTGTAGAAAATAATTTTCTTCAATTAGCAAATAAATAAAAATACAGTTGATTAAGGAAATTTTTGCTTTGTATGAAGCACACGTAAAATACGCACAACGCCATTTGAAATATCATAAATCATGATATAATTTGGATGTACAATAAGTTCACGTGTATTTACAATTCGTCCTAAACGACCAAGAGTAGGAAATTTAACAAGTTTTTCTACTTTTTCAGATAAAAGTTGATCAAACTTTAAGGCAGCAGAAGGATTATCTTGTGATATGTATTCACGGATCTTTTTGCGGTCAACGTGTGCTACTTGTGTCCAAATTAGCTTCATAAAGTTGATCTATCGAGTTTACTTTGTGTTTTTAGGCGCCATTCCTTTGCTTCTGCTTCGATTTCTTCAGAAGATATTATATCACCTGCATTAGCAGAGTTTATCCCTAATTGAACTTGTTCCCGAAACCATAAATCGTATGCACTTTTTTCTTTTTGTTCTTTTACGATATCGCGCATATAATCGCGCAATAATTGTGCACCAGATCTATCACACGCCTTTGCTGCTTTGGAAAATTCATTTTTTAATACATCATCGACGCGAAAGGTAAATGTTGTCTCAGCCATTTTACGACCACTTAATGTGTTACAAAGTAGTTCTAATGTAATGTATTTTTACTGTTTCTTCAATAGGTACTATTAGAATAGATATTTTATATCTATTTTGCATTTTCATAGGGTTGAAAGGGACGCCCATAAATCAACGGGCTCTGATAACAACCCAGACAAAAGAGCCAGACCGGTTTCAATGCCTTCACAAATGACCAGATGTTTTGGATTGGCTTGGCTTAAATGCACCCCACCACCCGTTACAGATCCCAACATGGCTTTTGCTGGTTTTTGATCTGTTTTGCAGCCATTGTCTTTTAAAAAGGTTCTATGAATGGCAAAGGAACCAGCCCCCTTAACAAGAGCAATCAACGCGGGCAATGTACCCCCAGAGGGGTGTAGACATTTGTCGTAAAAGCGTAAATCTGTAGGCAAATCACATGTAATATCCCGCATACGTAAATAGGTTTCTGCTAAAGTATTTTTGATTGGTTGGCTTTGTTGCCAAATTGCTCTTTCTGCTTTCCTTTTTGCTTGTTTGAGATCAGCACAAAACTGTTTTGAGAAAGAGAGCGTCTGATCATAAGCTTGTTTTCCAAGCAATCCAATTCTAATAAGCGCTTGTATGATCTCTCTAAAAGAGCAGCCAGCATAACAATAGAGTAAAAGACGCCCATCATTTCCATTAGAAATAGATAAACTAGGCAGCCTATCATCATGAGCAGGGCAACGGGCTGTTCCATAACGCCCATGCCAAACCCCGCGCAAGGCACGTGTGATACCTTGCGCATTCTTAAAAGAACACATCATTGTAAATCCTATAACGTTGCGTCACAGGACGGATTGTGCTATCTCTAGGGTGATGAGTTTGAGAAAGCCTTGTCCGTCCTTACGTGACAAGGTTTTTTTTATGCCGCGTCACTTTGACGTTGCTGTTTTGCTTGCTCGATGACATTGATAAGATCCGATTGTAACCAACGGGACAAAAAACCAAATTTTAAAGGTTTTGGGAGAGAGCCATTGGTTACATGACGGCGGAATGTTGAGACACTCATATGAAGCAATTTTGCACTTTCACGGTCTGTCAAAAGAATATCATTTTCTGTCATACTAAAATCCTTTCTATCAAAAAATGGTAACAAATCATAACTATTTATTAACCACATTTTGGTTCATTTAGAAAGATGTTTTATTCATAGAAAACAATATTTTATCATATAATTTCTTATGTGATAATTTATGAGTCTTATTGAGAGAGAATGAGAGAGAAGAGAGAGAAAGTTATCCACAGATCATGGGGTTATTCACCCCATATCTTAAGATTGACCCGTGACATAAGCCGCCCATTTATCCATATAGACACGGCGCTGTTCTAAATAATCAGTACGACGATAGGCACGCTCTACTTTGCCGCCAACTGTATGACTTAGAATAGTTTCAGCGACCTCATAGGGAGCATCGGTTGTTTCAGCAAGCCAATTGCGTAAACTAGAACGAAAACCATGCGGGCAGGCTTCAAGTTTATTGTCTCTCATATATTTTGCCATACAATTCTCAGCAAGGGGAGCACGACCGGAAAAAGACAGAATGAAATTACTTTTGGAAATACAACGGGCTTGTTTAATCACTTTTAGCGCTTCAGATGATAGAGGTACGCGAAATTCTGTTGTAGCGTCACGCAAACCTTTCATATTCTCAGCAGGAATAGTCCATACATCATCTTCAATCTGATCTTCACGAATATGACGCAAAGGGTTGGTACGAACGCCTGTCAGGATAAGCAAGCGCAAAGCCAGTTGTGTTATGTTTTGTGTTTTACAGAGTAACTGATAAAAGGCGGGAACATCTTTCCAATCCATTGCAGGTCTATTAGTGGTTTTATGACGTTGTTTACCTAAGAGCGCGCGTGCTTTTTCTACTGCTTGTAAATCAACATCTAACCCTAATGCAGCCGCATGTTTGAGACAAAGATTAAGACGATTTAGTGCTTTCTCTGCTGTTGCAGCTTTTGTATGCCAGATAGGAGCAAGGGTATTGCGTATCTCTGTTTGTGTAATCTCTGAAACGGGCAGACAGCCCAATTTAGGGAGAATATGAAGGCGTAATGGTAAAAACCAATCACAAGCTTTACCATCTCTTTTTAATTCAGCTTTACGGCTTTCAAAAGCATCTAAAGCAATGTTTTTTAAATAATGAAGATTACGCATTGCCTCACGCTTTTGTTTATCGCGTTCTTTAATGGGATCACGACCCTCATGTAAAACAGCACGCCATTGGTTTGCCAATTCACGGGCTTTTTTTAAAGAGACATGTCTTAAGGCGCCCAAGCCCATTTCACGGCGCCGACCGTGAATGGTATAACGATAAAGCCATTGAGCACCACCATCTTTACGCTTATGGAGGATCAAGCCGGCACCATCATTATATTTGCCAGCTCCCAATGTTGCGACAGCCCTTGCGTTAAGACGATTCATAAGAACCATTTTCATTCCTTTCTTATACAGTTTTACCCACACGCCAGCCCCGCTTATGCCGTGCAAGCAAATGGGTTTGTTTGATTCAATATAAACAGACTTGAAATGAGAGAATCTTACGTTATTCGAGACTCTCATTCAACATACAAAACAGTGAATTATCATTATAAATCAGTGTGTTGTAGGTTTACAGAAAAAGACAAGCCGCCGCGTTTACCTTGGTTTATCAGGAGCCCCTTTGCTAATTTTTTATATTATTCAACGCCTATAACGGCAGGTCTGAATGACAGAGAGCATCATGAACATCATCTCATGGCAGAGAGGGTTGGTGGTGTTGAAACGCGCCCCGTTAATGTGAGTGTAATTTATGGGATCAAGACATGAGGAGTTGAAATGTCATTAAAACCGTTTGCGATATCAGAGATTAGCGACCCGTCTCAAGTACGGGTCGTTTTGTATTCTGGGGGAGGTTTTGTTCATGCGCCGCTTACTGGCGTTTTTGATTTACTGAAAGCCGCTTTGAAAACAGAGCTTGATGGTTCACTGAAAGATTTAGAGAAGCGCTTAGAGACCTTAAGAGAAGAGTTTGAAGATTTGAAAGAGTGTTCATTAGACGAAGTACTCTGAATGATGTGAGGACGAAAGCAGATGAAGATACCCGATCATGAACATGAATATTTGATACCGGTCGCGACGAGAGAAGAAATGATAGCAGGAACTTCTCAAGACAGCGTTGTTGTTCCGAAGCTTTTAGGAACGGCATCTTTGTATTCGTATGAAACCTTTGCGCCGTTAGAGCAGGTTGTTAATGCACGTCAAGAAGCAGAAAAAGCCATG
>NZ_JBHIPG010000052.1:0-259346 GCF_042195905.1 Bartonella sp. AP331QHHD
TATGAACTGGACGCACAATCATTTGATCGGCTAAAGATTGAGAAGAGGTTGAAACAGCAGTTTGTTGTTTTTCATCAGAAAGAGGATGAAAACTTCCTGAACCTAAGACTTCAATAACGGGACTTCCAAGAGAGGAAACAGTTGGAGATACAAAAGCTGGAGATCTTTGACTCAAGTTTTGGCGGTTTTTTCTTCGACGTGGCAATTTAATAATACGCGCTTGTGGTGCTGCAATAGTTGAAAGAGAAGAAGCTGATTGATTTTGATTTAAATGCCGCATAGATCTGCTTCTACTACGTGGTAAACTGTTGAGAAATGAAACATTATCAATAAATACTGCAGATAAATACCAAACTTTTTCGCCCCCACCCTCATCAATTCTCTGTTTTAAACCATACGTATAGGTTCCGCCATCAATAGTTTTAACATTTGCACCAGAAAAGCTTCTCAGGGTAAAATGTGCTCCTCCACTTTGATCAAAAATTAAATCAAGTCCTGCTGAAGAAGGATCAACAATTTCAATACCAGAATCTACGACACTTATTGTATGAAAACCACTCCCATTCTCAATAAAGAGGTAATCACCTTTTCCTTCTGCAAGGCTAACATTAAGGTCAAAATGTAGACTCCCTGCTAGATTATCAATATAAAGCTGAGAGTAATATAAATCATCTTCAGAAGAAGTAAAAATGACTTTTCCTACACCGCTTAACTGCTGAATGCGTGTACTTTTATCGTCAAACCCACGAGCAACGGAGTATAATTGAGCGTCTTCTCCGTTTAATTCAATGTTTTCTACTATAGTTTGTTGACCATTATCTCCAGCATCAAGATGGAGCCCACCAAAATCCTGAACTTTTATTTCTCCTCCTAATATTGCACCAGGAGAAATCCATGAATTAGCATTACCTTCAATCGTTAGATTCTTTACAATTCCACCTGCATAGACTTCTTGAACACCACCAGTGCGTAAAATGACTGTATTTGCTTCACCTCCTGCTAAAACACGCTGCACACCCTCTGAAAAGATTTCAGCATTTACAGCTAAACCGCCAGCTTTTTCTGCAAAGTTATCATCATTAGGAAACCATTTAGCAAGAGTTTGTATTCCTCCACTCATCACTTTTGTTCCCACAGCCATCCCATCATCATATACATTCTGCTGTCCTGGCGTATCACCTTGACCATACAGTATCGTGTTATAAGCGCTGCTCCCCACAATTCCACCATTTACATAACCATCTCCGAAAACAAGCTGCTCCCCACCATAAATTTCAGCTCTCAATGCGGTTCCTCCTCCCTCCACTCTTTGTTTTCCATCCTCGTAAATAATCGTAAATTCTGAAATCCCTTGTTCCCCTACAATCTCAACACCACCATTTTCAATGGTTGTATTTTTACTGAAACCACCAGCTTCAACATAAAGTCTTCCTGATCCCTGAATTGTATTATTAATAGACTTCTTAAGAACACCTTGCTCTCCATCATCAGAGACATAAACTACGTTATCATCACCGAGCAAAGAGCTTTGTAGAATTCCTCCTCCTTCCCCAATGCTGTAATGAATTACATCAGAGATACTAAAATCTTTTGCCGATGTCATATTTTCTTCTTTTTCAGGAAGCTTATCTATAGGCGACTCCACATGAGGTGAAGGAATTACAGGAGCAGAAGTTATTTGTGATGTAGCCAAAGACCAAGTCTTTCCCCCATTATCATCTTTTGTCTTTAAGCCATACATGTAGGCTCCACCATCAATCGTACTCGTCTCTTCACCAGAAAAATCTGTCAGAGTAAAATGCGCATTTCCGCTTTGAACATGAATTAAATCAAGCTCCAAAACTAAATTCTGATCTTGTAGAGGAGAATTGGTAATTTCAACACCAGAATCGATAACGCTTATGGTGTGATTACCTGATCCTTTTTTGATCAGAAGATAATCACCGCGCTGTTCTGCAAAATTAGTATGCAACCTAAAATGTAAACTCCCTGAAAGATCATTGATCTCAAGTTTAGAGTAATGTGGATCAAACACGGTAGAAGTAAAAATAACACGACCATTCCCACTCAGATTCTCAATCAAAGAACTTTCACCATCTATATTAGAGGCAATCGCGTACAATTTTGTATCTCTGCCATTTAAGACAATTTTTTCTACTTCAGTACGAGATTGCTCTGCACCAGCATAAAGATAAATCCGTCCAGAATCATTAACCGTTGTCTTTCCTTCCAATGTTGCGCCACCATGTAACCACGATTGTGCTTGATCCTTAACGGTTAAATCTTTTACATAACCTCCTAAATCTATTGCCTGAAAAGCAGTCCCTTCTAAAAGAACGCCAATCGCGATTCCTCCCGCTAAAACATGTTGCTGTCCACCAGAAAAGACCTTCGTATCAAAGGCAAAACTGCTATAATGGTCTAAATCTTCTTCCACATAAAGATTTTGTACCCCTCCTTCCATGATCTTTGAGCTAAAAACCTCTCCATCATCATACACATTCTGATATCCTCGCACTCCATTCTCACCAGAAACGATAGTGTCATGAGCGCTACTCCTTACCATCTCCCCTTTGATATCAGACTTTCCTGAAACAAACTGCTCACCACCGTAAATTTTAGCCCCTTCAACTTTTCCCCCATCTTTAACCTTTTGTTTTCCCTCTCTCTTAACTGTACTATCCTGTGAAAGACCCTGTGTTCTAACAAGCTCAGTGCCGCCTCTTTGAATTGTTGTATACAAGCTAAAACCACCGTGATAAACGGAGATCTTTCCACCGTCTTTAACTGTATTACTAATCGAAGTTTCTCCAGTGCTTTCAACTTTCTCAACGTTACTATCAAAGCTAGGATCAGCAATCGTAACAATCATCCCCTTTTCAATTGTGCGTTCTGTGAGATCCTTCGATAATGAAGCTATAGCAAATGGTTGCAAGCTAAAATCAGAAAATAAAGAGGTATTTGTCTCATCAAGAGCATAATTCGCATCTAAATACCAAATTTTACCAGCCCCCTTATTGTTTCTATGTTTCAAACTATACCGATAGGTTCCGGCATCAATAGCTTTGATTTTTTCACCAAAAGTGTTTGCCAGAATAAAATGAGCATTTCCGCTGCGATCAGAAATTAATTTAAGCTTTTTGTGGGAAGGGATTGTAATTTCACGCCCAGAATCAGCCACACTTATTGTGTGATAACCTGAACCACTTTCTTTAATGACAAGATAATCACTAAGATGCTTGGCAAAGTTGACATTAAAATCAAAATGTAAAGAACCTGAAAGATCATCAATATTAAGCTTAGAGTAATGCTTATTAGTCCCTAAGTACGTAAAAATAACTCTGCCACTTCCAGTTAAATTCTGGATATTAACGTGAGGTTTTTTGCTGTTATCTTCAGGAGCAATAATGTATAGTTTGCTATCTTCTCCATTTAAATTAAGATTTTCTACTTCCGTAACAGCTTCACCATTTCCAGCATAGAGATAGAGGTTGCCAAAATCATTAACATTTGTATCCTTATCTAATATCGCACCGGCAAAAACCCATGATTGTGCTTGATGATTAATGGTTAGATTATCCACGTATCCAGAATCATATATCTTCTGAGTAGCTCTATCGTATAAAGTAACTTCGCTCGCATTCCCTCCTGCAAAGATATTCTGCATACCATTTTTAAAAAGTTCGGTACTCAGTGCAAAAGCCCCCTCATTAATTGTAAAATCTTCATCTTTTATATCGGCTGTATCAGCATCTTCTGAGAAACCGTTATGAAAATTCTCTTTACCATCAAGATTCTGGACACCACCTTTCATAATCTTTGTGTCAACAGCCATCCCCCCACTATAGACACTTTGTATTCCTAGCATTCCATCTGCAGCATGAATTTCAGTGCCATAAGCACTACTTTCCTTATCTTTACGCGACAAACCATCCCCAAGAAACCCCTTACCAAAAATAATCTGCTCACCGCCATGGATTTGAGCCCCTTCTGCATTTGCACCACTCTCAACAATTTGTTTCCCCCCTTTTTTAACAGCGGCATATTCCGAACTGCTCAAGTTTTGGACAAACTCAATCCCACCATGCTCAATTGTCGTATCCCTGCTAACACTTGCTGCATCAATGTAGAGTTTTCCCCCTTCTCTAACCGTATTATTAATGGAATAAGCTGCATCTTTATAGTTAAAGCTATTTATTTCAGAACCTTCAGAGTCACGGTTAGTAATATAGATCGTAGCACCATCGCTTATTATTGAATTTGTGAGTACTTCAAAGAATAGCTTTTCTAATCTCTTCCTTTCCTCTTCTGAAAGATCACTTCCTTCTACTGTCTGTTTATTCTCTATCTTTTTTGATCCCCCCTTTTTTTCTTTTAGTCCCCTCACTTCCGATAACAACTTTCTTGTCTCTTCTAGGTGTTCACTGATACTTACTGGTGTTAATAACTTTTCTCTTGGTGTAGCTACTCCATATGCACTCGCAATCTTGACAAAAAAACCACTGGCCATTACCGCACAAAAACTTAATTTCAATTTGCGTTGCATTATTTACACTCCATAATTTTAAATTTAAATTCTCCCATTTAGAAAAAAGTGCATAGATCAAAACAACACAACGTAATTGCTCAACCTCATGTCTTTTAAGATAGCAAAGCATTCGATGGATTAAGCTCTGACAGATCAAATATACACCATGTGTTTTAAAATGCATGCACAACTAAAAGATTTAATTTGTTTTAGATACACTTTAAAAGTGTTATAATTGCATCCATGAAAAATATTTTTAATATTTTGAGACACTAAACACTGATCTACGAATAAGATTGATCCCTTAATAGATAAAAATGGCATTAAACTTTAAAGGACACAGCAATGTGAATGAGAGCTGCGTTTATAGCCACCTATTGCCATCTTCTACAGCATTTAAAGCAGTGTCTTTATCTTATTCAATATGGATAATATATAGAGCACTTATTCATACTCATCAGCCCATAATCATTGTTCTAATATATAACGAAGTGTCATAATATTGACTCGACACTGATTTGAAATTTCTATAGTTATAGTCAGTTAACTCGTCATTTGATTTGTCATATACTGAAAGGGACATTCTATTCATGTCTATAAACTCAGAAATGAAAGCTACAAGCAACAGAAACTCCCCTCGTCGGATTTTATTTGCAAGCCTTATTGGCCCAACAATTGAATTCTTTGATTTTTATGTCTTTGGCACTGCCGCAGCTCTTATATTTCCTCATGTGTTTTTTCCAACACAAAATGATCAAATTGCCATTTTACAATCTTTCCTAATATTTGGAGCAGCCTTTTTTGCCCGCCCTTTTGGATCAGTTGTTTTTGGACATTTTGGAGATAAAATTGGAAGAAAAGCAACACTTATCGCTTCTCTTCTCACAATGGGTCTTTCAACAGTCATTATTGGTTTTCTTCCTACTTATGAAATAGCTGGGTGGTTTGCCCCTTTCCTCTTAACCTTGTGCCGTATTGGACAGGGAATTGGATTAGGAGGAGAATGGGGAGGAGCTGTTTTGCTCGCAACAGAAAATGCCCCTCCAGAAAAGCGCGGCTGGTATGCAATGTTCCCCCAATTAGGCGTTTCAATAGGTTTGTTTTTATCTATTGCTGTTTATTTGGGTCTGCTGCATTTCCTTGATCGTGAAGAACTTTTAGCCTGGGGATGGCGTATTCCTTTTATTGCTTCAGTTGTTTTTATGATTATAGGATTATGGGTCCGTCTTTCAATCAATGAAACTGTTCAATTCAAAAAAACTCTTGAAAGTAAAAAACATGTCAAAGTTCCTATCATAGATGTCTTTTTAAAATGTCCACGAATCCTATTTCTTGGAATATTTTCTGGTATGGCAACTTTTGTTTTGTTTTACTTGGTTACTACATATTTGTTAAGCTATTCAACAAACCATTTGCAATTGCCATTTCATCAAGCTCTTCAAATCGAAATTGTCGGTGCTATTTTTTGTGGGATTTTTACTGTCATCACGGGAAGACTCGCTGACCGTATTAGACGTAGAACTTTGATGATTTGGATTACAATCATCACCGGTATTTATTCTTTCGCAATTCCTTATTTCTTAAATTCTGGAGTTATAGGAGTCCTTGCAATGTCTGTTATCGGTTTGTCTCTCATGGGAATGATATACAGTCCTCTTGGTGCTGTTTTGGCTTCACCATACCCAACAGCAATTCGATATACCGGTTCTTCTATTACTTTCAATTTATCTGCTATTGTAGGAGCATCTCTCGCGCCTTATATTGCAGAATATCTGGTGCAACATTTCGATACATCTTATATCGGTTATTATTTGCTTCTTGCTTCTTTTATTTCACTGATTTGCTTCGTCGGATTTACAGATGATGAAATATCCAACTAAAATATAATAACGAAGAATAAAATAAGGACTGGCGGCAAAAATGCTGCCAGTTTCGTTTTTAAAGATAGGGGTTGAGGTATTTTCCACCACAATATTCCTGCAAACAAGGCACTCAAAAAGAAAAATAAAAAATCTGCAATATTGCTTATATAAGAAACAGCAAACATTTCTGATAAGATATGCGTTGTCCCCAACCATGAAACGCAAAAGAAGGCCAACATCACAGCCCATAAAACAAGCAAAATTCGATCAATGATCATCATTATGGCGTTTCGTTTTTTTAATTATAGTCCATATATTTAACATGCCTAAAAGAAAAATCACAATAAAAACCCAACGCCCTCCCCCTGAGCCTTCCGTAATAAAAAGTGCAGGATTTACTATTCCCAGTAATCCTATAAAAATCAGAACAATAGATACAAGACGCATTAAATCTGTTTTTCCCAGCGACGATCTTCAGTCTGTTGCCAATACGTTAAATTATGATTTTCCATTTTATATTTTTTCCACTGTGCACGAACGAGATTCAACTGCTCTTCACTTCTACCATCAAATATCACGACAAGCCGTTGATAAGCATCAATATCCGAACAAACAGCTCCCTCTATGAGAAAACGAATCTTTGAATCATTCGGATTTTCTTGTCCTGTCGTAAGAAATACAGGCTGAAAGTTTGGATATTGATCACACTCCGTTCCATGTCCAATAAATGATTCATCAGTATAAACCCATAAATGTATATCTATAGAATCGCGTTGTTCTTTACTCACACACTGTATTGTTACTTTACCAAAACGAGCCAATGCACGCTCCACAAGCGTCGGCAAAATATCCTTCAGCGTTGACTGCGTCAAATGATAGAATAAAATATCCAATCTCTTAAGCTTTCATCATTCTTTATAAAAAAGCTAACATCTTTTTAAAAAAACTTCTATATCCCTAATACAAAGGAAACGGTTCAAGATATAAACCCTCTTTTTTGATTGAGATGCATTATCTTTTTGCACGTGTCTTTAAAAGACAAAAATTTTTATCTTCAACGTTAATAAAAAAGTTTTTTAAGTTATTTTCTAGATTCTTTGTAGACTATAGTTGAAAATAAAATATAATGTACGGAAAATTTAAAGAGGACCTCATAGGCAATTTTATATTATTTATTTGGTAAAAATATCCAATTCATGAAAGGATATTTTTACAAACTTTATTACATTTTAACCGAAAGCAGTAAGAATATTTGCTATCGAATTAAAAACTGAGGATTTTCCCCAATTTATGCGTATTATTGAGTTCTACATCCTGAAACGTGTCCTTGTTTTGTTTAGTTCTGTCATGATTGCAGCAGTGGGCGTTAGTTGGACTATACAAATTCTTGCACGGATAAACTTTCTCACAACAAGTAAACAAACACTCCTCACAGTCTTACAATTTTCACTCTCATTGGTTCCTTCTGTTATTTTTGTTGTCATTCCGTTTGCATTAGTTATCGCAATTACAACCATCCTCTCAGCAATGCATCAAGACTCAGAACTTGCTGTCATCAATGCCTCTGGTTTTCCTAAAAGTACTGTTTGGAAACCTATCCTTCTTCTTGCTATTGTTGCATCCTGTATCTCCTTTTCTATAGCTAATTTTGTTGTTCCTCAAGCGCGTCTTCATATGCGACAAATGCTAGCAAGCGCTCATTTTGATCTTATTAATCTATTCATTAGTGAAGGGAGCTTCCAAAAACTCGCCAATAACCTTTACATAGAAATTGGCGAACGAAATCCAAATGGAACACTTGAACGCCTTTTCATTGCCGACCAGCGTGATCCTAAGACTGATCTTTTTTATTATGCAACAGACGCATCCATTGTGAGCAATAAAAACGGCAGTTTTCTGGTTCTCAATAACGGTGAAATAGAAAGAGTCAATCATCAAAATAACAGTGTTTCAATCGTGCAATTTAGCTCATATACTTTTAGCCTAGGAGAGTTTATCCCCAGTGATAAAACACCTACTCTTTATCCAAAAGATCGGTCTCTTTCTTATTTACAAAACCCTGACCCAAAAGATCCCTACTATCAACGAAAACCACTCCAATATAAAGCTGAATTTCACCGCAGATTAACACAATGGCTCTACCCTATTGTTTTTTCACTTATTGCATTAGCAGCCGCAGGGGATGTACGCTCCCATCGACAAGCTCGTCATTCCGCAAATCTCTCGGCAATTGCCCTCTCTTTTCTGGTGTATTGGATAGGATATTTTTTCGCAGAAAAAGCAAAAAGCGATCTTGCATACGTTCCTCTCCTTTATATTATACCTATAGGAACAAGTGCATTTGTCTTTTTTATGCTTTTAACGAATCATAAAATTGGGCTTCCCACAAAAGTTAATGAGATACTTCAAATCGCTTTTCAAAAAATAATGAACAAATTTGAACAGCGAAAATCTCAAGATTCCTCGGATAAAATATCATGATTGGGTGGACACTTGGACGATATTTTTTTATACGTTATCTTAAAATAACTTGTTATTTCTGGGGAAGCATTTTTGTTCTTGCTCTTTTAATCGATTTCACAGAGAATTCCGGTAGGCTATCTTCCCTTCCGCATTATACAGCAAAAGATGCATTTTTCCTCTCTGCTTTACGCATCCCTTTTATCATGCAACAACTTATCCCTTTCATTGCACTCTTTTCTGCAATGGCAACGCTTATCTCGCTCAACAAAAAACTTGAACTTGTGGTGACTCGTTCAATCGGTATTTCTGCATGGCAATTTCTTATGCCAGCTTGTTTTGGAGCTTTTCTTTTAGGATTATTTTCAATTCTTCTCATTAATCCACTTGCTGCATGGGGATTTTCTCAAGCAGAAAAAAAGATGACTGAATGGCGCAATCACAATGTACTAACACCTCTTCACAATACAAGTATCCACTGGTTAACACAACGTACAAATTTAGGCAGAACAACCATTGGTGCTAAATCTATCACCGATCAAGGACTTTCTCTTCTCGATGCAACCTTTGTACAATACAATGACAATGCAACCGTTAAAAATTGGATTAACGTCCCAAAAGCAACCTTGACTAATGGATTTTGGCTATTAACAAATGGAACAATCTATAAAATAGGGCATCCTCCTGAAAAATTTACCGTGTTGCAAATAAAAACCAATCTAAAACCTGAATTTTTAACGGAACGTTTAGTGAATCCCGCAACTATTCCATTTTACCAATTGCCAAAAAAAATTATGATTGCACGTTCATTTGGCTATTCTGCTCATAATTTTGATATGTATTTCCAATCTTTGATTGCATTACCGGCATTGCTTGTGGCAATGACCCTCATTGCAGCAACTGTATCTTTAAATTTTACACGTTTTGGGCAATCTAGAATGTTGATTCTTGGTGGCGTAATAGCTGGGTTTATGCTTTATGTTATTTCCGTACTTGTTCAAGCTTTCGGTAATGCTGGATATATTCCACCAATTATTGCAGCTTGGACACCCGTTGTTATTGCGTTATTCTTAGGAATCTCTTTTTTACTTCATAAAGAGGATGGCTAAGTGAAAGCATTAACACTTAAAAAAACTATTTTAACAAAATTAAGTGCTCTCGCTTTTAAAAGTGTTGTGGGGGTTATTTTAGGAGGTGCTTTATCTTATTGTGCGCACGCTCAAAGCCTTCAATCTCCTTCTCAAAGTCGCATTCAAAATCCGGAACCTCCTCTTTTGCTCTCTGCGGATGAACTCATCTACAATCGTGATGAAAACACTGTTTCTGCACACGGTAATGTCCAAATCGAATATGATGGCAATAAAGTTGTCGCTCAAAAAATTATTTACAATCAAAAAACAGGACGGCTTATAGCACAAGGGAACGTTGAAATTACTCAAAAGGATGGTAATAAAATTTATTCCAACCAAATTGATATGACCAAAGATCTTGGCGAGGGTTTTGTAAACGCCTTACGTATTGATACAGCCAACAATGTTCACTTTTCAGCCCAAAATGCTACACGCAAACACAATCACATAACAGTCTTTGAAAATGCAACCTATACAGCCTGTGAACCTTGCTCTTATAAACCAGATCGAGACGTCCTATGGAAAATTAAAGCAAGAAAGATCATATGGAATAATAGCGTCAAAAAAATTCGGTTTGAAAATAGCAGTTTTGAAGTTTTTGGTGTACCGATTATAAAATTTCCAAATTTTGAGATCTATGATCCAACTGTCAGGCGTGCTAGCGGTCTGCTTACTCCTCATTTTTTTTATACTGATTATCTCGGTATGGGGATAAAGAATTCTTATTTCTGGAATCTCGCCCCCCATTATGATTTTACCCTTTCTTCTACGGTTTATACCCAACAAGGGCTTTTAACCGAAGGGGAATGGCGTCAGCGTTTAAAAACGGGCCGTTATAACATTCGCTTTGCTCATATATATCAAATGAAACCGCATAGATTTGATAATGATACGATTGATGCCCAACATAAAAACCGTTATATGCTGGCGACAAAGGGGGATTTTCGTATTAACTCACACTGGACTTATGGATGGGATATTCTTGCACAATCGGATCGGCATTTTAGTCGTGCCTATAAACTTGAAAACTATAACAATCCTACACAACTTTCTCAGATCTATTTGAATGGTCTTGCAGGAAAAAATTATTTTGATATGCGTTTTTATCATTTTAAAGTTCAAGATTCAATACTGAATGATCCTCATTATGAACGTCACTCTCGACAAGCGTGGGTCTTACCACGCATCGATTATTTTTTCACACCAGATGAACCCATTTATAATGGAGAGCTTACCTTCCATAGTAATATGCAATCAGTTTATCGTCGCCATGCTGACTTCAGTTCACCCGACCAGAACGGAAACCCTCTCAACACAGTAAAACTTTCTGGTATGGCTGGAAATAGTTTGCGTTTAACAAACGAGCTTCAGTGGAAAAAGCGCTTCAACACGCACAACGGACTCATCTTAACCCCTCTTCTCTCTCTACGAGCTGATATCATTACAACCAATGCAAGCGAAAATCACACAGATTCTATAGAAAACAATGCCTTATCCGCAATTCATGGTTCAGCAATTCGTGGCATGGCAACAGCAGGGTTGGAACTACGTTATCCCTTCCTCATTACAGCTGATCATTCTACACATATTATAGAACCAACTGCACAAATTTTTATACGCAATAATGAACAATCTATTGGACAAATTCCTAATGAAGATGCTCAAAGCTTTGTCTTTGATGCAACCACTCTCTTTCAACGAGACAAATTTTCTGGTTATGATCGTGTAGAAGGTGGTACAAGAGCCAATATAGGTATAAGATATTCTGGAAGCCTTAATGATAATTGGTCTCTTTATGGTCTCATTGGACAATCCTTCCATCTAGCAGGAAAGAATTCTTTTGCAGAAAAGGACTTTATCAATGTCGGTACTCATTCTAGCTTAGAGGCAAAACGTTCAGACTATGTTGCAATGTTTGGTACAACCCATAAAAGTGGTTTTTCCTTAGAAACGCGTGGACGCTTTGACAAAAAAACAGGAAAAATCCGCCGTAGTGAAATCGAAGCATCACAAAAATGGCAAAATTTTTGGGCGGCTCTACAATATGCCTATATCGCAAAGCAACCAGATTATGAATATTCTCAAGAGCGCCAAGAAATTTCTTTTCAAACAGGACTTAAATTAGCAGATTATTGGTCCATTAATAGCAACGCCGGTTATGATTTAGTATCTGGTACATTTATAAAGCGAGGAATTAGCTTGAGTTATATGGATGAATGTTTCGGGTTAACATTCGGTTATCAACAGGTAACGAATCCAGGCAGGAAAGCACCCTTGCAAAACTTTAATTTCTCTCTTTCATTGCGTACGATTGCAGATATCGGAAAAAAGATAGATTAATTTATAAAGGGAATGTATCAGTCATTTAACTTATCATTGTTTTTATGAAAGAAAGCGTGTATTTTAAGTTGTTGATGAGAATTAATAAACAATGCGAAAGCCTATTTACATGAATAAATTGAAAAAGCGTTTTCTTGCTTTATTTTACATTGCATCTTTGAGCGTAAGTAGCCTGCTAATAAATGGATTTTTGATTCCGACAGTCTTTGCGCAGACTTCTATTGTTGTTACAGTTAATGGCAACCCCATCACAAATTATGATATACAACGACGCCTTGCTTTTCTCAGGCTACAACAAAAGCAAGGCAATTTGGTGGCACAGGCTAAAAAAGAGCTTATTGATGAAAAGCTAAAAAATATTGAAATAAAACGTCGTAATATTGAAGTAAGCAATGATGAAGTTGATAGAGCTTTTGAGAATTTTGCGACACAAAATAATATGACGATTGATCAGCTCAACCAGATTCTGATCCAAACTGAGATCACAGTGCAACACTTTAAAGATTACATCCGTGGACAAATAGGATGGGGGCGTCTTGTTAGCGCACGCTATCAAGCTGAAACAGGTATGATTAGCGAACAAGAAGCTGTACGCAGAATATTAAAAAATGGTGGTGTAAAACCTTCAACCAACGAATATACATTACAGCGAATTGTTTTTGTCATTCCTGCACATCGTCGTTCAGAGATCTTTGAAAGACGTCAAAGAGAAGCAAGTAATTTTCGCGCACATTTCCGTGGATGTGCCAATGCTCACAATCAAGCAAGAGGTATTTTAGACGTTACTATCCGCCACTTAGGAAAGTTTCTGGAGCCACAACTTCCTAATGCATGGGAACAAGCTATTCTTGAAACGCCTGCTGGAAAAATGACAAAATTACAAGAAACATCTGATGGAATCGAAGCAATTGCTGTCTGCAAAATAAAAAGAGTTTCTGATGATTATGTCGCTCGACTGATATTTTCTCTTCAAGATAGTAAAAAAAGAAGCCCGCAAAAACTTGAAGAATTAAGCGACAAATATTTAGAAGAACTGCGCCGAGTGGCACGCATTCAAAATTCATAATGGCTGCTCTTATTGTTAGCGGTGGTGATCCTGCCGGAATTGGTCCTGAAATAGTACTAAAAGCGTGGAATTTGCGTGTTACGCGCCAAATTCCACCTTTTGTACTTCTTGCTGATCCAGATGTTATTCGTTCGCGCGCTCGTTTTTTACAGATTGATGTTGAGGTGCAATCTGTTTTAATCAATAATCCTGCAAAAAATTTTCAAAGCGCTCTTCCTATCATACCGTTAAAAAACAAACAAAGTGATCAATTAGGTATACCTTCATCGAAAAATACAGCTGGAATTATTGAAGCAATTAAACGCTGTGTTCAATTGATTCAAAATGGCCATGCATGTGCACTTATCACTTGTCCTATTGCAAAAAAGAGTCTTTATGATGCCGGTTTTCAATTTCCAGGTCATACAGAATTTTTAGCCGATTTAGCCCATAAAGCTTTTCATAAATGTTATCATCCAGTTATGATGTTAGCAGGACCTCGATTAAAAACAGTACCAATAACTGTTCATATTCCATTTAAAAATGTTCCTTCACAGCTTACCCGTGATTTAATTATTCAAACGGTACTTATTACTGAATATGACTTAAAAACAAGGTTTAAAATAACATCACCCCGACTAGCTGTTGCTGGTCTTAATCCTCATGCTGGAGAAGGAGGTGCGATGGGAAAAGAAGATATTGAAGTTATCACTCCTGTTATTGAATATCTTAAAAAGAAAGGACTCAATATTGCAGGCCCGCTGCCTGCCGACACAATGTTCCATGAATGCGCAAGAAAAGCATATGACGTTGCCATTTGTATGTATCATGATCAAGCCCTTATCCCTGTTAAGACATTAGACTTTGATAGCACTGTTAATGTCACGTTAGGTCTACCTTTTATTCGCACGTCTCCAGATCACGGAACTGCTTTTGACATTGCTGATAAAGGGATAGCCTCTCCCGAAAGCTTTATTGCTGCTCTTAAACTTGCAAATCAACTTGCAAAAAATAGTTTAAACCCATGCCAATAGATAATCTCCCTCCTCTGCGTGAGGTCATTGATATATATGGATTACAAGCGCATAAATCTTTGGGGCAGAATTTTCTTTTTGATCTTAATTTAACATCTAAAATTGCTCATCAAGCAGGCAATATAGAAGGAAAACCTGTTCTTGAAATTGGTCCAGGTCCTGGAGGTCTCACACGTGCCTTGCTAGCAAAGGGTGCCATTGTAACAGCAATAGAACGCGATGAGCGCTGCATACCGGCTCTCTTAGAAATAGAAAAACACTATCCTAAAAAATTAAAAGTTATTTGTAATGATGCACTGAAGCAAGATTTCTCAAAACTCTTTGAAACAAGCCCTGTAAAACCGCGCATTATTGCAAATCTTCCCTATAATATTGGGACACAACTCTTATTAAATTGGCTTTTGACTGAACCATGGCCTCCTTTTTATGAATCAATGACATTGATGTTTCAACGTGAAGTTGCCAAACGGATTACAGCTAAACCTCAATCTACTCATTATGGACGTCTTAGTGTCTTAACTGGCTGGCGTACAACTGCTAAAATTGCTTTTGATGTCCCCCCTCAAGCCTTCATACCAATACCTAAAGTAACGTCTTCCGTTGTTCATATTATTCCGCGAACACAACCTCTTGCCTGCTCTGCACAAAAACTAAGCCTCGTCACAAAAACCGCCTTTGGGCAAAGACGAAAAATGCTTCGTCAAAATCTCAAAACACTTGGAGGTGAAGAGCTATTAGAAAAAGCTGGAATTGATGGAATGCGCCGTGCTGAAACGCTCTCGGTTTCTGAATTTGTAACTTTAGCGCATCTAGTGCTCTAAAACATGCACTTTGTGTTATAAAACCTTTTTTAATCACAATATTTATCGATTTTTTCAGCAATAAGCCCATCAACAAAAGAACCAAGATAAGAACAACGCTCACGTTTTACGGTTTCAGCTAAATAAATTGATTTAATAAAAGATAAAGACTGATCTAAATCTTCGTTAATCACAACATAATCATAAGAAAGCCAATGCTTTAACTCCGTTCGTGCATTTTCCAATCGCAAATTGATAATATCTTGACTATCTTCTGCTCGACGATGTAAACGCGAAACAAGCTCTTTCATTGATGGTGGAAGAATAAAAACAGATACAGTGTCTCCTAGCATCTTTTTTTGCAGCTGCTCGGTACCTTGATAATCAATATCAAATAACATATCTTGGCCAGCATTCAATGCGCTTTCAACAGTTTCACGTAAAGTGCCATAATAATTTCCGTGAACTTCTGCCCACTCAATAAATTCATCCCTATCACGCTTATATTCAAACTCTTCTTTTGAAATAAAGTAATAATGCAGCCCATCTACTTCACTAGGACGCCTTTTCCTTGTAGTCATACTTACGGAAAGCTCTAATTGTCCCTCTTTTAGAAGTAATCGAGAAATTGTTGATTTACCAGCACCTGAAGGTGAAGAGAGAATAAATAAAAAACCGCGGCGTTGATTCATTTTTATAGTACTCAATTTACTTTCAAAGACTGTCATTACATCACTCTACTTTGTTCATAAATGTTTCTCCAAAGTTTGAATTATACATTATCTCAACCTTTCCCCTAATCAATGTGTTTTCTTAGCAATTCTCAATGTTATTCTGCTCTTTTTTGAGATAAGGTATTAGCAGTGTATTCACTTCTTTCTTAAATATTTTTATCCATACGCTAATCCCACTTGTGACAGACAAGGAAATAATTTTTTATCATTCTCATAAAAAGTTTAAATAGAAAAATTTTACTATATTTGAGATTTTCATTTACGATGCAAAAAGAGGTGTTATCACTATAAATTCAATGTTTTGCCTTTAATTCTCGCCACTTGCGAACATTCATATTATGTTCTTCTAAAGTTCGAGAAAAAACATGCCCTCCTGAACCATCAGCAACAAAATAAAGTGCATCACTGCTTGGTGGATGTGCCACCGCTTTTAAAGAATCTCGACCTGGATTTGCAATAGCCGTTGGGGGCAAACCATTAATTTTATAAGTATTATATGGTGTTTCCTTCTCAAGATCTGAACGATAAATTGCACGACCGGATGGTTTTCCTTTTCCTCCGAAGAGACCATAAATTACTGTTGGATCCGATTGAAGACGCATATGCTTTGTAAGGCGGTTATAAAATACCGCAGCAACCATTGGTCTTTCTGCTGCAATTCCCGTTTCTTTCTCAACAATTGAGGCTAATATAACAAATTCATCAATTGATTTAATAGGTAAATTAGGTGAACGCGTAGCCCATATAGCATGAATTAATTTTGTCTGTCCTTCACGCAACCTGTTTACAATCTCTTTACGCGTTGTTCCCCGAATAAAACGAACAGTATCCGTCATTAAATAACCTTCTGGAGGCAAAATTTTTGGAAGGTCTCCAATCAAAATTTCATTCGCAGCTAATCGATCGAAAACTTGCTGAACCGTTAAACCTTCAGGTACTGTAAATGTATACTCTATAGATTTTCCTTTCACAAGAATATCCATAATATCCTGCATCGAAGCATGAGCTGGAATTAAATATTCACCAGCCTTCAGATGCGTTGTTTTTTGGTGATAACCAACCCCATAAACAAAAATATCTGATGATCGAATGAAACCACGTTTTTCTAGCAATGAAGCAATTTCACGAATTCCGGTACCAGGATGGATAAGAACAATTTGTTCTTCCTCAATTTTACCCTTTTCTTCAAAAATACTTTTTCCAATATAAAGAGGAATACTTATGGCAAAAAGAATAATCACAATCAGCATAAGAAAAAAATGACCGAGAATGACAAACGGATTACGGACGATAGATGATTTCTTTCGTTTTTTATGTATTAACATGTCATAACTATCTGCTAAATGATTCGAAGAGGAATCACTTACGTCCTTTAATGATTTTCCATTTTTCACATCGGACATAACCCCTCAATAGCGATTAAGGATAATATTATAATTTCTTATTCACCTTATAATAAAGTAGAAAACTCAAAAGCAAAAATTAAATAAAAATACTTATTATCCCCTAAAACGTCGCATCACCAACGATGCATTTGTCCCACCAAATCCAAAAGAATTAGAAAGAATCGTATCAATCTTTCGTTCACGCGGTTTGTGTGGTACAAGATCGATTTTCGTTTCAATCGATGGATTGTCAAGATTAAGTGTCGCTGGGGCTATATTATCCCGTATAGCTAAAATAGAAAAAATAGCCTCAGCAGCACCGGCTGCACCAAGTAAATGCCCGATAGATGATTTCGTTGATGACATAGAAACTTGTGGTGCATAACTCCCTAAAACACGCTCAACAGCCGCTAGCTCTATGGAATCAGCCATCGTAGATGTACCATGAGCATTAATATAATCAAGTTCACTTACATTCACTTGTGCACGCTTAAGAGCAGCTATCATACTACGCTGAGCCCCTTCACCACTTTCTGAAGGCGCTGTAATGTGGTAAGCGTCACCAGATAAACCATAGCCAATAACCTCAGCATAAATACGCGCCCCTCGTTTTTTGGCATGTTCCAGCTCTTCTAAAACAACAACAGCTGCTCCTTCCCCCATCACAAAACCATCACGATCAGTATCATAAGGACGTGACGCCCGTTCAGGATCATCATTGCGACAAGTGGAAAGAGCTCTACAAGCTGCAAAACCTGCAAGAGATATCCGATTTATTGGAGATTCGGTTCCCCCTGCCACCATGACATCTGCATCACCAAACATAATCAAACGTGCCGCATCACCAATCGCATGCGCCCCTGTTGAACAAGCCGTTACAACAGAATGATTAGGCCCCCGTAAACCATATTGAATAGACACATAACCAGAAGCAAGATTAATCAAACGACCTGGAATAAAAAAAGGAGAAACACGACGTGGACCCTTATCACGAAGCGTATAACCAGCTTCAACAATACCCTCAACTCCCCCAATTCCCGAGCCAATTAACACGCCTGTACAAATCTGATCTTCATCACTCTTAGGAAACCATTCGGCATCTGCAAGCGCTTGGTTAGCAGCTGCCATTGCATAAACAATAAATGCATCAACTTTACGTTGCTCTTTAGGTTCCATATACAAATCAGCATTATAAGTCCCCTCTGTTCCATCCCCTAAGGGGATACGCGCAGCAATCTGGCATGGCAAATCTGACACATCAAACTCAGTGATACGTCGGACACCACTTCTTCCTTCAAGAAGTCGTTTCCAACTATATTCAGTATTACCAGCTAATGGAGATACCAACCCTAAACCAGTAACAACAACACGTCTCATAACTTCTAACCTTGAACTAAACTTCACCTCTCAAAGCTCTCTTTTCAAAAGAGCTCCGAAGAATATAGGCAAAAGCAATTTATGCCTTTGCCCTTTAGTAATCACGCAGAAGCTTTATCAATGAACTTGACTGCATCGCCAACTGTAAAAATCGTTTCAGCAGCTTCATCTGGAATTTCTACCCCAAACTCTTCTTCAAAAGCCATAACGAGTTCAACCGTATCAAGGCTATCAGCCCCTAGATCATCGATAAAGCTTGCATTTTCTACAACTTTATCAGCATTAACCCCAAGATGTTCCACGATAATTTTCTTAACGCGCTCTACTGTATCACTCATGTTGAAATCCTCGAATTTATATTTCCTATAATTTGGTTAACTATATCGGTTCATCTAATCAAGCAATAGATGCATTACTTTAAAAGATTTTAGTAATGATTTAAAACATCCTGTGGATATCCCCTACAAAATGAACCAATCTGACATTCCGACATCAATTGATCAACGACCATATTAAAGAAATAGATGCATCTATCCATTTCAATCGTTACTATCTAAAATAATACAACTCATAAATCAATGTGGAATAAAATAAATACTCAAATCATTGCCATTCCACCATTGATATGGAGTGTTTGACCTGTCGTATAGGCTGCTTCATCGCTTGCTAAATAAACAGCAGTAGCGGCTATTTCTTGCCCACTTCCCATACGTTTCATCGGAATCGCAGCCATAATGGCTTCTTTTTGCTTTTCATTAAGCTTGTCTGTCATTGCGGATTTAATAAATCCTGGAGCAATACAATTGACAGTGATGTTTCGCGAAGCAATTTCTTGTGCCAATGCTTTAGAAAAACCTATCAAGCCTGCTTTTGCAGCACAATAATTCGTTTGTCCAGGGTTTCCCACAACACCAACAACAGATGTAATGTTAATAACCCTTCCATAACGGCGGCGCATCATAGAATGTATTAATTCACGCGTCAAAAGAGAAGCAGCTGTTAGGTTAACTTCTAAAACATCATCCCAGTCTTTATCTTGCATACGCACAAAAAGACCATCCCTAGTGATTCCCGCATTGTTAACCAAAATATCGACGCCATCCATTTTTCTCTCTGCAACTTCAGCCAATTGTTTCACCGATTGGCGTTCAGAAAGATTAGCGGGAAATACAAAAACATTCTGCCCTAATTCTGCCGCCACTTCTCTGAGCTTTTCTTCACGTGTTCCATGAAGTCCAACAATAGCTCCTTGTGCATGAAAGCAGCGTGCAATTGCCTCACCAATTTCTCCCGAAGCCCCCGTTACAAGAGCTTTACGCCCTGTTAATCTAAACATTTTTTAACTCCTTATAGATTAAACGCCAAGCATGCCTAGCGCTGATTCTATTTCATCAACTGTTCCAATTGTTACCCCCTTTATATCTTTGTTAATACGACGCGTTAAACCTGTTAATACTTTTCCAGAACCAACTTCAAAAAGCGTATCAACCCCATTCGCAGCGATCCATTCTATTGTTTCACGCCATCGCACCCTCCCAGTCACTTGTTGGACAAGAAGAGTAGTAATACGCTCTGGATTGCTCTCAGGTGCAACAGAAACATTGGCAATCAAAGGAACAATAGGGGACATTTTGTTAACAGTCAAAAGTGCTTTCTTCATGGCATCAGCAGCAGGTTGCATTAAAGATGAATGAAAAGGTGCAGAAACAGGAAGAAGAAGTGCACGTTTTGCACCTTTTGTTGATGCAATCTCTACCGCTGCCTCAACTGCTTTTGCTTTACCGGAAATAACAATTTGCCCACCACCATTATCATTAGCAATCTGACATAGTCCTTCTCCAGAAACAGTTTCACAAATTTCTTCCACAATGTGCTCTTCTAAACCAATTAATGCAGCCATAGAACCTTCACCAACCGCGACAGCAGCCTGCATAGCATTGCCACGAATACGCAAAAGTCTTGCCGTATCTGTGAGAGTAAATGTACCAGCAGCACAAAGAGCCGAATATTCGCCTAAAGAATGACCAGCAACAAACCTTACCTTTTCTTCTATACGAAGCCCTAATTGTTTCATCACACGAATGACAGCCATAGATACAGCCATTAATGCCGGTTGTGCATTTGCTGTTAACGTTAAAACATCTGCTGGTCCTTCAAAAATGATCTTTGATAATTTCTCACCCAAAGCATCATCAACTTCCTCGAAAACCATCCGTGCGACAATAAATTGCTCTGCAAGCGCTTTCCCCATACCAACAAGTTGACTCCCCTGCCCTGGAAAAATAAAAGCTGCACCCATTTATCAACTCCTAAAACTGTACAATTAAATTATTTTCTTTTGACCTTATTCATCCGCACAAATCAATATAAAGCCCTTTATTTAAAACGAATACCACACCTAAAATTATATTTTAAGGGCGGAATTTGATATAAAAACTTAGGAAAATAGGGTGCTATAAACTGAATAACACCCAAACTTATGAGACTTCCTAAAAGTGCACCTGCTAAAATATCAAAGGGATAATGTACACCCACAAAGATGCGCGCCCAACAGATCAAACACAAAAATACGGTGGCAAATTTAAAAGTAACTTTGTATCGGTAAAAATAAAAGTTAGCTGCATAAGATGCAATGGTCAAGGCATGATTACTAGGAAAAGAAGCTGTTGCACGATGTTGAATAAGCGGTGTCGTCAGCCCTACCACGAATGGGCGAGGATGAAAATAAAAAAGAGAAATGAGATAACCTATGAAAAGAGATGCACAAATACTCATGCAAATGCTTAGCACAACACACCGTTCCCTCTCCCCACCACAAAACCACAACGCACAAAGATGGAGAGGAATAATATAAATTAAAAACTTTGCACAAAAAATACTAAACAAAACTACAATCGACCAAGCTTGATGATTGCCGACAAACATTTCAAAGAGTGTAACATCAATCTGGTTTAAAAAGTCCATTTTTCCCTCCTTTGCCTTTATATTACAGTATTATCTTTTTGTAGAAGAAGGAAATATATCAAGATTTAACAAATCAATTTTTTTGTGTGCATAAACTTGCTATTTTAAAAGATAACCTGTAGATATGAAATATTCGTTGCCGGCACTTTAGCTGGAGGTTGAACGGAGGGCTGTAAAATATCAGTAGGAAATACAATGTTTCCGGCCTCCCGTATCTCCGCTCTGAGATGTCTCGAATTGTAAACGCGTCCTTTCTTCTTTGGATTTCCAAAAAAGACAAGTCGCAGAGGCTTTGCGCTAAAACCGGTGAAATTTAATTGAAGAAAGGCAAAACAATGGCTCTTTATGAACATATGTTCCTTGCCCGACAAGACATTGCACCGCAGCAAGTTGATGAACTTTTGAGTCTCTACAAAGGTGTCATTGAAGCGCATGGTGGAAAAGTTGGGCGTATAGAAAATTGGGGACTTCGTCCTCTTGCTTACCGTATTCGTAAAAACCGTAAAGCTTATTATGTCTTAGTCAATATTGATGCACCAGCTTCAGCAATTGCTGAAGTGGAGCGTCAGATGCGCATCAATGAGGATATTTTGCGTTATATGACCATTCGCGTAGAAAAACACGAAAAAGAAAAATCTGCTATGCTCTCACACCTTGATCGCAATAGTCACATTGGACATGATGAAGAGCGTCCTCGTTTTCCACGTCGTCAACGTGAAAATACTATAGAAGGGGTAGAATAATGACTGATACTAATCAAAACTCTGCACGTCGCCCCTTTCATCGTCGTCGTAAAACATGTCCTTTTTCAGGGACCAATGCTCCCAAAATTGATTATAAAGACATCAAGTTGTTACAACGTTATATTTCCGAACGTGGGAAAATTGTTCCTTCACGGATTACTGCTGTTAGTCAGAAAAAACAGCGTGAATTAGCTAATGCTATCAAACGTGCTCGCTTTTTAGGCTTACTTCCGTACGTTATAAAGTAAGCAATCAATACGCTATGCAACTGGAGAGTTTCTCCAGTTGCATTTCTTATATGGTTAAAAAATAGCTTGTTGTATCCTATGTTAAGCTATTAAATGTCAAAGTTGGGGTATTGACACACCTCTAACTGCAGAAAGCAGGACAGCAATAAATGAAAAAAAATCGTACTTATGAGATATTAACCGGTATTTTGGCAGGATTATTTGCTGTTGTGATAGGACTGGCAATCATCAGTGTTGCAAATATCGCGCCCTTTTTTTCTCTTCTTCTTGGCTGCTTTCTTTCATTGCCAATTTTTATTGTTGCGTTCGGTCAAGGAACATTAGCCAGTCTCATCGCCCTCATAAGTGCCACTGTTGTTCTTATCATAACCACTAATACCTATATTGCTCTTGGCTTTATGTTCTTATTTTTCCTTCCTGCTGTCTATGCTTCTTGGCTTCTTGGGCTTGCACGACCAGCGCAAAAAGAAAACGAACTGATATGGTATCCATTATCATCGGTTATTTTTCATTTAACTAATTTTATCGCTCTTATAGCAACTTTCATTGGGCTCTATGTTCAAACACGTCCTTCCACACCCATCGTTGCAAAAAAAATCACCGAAAACATAGCACAAACTCTGCAACAAACACAGTCAATAAAAGAAGCCGATATACGCGCTTTTAGTGAGCTTTTAATGACGCATACAGCAACTTTTACTGCTTTTTCTTTGACTATTTATAGTTTGGTTTTTCTCATTGGTAACCTTTACTTTTCCATGATAGCAGCACAACATATGAAATGGCTGAAAAGACCCCGTGATGATTGGAGCGAAACTCTCCGCCTTCCCATTTCTGGAATTGTTATTTTCATTATTGTTTGCATAGCATCGATGGTTGAGCTGAGCGCTTCTCTTAACTTGAGTACCCGTGTCTTTAGTACTGCATACATTGTCATCATATTAATTAGCGGTCTAGCATATCTTCACAATATTACAAAAGGGGTAAACGGTCGGATTATTATACTTTCTCTTGTTTATATTGCTATTTTTACAGTCGTTTTTACTCCACCTATTGTTTTCATGATGCTTTTGATGGGAATTTGGGCTGCTATTCAATACAATTTTCAATCACGCCAAAAACTCCACTAAATTTATTTGTTCGAAAGGAAAAACTATGGATATTATTTTACTTGAGCGCATTCCTCGTCTTGGTCAGATGGGTGATATTGTCTCAGTTAAAGATGGTTATGCGCGTAATTTTCTCTTGCCTCAAGGTAAAGCTTTACGCGCAAATGAAGCTAATAAAAAACATTTTGAGGTACAACGTGCACAACTTGAAGCACGTAATCTTGAACGCAAAAGCGAAGCGCAAAAAATTGCTGAAAAACTTGATGGACAATCATTCATTGTTGTTCGTTCTGCTGGTGAAACAGGACAACTTTATGGTTCTGTGTCAACACGTGATATTGCTGAAATCATAACAGATGAAGGCTTTTCTATTGGAAGAAATCAAATCGAACTTAATCATCCAATAAAAATGATCGGTCTTCACACTATCACTCTTAGCTTACATCCAGAGGTTCAAATTTCTGTGATTATTAATGTTGCGCGTTCTACCAGTGAAGCACAACGCCAAGCAGAAGGTGAAACCCTCACTTCGGCTAAAGAAATATATAATATTCAAGAAGAATTATTAGAAGAAAGTCAGGAAGAATTATTGGCAGAAGAAATTAATGACAACGATATAAACAGTTCTCATCAAGAAGCTTAATTGCTATTTTTGCTTTCTGTTTTATATTTTTTATTCCATTTTAAATATCGCTCATAAAATACTCACACTTTAAAAGTGAGTATTTTATGGCTATCGTACATAAAGAACCTAATTTTTATGAAAGAATTAGAAATATATTATTTAAAGGCATTACATGCCGAGAATGATAATATCACTAAGAGTGAAATGTCTTTTTTTTTTCAGCATATAAAGCAAAAATAATTTAAAGTTCTACCCTTAAGGCTAAAGTTTGTATGAGCGTTAAGTTGATTATATCCTCACATGATCTGAAATAATTTCAGTTATAAAAAAATAATTCTACTTACACAGATATTGGAATTTTAAGGTTAAGTAACTTAAAAATACTTAAATTTAGAGTAGCAAAACTTCCACTTTAAAATCACATATTATAAAATAAAATAGATAGACGTTATATAAATAATACACAAATGATAAATGAGGAACGAAAAGAGAGTTTTTAAAAATTATATAATTTTAACTTAAAATGAAGATTTGTAGCTCTATTCTTTTAATTATACGATTTTCAATTTATCGCCTAAAGTAGCTAGACTTAGAATTTTAGTGGAAAAATATTATGGAAGAAACTAACGTTGTTAATGTCAGCTCTTCAAAGAAAGAGGATTCTCCTTCTTTTCGGCAACTTCCGCATAATATTGAAGCTGAACAGGCATTGCTTGGTGCCATCTTTATCAACAATGATTCTCTTGACCGCGTTTCAGATTTTCTAAAACCAGAACATTTTTTTGAACCATTGCATCAAAAAATTTATCATGTTTTATCTCACCTTATTAAAATAGGAAAACGTGTAGATCCAGTTACAATCAAGCCCTATATCCAAATGGAAGAAAAAATTGGAGATATTACTGTATACCAATATGTTGTTCGCTTAGCCACAGAGGCAGTCACTATTATTAACGCTGAAGATTATGGACGCGTCATTTACGATCTCTTTATCCGACGGTCTTTGATTAACCTTGGAACTCAAGTTGTCAATACAGCCTTTGATGCTCCTGTAGAACTCACACCTACCCAACAAATTGAAACTGTTGAAAATCAGTTATTTGAGCTAGCAGAAAAAGGGAAATATGGAGGTGGATTTGAAAATTTTAATGAGGCTATTAAAAAAGCTATCGATATGGCAAGTGCTGCGAAAAAGCGCTCTTCACAATTATCAGGGATAGCCACCCATATTAAAACACTTGATGAAAAAATGGGAGGATTACAAGCATCTGACTTAATTATCCTTGCGGGCCGCCCTGGTATGGGTAAAACCTCACTGGCTACCAATATTGCCTTTAATATTGCTAATGCTTATAATCGTAATGCCAATATCCAAGAAAATGAAGGCGGCATTGTGGGATTCTTCTCACTTGAGATGTCATCCGAACAGCTTGCAACCCGTATTATTTCTGAACAAACAGAAGTCTCTTCTTCTGATATTCGGCGTGGCAATATTTCAGATGAACAATTTTCAAAAATTATTCGTGCGGTGAACCAACTACAAAAGGCACCACTTTATATTGATCAAACTGGGGGAATATCAATTACGCAATTAGCTGCTCGTGCGCGGCGTCTCAAGCGGCAACATGGTTTAGATATCTTGTTTATTGACTATATCCAACTCATGACAAGCAGTTCAAAGCGTTCATCAGAAAATCGTGTTCAAGAGATCACAGAAATTACCACAGGATTAAAAGCATTAGCAAAAGAATTGAATATTCCTATTATCGCTCTCTCTCAACTTTCTCGTCAAGTAGAAAATAGAACAGATAAACGTCCACAGCTCTCAGATTTACGTGAATCTGGTTCAATTGAGCAAGATGCCGATATCGTTCTGTTTGTCTATCGCGAAGAATACTATCTCAAAAATGAAGAACCAAAACTAGGTAGCTTGGAACATACGAAATGGCAAGAAATAATGGATAAAGCTTTTGGAAAAGCTGACGTTATTATTGCAAAACAGCGCCATGGGCCGACAGGAATCGTGCCCCTTGCCTTTCAATCTGATTTCACACGCTTTAGTGATCTGGCCGATAGCAATTACCTTCCAGAGCAAATTGGTTAAATCGACATGGCGCGTAATCGTATTCAATTTATCTGTCAAAATTGCGGAACCATCCATTCCCGTTGGGCAGGAAAATGTAGCGCTTGTGGGGAATGGAATTCCCTTATCGAAGAAACTATAAATAGCGGCATAGGAAGTGGTCCTAAGCAGAATGCTCGTAAAGGACGCATTGTCACACTCACATCTCTTTCTGGAAATATCGAAGATGCTCCACGTATTCATTCTGGTATTGCTGAACTTGATCGTGTTACCGGTGGGGGCTTTGTCCGTGGATCAGCACTCCTTGTTGGAGGTGATCCGGGTATTGGTAAATCAACATTGCTGACACAAACAGCCGCTGCTTTATCACGTAAAGGATATAATGTCATCTATGTTTCAGGTGAAGAGGCTATTGCGCAAATTTGTCTGCGCGCACAAAGGCTTGAAGCTAACAATACAGAAGTGAAACTTGCTGCTGAAACCAATGTTGAAGATATTCTGGCAACCTTAAGCGAACATAAAAACCTTGATATGGTGATTATCGATTCGATTCAAACCCTATGGTCAGATACAGCAGATTCAGCACCTGGCACTGTCACACAAGTACGTATCGGTGCTCAGGCAATGATCCGCTTTGCCAAGAAAACAGGAGCCGCCGTTGTTCTTGTTGGGCATGTTACAAAAGATGGACAAATTGCTGGTCCTCGAGTCGTTGAACATATGGTTGATGGCGTTCTCTATTTTGAGGGTGAAGGAGGACATCATTATCGCATTCTTAGAACTGTAAAAAATCGCTTCGGACCAACAGATGAAATTGGTGTCTTTGAAATGTCTGATAAAGGATTACGCGAAGTGATAAATCCATCTGAATTATTTTTAGGGGAACGTAATGAAAAAGCACCAGGCGCTGCTGTTTTTGCAGGAATGGAAGGGACACGCCCGATACTCGTAGAAATTCAAGCGCTTGTTGCTCCTTCTTCCCTTGGGACACCAAGACGTGCGGTTGTCGGATGGGATGGAAATCGCCTTTCTATGATTCTTGCCGTTTTAGAAGCTCATTGTGGCATTCGTTTTGGACAGCATGATGTCTATCTGAACGTGGCAGGTGGATATCGCATATCAGAACCTGCTGCTGATTTAGCTGTAGCCGCTGCTTTGGTATCTTCTCTTGCCAATATCGCATTGCCAACGGATTATGTATATTTTGGTGAAGTCAGTCTTTCAGGAGCTACCCGCGCTGTTGCACATTCAGCACAGCGCATCAATGAAGCAAAAAAACTCGGCTTTCAAGGAGCCTTTCACCCCACAACAACAACCGAAATGATGAAGTCGCTCAACTTTCAACAAAAAACTTTCTCCGACCTTCCCGAACTCGTTGCTACTCTTACCGTAAGTAAAAAATGATCTGCACCACAGATATGATAATATAGAAAAAACTCTATAAAATACAAAAGATCCTTGCTATAAGAACAAAAAATGGCATAACAAAAAATATATTTGCACACAGACTTAAAAGAACACAACTTTATGTATAAGGAACAAACAAATGATCATAACAATCCTTGATGGAATTGTCGTAGTAATCATCCTGTTGTCCGCTTTTCTTGCTATGCTTCGAGGATTTTCACGTGAAGTGTTATCGTTGATTTCTTGGGCAGTTGCAGCTGTTACGACACTGTTTTTATTCAAACCTGTCTTACCTTTCTTTGAACAATATCTCTCTAATAAAATGATTGCATTGATCACAACATTGGTCACAATTTTTATTATTGTTCTCATTATTACTTCAATTATTACAATGAAGATCTCTGATTTTATTATTGATAGTCGAATTGGTATCCTTGACCGTGCTATTGGTTTTATTTTTGGAGCACTTCGTGGTTTACTTATCATGGTCATCGGTATGTTACTGCTTAATGCACTGATTAAACCCGAGCTTCAAGCGAATTGGTTAAAAAATGCAAAAACAAGGCCTATTTTAGATTCATTGGGACAAAAAGTTTGGGAAATACTCCCCAAAGATATTGGATCTGTTCTCGAAAAGACGGAAAATTTGTTTAAAGACAGCAATAAACATACGTATGAGCAACACTCTCATGAAAAGATAATTTTCAAAAAATAGAGAATAGTTTTTCATGAGGAAAGAGAACTAAATGATGTAAAATGTGATATTAATGATTCCTCCATATCACAACTGAAAGAATATGATGATAAAAAGCGATGTTTTCTGTCAAGAATTTTCATTAGATGATGATACCCTTCATGAAGAATGTGGAGTTTTTGGTATTCTTGGGCATGAAGATGCCGCAACATTAACAGCTCTTGGACTCCACGCACTTCAGCATCGTGGGCAAGAAGCAGCTGGGATTGTTTCTTACAATAATAAAATATTTCATCAAGAAAAGCATTTAGGTCTTGTTGGCGATCACTATACAAACCCTGCAACACTTGCCCGCTTACCAGGAAATCGTGCTATTGGACATACCCGTTATTCAACAACTGGAGAAGTGGCATTACGCAATGTTCAACCCCTTTTTGCTGAATTGAAAGTTGGAGGTATTGCTATTGCGCATAATGGTAATCTTACCAATGGTCTCACATTACGCCGTGAACTCATCGCTTCTGGTGCTATCTGTCAATCAACGTCAGATTCAGAAGTTTTTCTCCATCTTATCGCCCGCTCACGTTATGAATCGTCCTCTGATCGTTTTGTTGATGCGATTCGGCAAGTAGAAGGTGGGTATGCTATGTTAGCGCTCACACGTACAAAGCTTATTGCGGCACGCGATCCAACAGGAATTAGACCTCTCGTGATGGGGGAACTTGATGGTAAGCCTATCTTTTGTTCTGAAACTTGTGCTCTTGATATTATTGGAGCAAAATATGTCCGTGATGTTAAAAATGGAGAAATCATCATATGTGAAATACAAAAAAATGGGGAAATTACGAAAAAAATTATAAAACCAGAAAATGAGACACCAGAAAAGCTTTGTTTATTTGAATATGTTTATTTTGCCCGCCCGGACTCAATCGTTGGAGGGCGTAGTGTTTATACAACACGTAAAAATATGGGAATCCGTTTAGCACAGGAAGCCCCTTGTGAGGGTGATGTTGTGGTTCCTGTTCCTGATGGAGGAACGCCTGCTGCAATTGGCTATGCACAAGAAATTGGAATTCCCTTCGAGCTTGGTATTATTCGTAATCACTATGTTGGCCGCACTTTTATCGAACCAACACAACAAATTCGCGCTTTTGGCGTCAAGTTAAAACATTCGGCAAACCGTCCTGTGATTGAAGGAAAACGTGTTATTCTGGTTGATGACTCTATTGTGCGTGGAACAACATCCCTTAAAATTGTACGAATGCTTCGCGATGCAGGAGCAAAAGAAGTTCATATGCGCATTTCTAGCCCTATGATTTTTTATCCTGACTTTTATGGTATTGATACACCTAAAGCTGAAAACCTTTTAGCAAATCAATATCCAGATTTAAAATCTATGTGTGATTTTATTGGAGCGGATTCATTAGAATTTCTTTCAACTGATGGATTATATCTTGCTGTAGCAGGGGAAAAACGGAATAACGCCGATCCACAATTTACTGACCATTATTTTACTGGATATTATCCTACGCATCTGGTTGATCAAGAAAATCTCTCCAAAATTCATCAATCATCTGTTCTTAAAACAAGAGATTAATGATGACAAAACGTGACTTTAGTCTCCATGGGCGTGTTGCACTTGTTACTGGCGCATCAAGAGGGATTGGCTATTATTTGGCACTCGAGCTTGCTGCACGCGGTGCTCATATTATTGCTCTTGCACGAACAGTCAGTGGACTTACTGAATTAGATAATCAAATCCGAGAAAAAGGAGCTCATGCAACCCTTGTTCCCCTTGACTTGCATCATATGGAAAACATCGATACCCTTGCTATCTCAATTGCCAAACGCTGGAAAAAACTTGATATTATCGTTGCAAACGCAGGAATTCTTGGAACACTCTCACCAATAGCGCATATAGAAAACACGGTATTTGAAGATGTTTTTCAAATAAATCTTTTCAGCCAATGGCGCTTAATGAAAGCCGTTGAGCCTTTATTACGTGAATCTGATGCTGGACGAGCCATCCTGTTATCCTCAAGCGTTGCGCATGCTGCGCGCCCTTTCTGGGGAGCTTATGCAGCCTCTAAAGCGGCTTTAGAGGTGATTGCCCGCTGTTGGGCAGAAGAACTCAAACAAACCCCTATTAAGATTAATTGTGTCAACCCTGGTGCCACACGCACTGCCATGCGCGCTGAAGCTATGCCCGGTGAAGATCCACAAACTCTTCCTTTACCACAAGAGGTTGCAAAAAAGATAGTCCATTTGTTATCACCTGATTTAAAGGAAACTGGAAAACTCTTTAATGTCCATAAAAATCGGTTTGTAGATTATCATGTACCTGATTGATCATCATATGAGAAGTAAATCGTTTGACTCTCTCTTTTTCCTGTGCTTTTCGACAGAAGAATGAAGCACTTTATAATTCTTGGATAGCTTTAGCATCAGCCTTTTTCTCTTCTAAAGTAGCACGTTTATTATAAGCGATAAAACTACAAGGGAGAAAAATCATATAGCTAACAGCTGTAATCAATAAAGTTTCCCATGTGTAAGTCGCAAGAAAACCGACATAAATAACAATGACCAACATGCAAGGTATAACGATATCGCGCCTTAAATTTTGATCAATTGTTTTTGCATTCCATACCGGTAAACGACTAATCAAAAGAAAAGCAATAATTACAGTATAAAGACTAAAAAATAATGCCCACCCCCAATTGGGGACCAAACCAAGAGTGCCTAAATAGGTAGGCAATAAAAGTAATAATGCTCCTGCTGGTGCTGGAACACCAACAAAATAACTTCTCTGCCACTTAGGTATATTGGGGTTATCTAACATCACATTAAAACGTGCTAATCGCAAACAACAAGCAACACAATAAACAAGGGCAGCAACCCACCCAATATGATTCGCTTGATTCAAGATAAAAGAATAAACAATGAGTGCAGGGGTAACACCAAAATTTATAACATCAGCAAGAGAATCCATCTGTGCCCCAAAAGATGAACTACCATCTATTAAACGGGCAATGCGACCATCAGCACCATCTAAAACTGCGGCCAAAAGCACCATTAAAATAGCAGCTTCATAGCGATGTTCAAAAGCCAAACGAATGCTGCTCATCCCTGCACAAATTGCTAAAATAGTAATGATATTGGGAATGACATACCGCATTGATGTAGGTGAACGCCGCCGATTTGCAACATCATCATGCTGCCCCTCAGGATTGAATGAAGAAAATGGCGAAAAATTTTTCATTGTGAGTCCTAATCGTATCTGAAGTCCGTTGTGGCACTCTTATCATCAAAAGAACCCAAAACTGTTTCTCCAGCAATTGCTGTCTGTCCAACTGCAACACGCAATTTCATTTCAGTTGGTATATAAACATCAAGGCGAGAACCAAAACGAATCAATCCAAATCGCTCACCAGTCATAACGGCATCGTTTTCTTTTGACCAGCAAACAATCCGGCGCGCAACCATTCCCGCTATTTGTACGACACCAATTTTACCATGTTTGCTATCAATTACCACCCCATTACGCTCATTAAACTGACTAGCTTTATCAAAGTCAGCATTGGTAAATCGACCTGGATGATAAACGATAGACTCTACTGTACCACTGATAGGAATACGATTAATATGGCATGAAAAAACATCCATAAAAATGGAAATACGGATCATTTCATCTTTCCCTAATCCTAATTCTTCAGGTGGAACACATGATTCCACAAATGAAATACGCCCATCTGCAGGCGACATAACCCAATTTGAATTCAAAGGGATCACACGATCTGGATCACGGAAAAAGTATACACACCACACCGTGAGAACGAGACCAAACCAAAACAACGGACTCCATATCCAACCAAGAATGAGCGAAATAACAAAAAACGCTACAATAAAAGGATAACCTTCTTTATGAACCGTTACAAAGCTATTATGGAAAGATTGCAGAATACTCATATAATTTCCTATTCATCGTAAACTTAAACAAGCAACAAAGCTTTTTGTTCCTCTTGTGTCTTTTTATGTATTTAATCAATCACTCCATATAAAGATATAGATTACATTTTGCTCTATTTATTTTTTACGATTAACAACACTCGTCTCATCTTCTTCACGCATTTTACGTAATTTTTCTTCTGCTTGCGATGCTTCAAGCTGCTTATTCCACATTGAAGCATAGAGACCTTTCTTGCGTAAAAGCTCTGTATGCGTCCCATTTTCAATAATACGACCACTTTTAAGAACTAAAATTTCATCCGCATTGATAACAGTAGAAAGACGGTGCGCAATAATCAATGTTGTACGTCCACGGCTTACAATATCCAATGCTTGTTGAATTTCCTGTTCCGTCGCCGTATCAAGAGCCGCCGTTGCTTCATCTAGAATAAGAAGTGGAGGAGCTTTTAAAAGTGTCCGTGCAATAGCCACGCGTTGTTTTTCACCACCTGATAATTTGAGACCTCGCTCTCCTACCATAGACTGAAAACCTTCCGGTAAAATTTCAATAAATTTTGATATTTGTGCCATTTCAGCAGCTTTGCGCATCTCTTCATCTGTAGCACTTGGACGCCCATAGCAAATATTATAGGCAATTGTATCATTAAATAACACCGTATCTTGTGGGACCATGCCAATCGCTTCACGCAAACTCTTTTGTGTTACGTCACGAATATCCTGCCCATCAATTGTGATAGAGCCTGCATCAACATCATAAAACCGAAAAAGCAACCGAGAAATAGTAGATTTACCGGCACCCGATGGACCGACAATAGCGACTGTTTTTCCTCCAGGAACTTCAAAATCAATATCTCTGAGAATCTGACGTCTCGAATCATAGGAAAACTTTACCTGATGAAAACAAATGGTCCCATCGCTTATCTCTAACGGTTTAGCATCCGATTTATCAACGATCTCTTTCTGAACATCTAAAAGATCAAACATTGCTTCAATATCCGTTAAACCTTGTCGAATATCACGATACATTGAACCAATAAAATTTAGTGGAATGGAAAGTTGCATTAAAAGCGCATTAATAAAAACAAAATCTCCTAAAGTTTGTGTCTTATAAAAAACTTCATAAGCTGACATCAGCATCATGATCGTCATTCCAATACCAAAGATAAGAGTCTGACCAAAATTAAGCCAGCTTAAAGATGTCCAAATCTTTGTTGCGGCTTTTTCATAACCTACCATAGAAGCATCAAATCGATCGGCTTCTAGAGTTTCATTACCAAAATATTTGACCGTTTCAAAATTCAAAAGAGAATCAACAGCGCGAGTATTCGCCTCAGTATCCGCTGTATTCATTTTTTGTCGAATGCGAATACGCCAATCACTCGCCTTAATGGTAAACAAAATATATAATCCAACCGTTACAACAACAATGAGAAGATAATGCCACCCATAACTTATATAAAATACCAGTGCCGTTAATATAAATTCTAAAACTGTTGGTACTGTACTAAGAATTGAAAATCTTACGATCGCTTCGATTCCTTTTGTTCCACGCTCAATCACACGAGAAAGCCCACCTGTTCGGCGTTCCAAATGAAATCGCAAAGATAACTCATGCATATGTACAAAGGTTTTATAAGCTAATTGACGAACAGCGTATTGACCAACAGTGGCAAACAGGGAATCGCGTAATTGATTTAATCCAGCCTGCATAATACGCGCGACATTGTATGCCAAAACAAGCATGATGGGAATAATCCAACTGGATGGGAACCATTCAGGTAGCTGAAAGCTTGAATCAAGCACATTCGTAGAATATTTAAATAAATACGGTACAGATATGAGAACGAGCTTAGCCAAAACAAGATAAAATATTGCCCATAGCACACGCATTTTTAGATCACGCCGCCCTACCGGCCACATATAGGGCCATAAATTGTAAAGTGTGTGCAGAGTCTTCCCTGTATCTGATGATACAGTTTTTGTCATTTCATTGCGTTTCATAAAGTCCTTACTTCTCTATCATCCGCACAAACAGGCAAAATACCCTCTGTGGTTATTTATAGATTCATCTCTTCATTATGGCTTCCAATAAGCTATACCTACCTGTTTTTTGAAGTTAGACTGTTTTTGAAAAAGGAACAAGAAATAATCCACTATACAATTTATTATTTTGATCTGTATTTTCATACCACTCTGCTGCAAATAAATTTTCAACTTTTACATGTTTTTTTTTCAATTCTGCCTGAAGCCATTTTTTTGTTTTACCAATCTCTTTCAGCCCCTTATCAAGAATTTCACCATTTTGTATTAAAATGATAGACTTCTTTCCTTCTTCCTTTTTAATAACGGAACAATCGCCATTGGTTTCTAAACGAACGAAAGCAGCTTCATGTAAACTACAGCCTTTAATGCGCAACATTGTAATCAGATCATTCACACTGATACCTAATTTTTTAATCTTATCCACTTGAAATACTCCATCTAAAACCAATGCAATATGTCGTCCTGCAATAAGACGACGAAAAAAAACTGAATAGCGCATCAGAAAATTAAGAGATGTGACTAAAGTCTGCCAAATAAATAAGACAATCAACAATTGAATACTGCTAACATCCGGACTATAAATAACGCCTCCAATAATACTTCCCATGACAAAATTACTTACCAAATCAACTGGCGTCATTTGACTAAGACTACCACGACCTGTGGTTCTTAAAATCAAGAGGAAAGCGATAAGTCCTACAACTAGTTTTAGTGCAACATACCCATAATGATATAAAAATTCCATCATATTCTCCTTTTTTATGGAGCTGCTGGAATAGAGACATTAGTGTCGCTTTATTTCCCACACAGTTATGCGCTCACCACTCTGCGGATCCTTACTGTCTTTTAAAAGAACCCCCTTGGCTGCAAGCTCATCACGAATTGTATCCGCAGCTTCCCACTCTTTATTATGGATAAGTCTTAGTCTTTCGGCAATGCGCTGATCAATAAATTTTGTATCAAGGAAAGTTTTTCTCGTAAATAATGGGCAATCTATTTCTTTAATCCATTCTTGTCTTAACAGTCCTAATAAATTCATCCCATTCAGAAGAGCCAAAGCATTTCCTTCTTTATAAAATTTTCGCAAAAGAGTCAGTGCTTTTGGAGTATTAAGATCATCACTAAGTGCATCTATCAAAGTATCATCAATTGCTTCATTGTTTTTCATCTCACTCTTTTTGCTGCGAAGCCATTCATACCAACGATACAGTTCGCTGCTCGATTGTATTAAACGCTGTGCTGTCCAATTTAATGGTTCACGATAATGCGTTTGCAACATCGAAAAACGCGCAGACAAACCAGCCCAATTTTGCTTCATTTCATCGGTTAAAATACCATTAAACTCCCCCAAATTATTCTCTAAAACAGAACGAATAGTTATGAAATTGCCAAAGCTTTTCGACATCTTTTTGCCTTCAACTTGTAAAAAACCATTATGCATCCAAAAATTAGCCATTCGCTCCGTCCCAAAAGCTGAACAACTTTGTGCAATCTCATTTTCATGATGAGGAAAAATTAAATCAATTCCACCACCATGGATATCAAAAACATTGGCGGTCGGATCATCACAGGTTAAACCACCGCCATAGGGCGCTAATAACTTTGCCATTGACATTGCAGAACATTCAATATGCCAACCTGGACGACCTAAAACAGGAATTCCGCCCGGTGATTTCCAACCTGGTTCTCCTTCCACAGAAGGCTTCCACAAAACAAAATCCATCTCTTCCCTTTTATAAGCAGCAACATCGATACGCGCCCCCGCCCTCATTTCATCTAAAGAACGATTTGCAAATGCCCCATAATGGGGAGGATTTTTTATGCTACTTACAGAAAATAATATATGATTTTCCGCTTCATAAGCGTGCCCCTTTTCAAGCAACCTTTCAATTAAAGAGCGCATCTCCTCTAAATGCTCAGTGGCGCGTGGCTGACTGGTTGGCAACAGACAACCAAGTGCTATGGTATCTTGCTGAAACTGAGAATATGTACGTTCTGTTAAGTGACGAATAGCCTCATTCAATGATACGTTTGGATATTCGCTAGCTGCTCGTGCATTAATTTTATCATCGACATCTGTAATATTACGTGCATATAGAACATGCTCATTGCCATAAACATGACGCAATAAGCGAAATAAAATATCAAAAACAATAACAGGACGTGCATTTCCTATATGCGCATAATCATAAATTGTCGGTCCACAAACATAAAGGCGTACTCTTGTCGCATCTATTGGTGTAAATTTTTCTTTTTTACGTGTTAGCGTATTATAAAATCGCAACTCTTTCATTTATTGACTCCATGGACGATATTATGCACCGATCCTTTTAGATGTATCTTATCTCAAATCATTGTATTACGCGGTTTAAGCTAAAAACTTGTATCTTATAGTAAATTCTTCTTACCATTTTCCCATTGTATTTACGGCTGTATCCATCGTTTATCATAAAAACAATCTATTTTATTTGATTGGACAAAAGCGTTCTATCATTAGAGATGCTTTCTCTCCTTAAAGAAAATGAGCTTAGAAAAAAATCTATAGGCAATACAATATAAATCTATGTGAAAAATAGATAGTTTGCAGAAAGAAAATCTTAAATTTTTAACCACACAAAGCTTCGTCAGTATTTTCAATATTCCACAATGGGTTCCTTACTGCCTCTTACGCCCTATATTTTATAATCAATAATTGAGAATAATGTAGCAATTAACTTTATTTTTTTACACCGTTCTCATGACAAAATTATTTTATCTTTACAGAGTTTTATTCAAAGAAAGCAATAAAAATAATGCGGTATAGATTGATGAACATCATTATTTTAATATTTCTTGTCATTTCAATGCCAACCTTTGCACAACAATCTCCACCTTATGAAAAAAAATTACTCCGACTAGCAGAAATTTTGGGATCATTGCATTCTCTCCAAAATCTTTGCGAGCCTCCAACAAACCAATGGTATGACTATATGAATGCACTGATTGAAGCAGAACGCCCCATTCCACAAAGACGTGCTTATTTTTATGAAGCGTTTAATGAAGCGTATCGTGCTTTCTCAGAAAATTATCATCATTGTACACAAGCAGCCATTGAAGCCAACCAAAGATACATTGAGGAAGGAAGAATTTTATCTGAAAACCTCCTCATGCATTATAAATAATTAATCTATACAAAAAGTAGCTCTCTCAATCTTAGCGATATCAATGATACTCCTTTCACAAATGCGGGGAGCAATAAACCAGCTCTGAAAATAGAGAGACGTTTAAAGAATAATGTCTTGATACGCTTTTATTCATATGCGCCTTTTTCCCCATACAAAACTGTTCTTTGGCTTCCTCCCCACACTTTAACGGACAAAGATTTTTAACTAAATTTGCTCTGTAAATAATCTAGGTTCTTGTTGAACAAGGTTTCTCTTGGCTTCTAGCACATGTAATTTGCTGCATAGTTTCTACAAACAAGCCTAAGAATATTCACCACTCATTAAAAAAACACTTATGTACCAAAGAGGCTGACATACCCTATATCACCACTCTAAAGGATGGTATTTTACGGCATACTTATAATTTTAATCTGTTTACACCAAAGTTTCCATAAATTTAACAGGCTCTCCTTGTGAAGGTGTGACAATTTCACCTTCCCACATAACGCGCATACCACGGATAATAGTCCCAACAGGCCAACCTTTAACTTTTTGACCATCATAAGGTGTCCAACCGGCGCGAGAACCAATTAAGCTATTCGTAATAATTTCCTCTCGCTTAAGATCAACAATGGTTAAATCAGCATCAAACCCAACAGCAATGCGCCCTTTACAACTTATACCAAAAATACGACTAGGGCCATGTGAAGTAAGATCAACAAAACGTTCAAGAGATATTTTTCCTGCATTCACATGTGTCAACATAATTGCTGCTGTTGTTTGCACGCCTGTCATACCTGAAGGTGAAGAGGGATAAGGTTGAAGTTTTTCTTCAAGAGTATGAGGCGCATGATCTGAACCTAAGACATCAATAATTCCTTGTTGAACACCGTACCAAAGAGCGTCACGGTGGCGCGGCTCACGAATAGGCGGATTCATCTGAATTAATGTACCAAACTTCTTATAATCATCAGCCGTGAGCGTCAAATGATGTTGTGTCACTTCAATTGTTGCAACATCCTTATGTTTTTTTAGAAAATCAATTTCTTCTTCTGTCGAAAGATGTAACACATGAATCCGAGCCTTCGTCTCATGAGCAATTTTTACCAAACGCTGCGTACATTTTAATGCCGCAACTTCATCACGCCAAATCGGATGTGACGATGCATCCCCTTCAATACGCAATATTTTACGCTCTTTGAGCCTCGCCTCATCTTCAGAATGAAAAGCCGCACGACGGCGTGTATTCTTCAAAATAAGGCGTACACTTTCATCATCATCAACCAAAAGATCACCGGTAGAGGACCCCATAAAGACTTTAATTCCAGCCGCACCAGGAAGTCTTTCTAATTCAGATAGTTCATGAGCATTTTCACGCGTTCCTCCAACCCAAAATGCAAAATCACAATGCATTCGATGAAATGCGCGTTGAACCTTATCGCTTAATGTTTCTTCTGATGTTGTCAATGGATTGGTATTAGGCATTTCAAAAACTGCCGTAACACCCCCTAACACAGCAGAATACGAGCCACTTTCCAAATCCTCCTTATATTCATTTCCTGGCTCACGAAAATGCACTTGGCTATCAATAATTCCTGGTAAAATATGAAGCCCCGTACAATCAATGACCTCACTAGCCGATGCACATGTAAGGTCGCCTATTTCAGCAATACGACCATTTGTAATACCAATATCACGCTTGCTTCTTCCATCATGATTCACAAGTGTTGCACCTTTAAAAATTGTATCAAATGTTTTAAACATAACCACGCTCCTTACATATTGCTCACTTATCGATTATGTAACTTTGAGCAGAAAGGCAAGAACCATGATTGAAAAACAAAATGCCATTTGCTTAAAAAACCGCGGACTTATTCAAATTACAGGCGAAGAAGCAACAGATTTTCTACAATCCCTGATCACGACAGATGTAAAAAAAATCAGTCCACAGGAACTTTTCCCTGGAGCCCTTTTATCCCCACAAGGAAAGGTTCTTGCTGATTTTCTTATCGGAAAAAAAGAAGATGGTTACCTGATTGATATCAGGATGCCTTTAGCTGATACGCTCCATAAGCGTCTGTTGCTCTATAAGCTGCGCAAAAAAGTAGAAATTACACAACCATTCCAAGAGCTTGTTACAGTTTCTTTGAATAATGAATCAGATGCTTTAAATTTTGATTCAAGTTTTGTTGATAAACGCTTCCCACAAAAAGAAAAAATAATACGAATCTATGGCAAAAAACCTTTTTTAACTTCAGAATATCATGACACATGGAATCAATTGCGTATCCGTTATGCAATTGCGGAAAGTGATCAAGACTATGAAATTGGCAAAGTCTTTCCTCATGATATTAATTACGATCAAATCAATGGACTTGCATTCAATAAAGGATGTTATATTGGACAAGAAATTGTTTCACGAATGCACCACCGCCGTGCAGCACGTCGCCGTATTTTTATTGTAAAAGGCCAGTGTAAATTAACCCCTCAATCTAGCATTGAAGCAGGAACAAAAGTGCTTGGCTACTTGGGAACATGTGTAGAAAATGAGGCTCTTGCTTTAATGCGTATTGACCACGTCAAAGATGCTATGGATCATAACATCCCCTTTACTGTAAAAAACATTCCTGTCACTATAAGCATTGCTGAAAATATGAATTTTACCTTTCCTGAAAATACTATAGAAAACACTCATGGCTAAAGCTGAATTATTAAAAAATGGAGAAGCCCGCGCTTGGCAAAGAATGCTCTCTGGAAGGCGACTTGATCTTCTCAACCCTTCTCCTTTTGATGTTGAAATTGAAGATATTGCCCATGGACTTGCTCGCGTAGCACGTTGGAACGGTCAAACACGAGGAGAGCATGCCTATTCTGTTGCACAACATTCACTTTTGGTTGAACAAATATTTCAAAAACTTTTTCCACAATCGGGAAGCAACGAATGTCTTTATGCCCTTCTTCATGATGCTCCAGAATATGTCATCGGCGATATGATTTCCCCTTTTAAAGCTGTTATAGGAAAACAATATGAACGCGTTGAAAAGCGCATCCAAGATGCTATCCACATGCGCTTTTCTCTTCCCGTTGATCTTTCTCAAAAACTTTTAAAAAAAATTAAACAAGCCGACCGTATCGCTGCCTATTATGAAGCGATTACGCTTGCTGGATTTAATACAGAAGAAGCCCTTCACTATTTTGGCTCTCCCAATAATATTTTACCCGATGATCTGAATTTATCCCCCTATTCTACCCAACACATTGAAAACGCATTTTTAACGCGCTTTAATGACTTGGATGTCCAAAGATTATAGCCCCTTCGCATTGTTGATTCCTTGTCATTACAGAATCATCACACTGACTTATAATAATAATTCATTGTTTTTTCATTTTGAATGAGAGCTCCTAATATCGTAAGCTTCACTCATTTCAAATCTGTTTATATTGAATCAATCAAAATCATTCTCTTGCACACCACAAGCGGGTCTGGCGTGTGGGTAAAATTTTTTAAAGAAAGAGTTAAAATGCTTCTTATGAACCATCTCAAGTGCTAAGCGCTGTCGCAGCATTGAAAATTGGCAAAGTGTGTGATGATGCCGGCTTGCTCTCTTATGAAGCGTAAAGACGGGAGTACTCTATAAATTTTATACACTTCATAAGGGACTTACCACTATACTATTCACGAACGCCGTCGCGAAATAGGTTGGGTACCTTAAGAAAGCTTTCTTTAAAAAAGCATGTGAATTAGCGACCCAATGGCGTTCTGTTTTGCATGAGAGGCGTGACTTCATTAAAGAAATGGAAAAAATCACAGTTCAAATTGCATACAAAATATATTAAAAATGCACATTCATTATCAAAATAACAAATGTTCTCTTGTCAAACCTTTCATCTTAAACTGAAGTTTATTTTAGTTTATAAACTTCATTATCCGCTGGGAAAGCACGAGATGTGACATCCTCTGCATAATTCTTTATTGCAGTTTCCATGGCTTGTTCAAGGTCTCCATAACGGCGTACAAATTTTGGCACATGAGAACCATAGCCCAACATATCTTCCATAACCAATACTTGCCCATCACATTGATTGGACGCCCCTATACCGATCGTAGGGATAGAAAGCTTATCTGTCAGTTTCACCGCTAAAGGTTCAACCATTGCTTCTAAAACAACAGCAAAAGCACCTGCCTCTTCAATCGCTGCTCCATCTGCTTCAATTCTTTGCCAATCATTCTCCTTGCGTCCTTGTGTTTTAAAACCACCAAAACGATTCATTGCTTGGGGTGTAAGACCGATATGCCCCATCACTGGAATGCCACGTTTACACAAAAAATCTACTGTTTCGGCTATATAAACGCCCCCTTCAAGCTTAACTGCACCACACCCCGTTTGTGCAAGAATGCGCGATGCATTTAAAAAAGCTTGCTCTGGACTTTCCTCATAAGAACCAAAAGGCATATCAATAACAACAAGAGCTTTTTGAGATCCACGCACCACGGCTTTCCCGTGTGAAATCATCATATCTAAATTAACAGGAAGCGTTGTCTCAAACCCATACACAACCATCCCAACGCTATCACCAACCAAAAGGATATCGCAATATGGATCAGCAATCCGCGCAGTATAAGCTTGATAAGCTGTTAAAGAAACAATTGGCTGTTGTCCCTTTCGTGCACGTATTTCGGAAGATGTTATACGCTTTACGGTTTTATGTACACTCATTTTCCACCCTTCTCTTGCAATATATATTGATCAATCAGCCTTATCTCACCAAAGCGGACAGTAAGAAGTAAAACTGCTGGTTTATTCAATGTTCCTTTAACCACGCATAAAGTTTCCATATCCCGTAAATCTATCGCTTCAATGATTGCACGCGTTTCTTGTTGTAAAATATCACGAACAGTTTTGCATAATTTATCAACCGACCGTTCACCTTCATGATAAAGCTTTTCAGCAGCTTTTCCACTTTCAGGAATAATTTTGGCAGCTTTACGATCTTCTAATGTTAAAAGCTGATTGCGTGAAGAACACGCTACACCATCTGACTCCCGTAGAATAGGAACTCCAACGATTTCAATAGGAAAAGCCAAATCTTCAACCATACGCCGAATAATTAAAATTTGTTGAAAATCTTTTTCCCCAAAAAAAGCCTTATCTGGTTGGACAATGTTAAAAAGTTTAGCAACAACGCTTGTTACACCACAAAAATGCCCCGGACGTAATTTTCCCATCAAAATACGTGATAATTTTTTCACTTGTACAATTGTATCATTCCCCAGTGGCCACATTTCATCGACAGAAGGAGCAAAAACACATTCAACACCTGCTTCTTTTAACAAAGCACAATCGCCCTTCAAATCTCTTGGATATTGAGAAAAATCTTCATGAGGTCCAAATTGCTTTGGATTGACAAAAATAGAAACCACTACGCGATCACACATTGCTCTTGCATACTGTACTAATGCAAGATGGCCATCATGCAATGCCCCCATTGTTGGAACAAAACCAATCGAAAAACCTAAACGTCGTTCCTCTGAAGTATATTGGCGGACTTCAGCAATTGTCTTTAAAATTCTCATTTTCCCATTCAATTATCATCAGATCAACCAATTAATGCCTGTACACCAAATTGACGCTCAAACAATTGTATCAAATTCATGCGCACTGACGGCTGCTTTATATCTCGTGGCTCCCAGACATGACGCATAAGAAAAAAACCCGTCAGTATAAAACCATTTATTATGTCACTAAAATCAGCAGGACGAGTCGTTCTGTGTACAAGAAACTGTGGTAGAATGAGAAGCTTTTTTTTCCAAGGTTCCCCTGCTTCTTCACAGACAGCCCGTCCAGATTTTGGTGATACGTAATGAAGCCTTTCCTGACGACCTGTTGCAGCACAACAAGATAAATCAAGACCAAAACCAAGTTCTTCAAGAAGCCGCATTTCAAAACGTACAAGCAATTCTGCATTTACAAATGGTTCATCAAAATTCTGCATAAAAAGGTGTAAAATATCATATAAAATGGGGTGCGGATCACGTTCGGGAAGAAGCCGCAAATGAAAAGCTATCAATTGCAAAGCATAAAGTGCTTCTGGTAGACAGATTAATCGTGCCGCATGTAAATCAAGAGCTTCAAGCCGAAAAAGTCCCAAATGTTCGTCTAAACGAGCCCACCATTCAGCCTCCACAAAATTTCCAGGTTGAAGAAGAGCTGCCATGCGACGCGAGCGCCCCCCTTTTACCACTCCCATATAACGACCATGTTCACGTGTCATAATCTCAAGAATAACACTTGTTTCACCATATTGGCGTGTACCAAGTATAACGGCTTGTTCTTTCCACTTCATTTTACTTTAATTATTTTTAAAAATCTTATTTTAAAAAATCCAATCCCATTTCACGATAACGTTCTGGATCGGTATCCCAATTATCTCGCACTTTCACAAAGAGAAAAAGATGCACCTTTTGATCCATAATTTCCATGAGTTCTTTACGTGCTGCTTGACCAATCGCTTTAATTGTATCGCCTTTTGCTCCTAAGACAATTTTTTTCTGACTCTCACGCTCGACATAAATAACTTGATTAATTTTAACGGAACCATCTGAACGCTCTTCCCAGTTTTCTGTTTCAACCGTTGAGGAATAAGGAAGTTCATCATGAAGACGAAGAAAAAGTTTTTCACGCGTAATTTCAGCAGCAAGATGACGCATAGGCATATCAGAAATTTGATCTTCCGGATAATACCATGGCCCTTCCTGCATCATGTTACTCAACGCATGAAGTAAATCCTTGCAACCAGAACCGTTTAGAGCAGAAATCATAAATGTTTGCGCAAACTTTACACGTTCATTTATTTTAGTGGTTAACGCTAGAAGAGATGATTTAACAACTGTATCAACCTTATTAAGAACAAGAACTTTTTCTTGTTTCATATTGTTTACAATATCTAACATCATATCAACTTCATCCGAAAGACCACTTTGAGCGTCAATTAAAACGAGTAGAACATCAGCGCTCTTAGCCCCTCCCCAAGCAGCAGAGACCATGGCTCGTTCTAAGCGCTTATGGGGACGAAAAACACCCGGTGTATCAACCAACACAATTTGCACATCATCATGAATGACAATACCGCGGATTAAAGTTCGTGTTGTTTGTACCTTATGTGTTACAATTGAAACCTTTGTTCCAACCAATTGATTAACCAATGTCGATTTACCGGCATTAGGCATCCCAATAAGCACAACAAACCCAGAACGCTTTTTCATAACGTCACTCATGATCATTTTTTCCTACTGTTTTCCATACACCCTCTCGTCGCAAAATTTTTTCAGCTGCCATTCTTTCAGCATATCTTTTGGAGCTTCCCTGCCCAATCTCTGAAGCAAACCCAGAAATACTGACCTCTACCATAAAAACAGGATCGTGATCTGGACCTGAACGTTTTATAACCTGATAATGTGGTTGTGCATTGCCTTGGATATGCGCCCATTCCTGTAATTCTGTCTTGGCATCACGTCGACCAGCATCCATTTTCTTTGCCCGACTTTGCCAATATTTTTGAATAAAAGGGCGAACGCTTTCCAATCCTCCATCGAGATATATTACGGCAATCAAAGCTTCCACGACATCTGCATGCATGTTGATAAGTCGACGCCCCTCAAAATTTTTCATCTCAAAACCAACACGGATCATATCAGGAAGTCTCATTTCACGCGCAATATCAGCACATGTCTGTGCATTGACCAGATGATTTAAACGGACTGATAATTCACCTTCACTTGCCTGAGGAAAAAGTTGATACAGCATCTCTGCAATCAAAAGCCCTAAAACCCGATCCCCTAGAAACTCTAGTCGTTCATAATTCCCCTGTTCCGAATCTTGTACACTCGAGTGTGTTAATGCCTTCTTTAACCTCTCTTCATCTTTAAAACGATGCCCCGTCAGCTTGAAAAGCTGATCAATCATGAGACGTTTCATCGTTGTTTCCTTGCTTGATAAGCGGCAAATCATGAACCGTATTTATGAAAGAAAACAAACGTTTCCAACGCACATCAAATGGCCAGCGCCAAATCTGCCAAGCACTTGAACCATTACTGATAGAAAAGAAAATCACGCTCGCGCGACCAATAAGATTTTCTTCTGGAACATAGCCTACATCTAAACGACTATCATCTGAATTGTCGCGGTTATCTCCCATCATAAAGTAATGTCCTTGAGGAACTTCAAAGACTTCTGTATCATCAACTTTCGGGATGAAAGCTAAATCAAGTGTATCATAACTAACACCGTTAGGCATTGTCTCGCGATAAACCTCAACAGGATAGTTAACCTCTGTTATATCAGAATTATCAATCTCCCCCATAAAGTGACGTGAAACAGCCTCATCATTAATATAAAGGACACTTTGACGGACTTGTATACGATCACCTGGTAGCCCAACAACGCGTTTTATATAATCAATCTTCGGATTACTTGGTAAGCGAAAAACGACCACATCTCCACGTTGAGGTTGAGATGCCCAAATCCGTCCAGAAAAAAGAGGAGGAGAAAAGGGGATGGAAAAACGAGAATACCCATATGCATACTTAGAAACAAACAGATAATCTCCCACCAACAAAGTAGGACGCATTGAACCGGAAGGAATACTAAACGGCTGGAAAAAAAGTGTCCGAATAAACGCTGCTAAAAGCAAAGCCTGTATTAAAACAGAAATAAATTCACGAAGCCCACCTTTTTTTTCTTTTTTATGCACTTTATCTTTTTGGATCATCACCAACTGCCTTCTCATCACAGATATAATTTTTTTCATCATAATATTCAAATAACAAAAGCACAATCTCTCACGCCATCTATCCACGTGGAAGTGCTTCGATAATAATAAATGCCTGTGCCCAAGGAAAATCATCTGTTATGCTAAGATGAATAACTGCATCATGATGAGGAGGTAATAACTTTTGAAGTTGCACTTGCGCACGATTTGTTAATTGCATTATTGGTTTACCAGATGGCAAATTAACTACCCCCATGTCTTTCCAATTGATACCACAAGCGATTCCCGTTCCTAAGGCTTTAGCACATGCTTCTTTAGCAGCAAATCTTTTTGCATAGGACGAGGAGCTTTTTTTGAGATTTTCAGATCTATTTCTTTCAATATCCGTAAAAATACGTTGGATAAAACGCTCACCATAACGAACCAACATTTTCTCAATACGTCGTATATCAACCAGATCATTTCCAAGACCAATAATCATAAGATATTACCCGATCTTTCTTAAATTTATTTCTGTTTTAATACAGGCGATGAGCGCTTCTTTAAACGCCTTTTTTTTATAATCTTTTGATATCGCTTTTGTTTAAAACGAACCGTTGCTCTGTAAACACCTATATAAGATAAACCACCAAAAACAATACCTAAAAGAGTTCCCCCTAAAATCATAGGACTCATAATTGTGTCCCATGCGCCTTTAAAGAGGAGAGAGAGATTTGACAATGTCAAACCATTAAATAGAGCACGAATTTGCGAAAGAGAAATCTCTTTGACATCGCTAAAAAGTGATAAACAAAAATACCCTACTTTATAATCAGCCATGACAATCAATAAAAATGTGAGTGGATTAGAAAAAATTGTCCCAATGATTGCGGCAGCAAAGTTTGCACGCAAAAGCCAAGAAAAAAATATTGCCAAAATAATATGCAGCCCAAAGAAAGGGGAACAAGCTAAAAAAACGCCAACAGCAACCCCTAATGCTACTTCATGCGGTGTTGCTGATATACGCAAAATACGTTTATGTATGTAGCAAAATGAGCGAGAAAATGAACGACGTGGCCATAACCAAAGTCGAATACGCGTTACAAAATCTATTGGTTCTCGACGACGAAAAAGCATATGACTCTCAATATACATCTTTTGATGATGAAATAATCTATATCATCCAAATTAATCTTTTTAAGCTTTTGCACAAAAAAAATAGAACGACAATTAAATATTTCGACTGCCTGGTTTAATCGCGGGAAGAACAGAAAGCTCTGCAGGAAGTGCATCACTAGCATAAGAGGTTATCTCGTATTCAGCAAGCGCAATCAATGGAACTCCAACATTGACCTTACCACCAGAACGATCAAGGATACATGCACTGGCCAACACCTCTGCTCCTGCTGCAACAAGCGCTTCAACAGTCTCACGAATGGAAAGACCCGTTGTTACAATATCTTCAACAATAACAACCCGTGCACCCTTCTTGATTTCAAAACGACGCAATTCAAAGATGCCATTTATACGCTCTACCCAAAGAGAAGGAACACCAAGGTGACGTGAAGTTTCATAGGAAGGAATAAGACCGCCAATTGCGGGACCAACAACATAGTCAATTTTTCCCTCGATAGATTTTTTGATTTTTTCAGCCAATCCACGACATAACTTTTCCGTCAAGTCAGCATGCATGAATACTTTCGCTTTTTGCATATAAGTCGCACTATGGCGCCCCGATGTTAAAATAAAATGCCCTTCTAGAATAGCATCTGCTTGTTTAAAAATATCAATGACATCTTGTGTATTCATTGCAAAATCTTTCTTTTTATCCATGAACCCGCCGTACTGTACTTACTGAACCTGCCTTTTTTAACTGAGAAAAAATACGATTCAAATGTTTTAAATCCCACACTTCCAAATCAATCATAATTTCTGTAAAATCTGGTGCTGTACGGATAAAAGATAAATTTTGGATATTGGCATCGTTAGCAGAAATTATTTGTGTAATTTCAGCCAAAGAACCAGGACTATTTACAACTAAAATATTCATCCGTGCAGGAAAACGTTCATTCATTTGGGCATCAATATCCCAGCGGACATCAATCCATCGTTCTGGCTGATCATCATACGCCATCAAAGCTGAAGACTGTATTGGATAAATAACAATCCCAGCTCCTGGCTGCATAATACCAACAATCCGATCTCCAGGTACTGCTCCTTCCGGTGAAAAACGTACGGGTATATCTCCACGGGTTCCTCTAATAGGCAAGGCTTTAGATTGATGATTCTCGACCATTGCATTCTTTTCATTTTCTGGAACTTTAAAAATCATACCTTGAGCATTTTCAATATTAAACCAACCTTCTTCCCCAGGCTTAAAAGATGACTTTTGTACCACACGGTGATCTTGATAATCAGGATAAACCGCTTTAATCACATCAGCGGAAAACAGCTCTCCACGCCCAACAGCAGCCAATACATCCTCTACATCTTTACGTGCTAAACGTGGCAAAACTTTCTTCAAAAGGTCTTTTGAAAATTGCTTTCCCATATATTCAAATGAACGCTCGAGAATACGATATCCTAAACCCGAATATTGTTTACGTACCGCTGCACGACTTGCTCGTCGAATAGCTGAACGTGCTTTACCCGTGACAACAAGAAATTCCCATGCTGCTGGCGGAATTTGAGCGTGTGAGCGAATAATATCAACCTCATCACCATTTTTTAATTTGGTCATTAAAGGCATAATACGACCATTGATTTTTACACCAACACAAGAATCACCGATATCTGTATGGACGGCATAAGCAAAATCAATAGGCGTAGCTCCTTTAGGAAAAGCAATTAATCGACCTTTCGGCGTAAAACAAAAAACTTGGTCTTGAAAAAGCTCAAGTTTTGTATGTTCTAAAAACTCTTCTGGATTATCTCCATCAGACAAAGATTGTATCGTTTGACGCAACCATGCATAGGCATTCGTTTCACTTGATAACTTCACAGTCGAATAATTGGAACCGTGCTCTTTATATATGGAATGAGCAGCAACCCCATATTCAGCAACTTCATCCATAGCAGCCGTTCTAATTTGCAACTCAACACGTTGTCTTGAAGGACCAACAATTGTTGTATGAATAGAACGATAATCATTTTGCTTTGGTATAGAGATATAATCTTTAAAACGACCAGGAACCATTGGCCATGTCGTATGAATGACACCAAGAGCACGATAACAATCATTCACGGACTCAACAATCACACGAAATCCAAAAATATCCGATAATTGTTCAAAAGATAATGCTTTACTTTCCATTTTGCGAAAAACTGAATAAGATTTTTTCTGACGGCTTTTAACATCTGCTTTAATGCCATGCTCGAAAAAAAGTTTTGTCAATTCATTTTCAATTGTGGAAAGCAAATCACGGTTGTGTTTCAATAATTCAGAAAGTCGATTGGTAATCGTACGATAACCTTCTGGATTTAAATAAAAGAAAGAGAGATCCTCTAATTCCTCACGCATATCCTGCATACCCATACGACCTGCAAGTGGCGCATAGATATCCATCGTCTCCTCAGCAATTCGCCGACGTTTATCATCACGCATAACACCAAGGGTACGCATATTATGAAGACGATCAGCAAGTTTGACTAAAAGAACACGAACATCATCAGAAATAGCAATAAGAAGTTTACGAAGATTTTCTGCTTGTACGGCTTTCTTTGATACAAGATCAAGCTTATTAAGCTTTGTAAGCCCTTCAACCAACTTCCCAATTTCAGAACCAAAAAGCTGATCAATTTCTGCTCGTGTAGCGCTTGTATCTTCAATTGTATCATGCAAAAGAGCAACAGCAATCGTTGCCTCGTCCAACCGCATATCTGTCAAAATAGCAGCAACTTCTAAAGGATGAGAAAAATAAAGATCACCTGACGCACGCTTTTGATGTGCATGCTTTTTCATTGCATAATCATAGGCCCTGTTTAAAAGAGCCTCATCTACGTCAGACTTGTAACGTTGAACACGTCCAACAAGCTCACACTGACGCATCATACGAGCATATCCTTTATCTTTTCACACCTCTAATCTTTATTGAACATGTCCTATCAATAAAAGACAAGAAAAATAATTGCTCCTTATATGACAAGGTATCTTTACTCCTGTAACATAAATTGCTGCAATTAATAATCGTCACTTTTTTCTGGAACAACCAAACCTTCAATACCCGCTAAAAGCTCTTCTTCTGACATATGATCAAATGAAGTACCTTCTTCTTGCGACGACGTATTAAAAACACTTTCAGCTTCACCTGAATGGGTAATAAATTCACTTGCCATTTCTGGCTCATCTACTTCCACATGCTTTTGCAACGAATGAATAAGGTCTTCCTTTAAATCAGCAGGCGACAATGTTTCTTCTGCTATTTCACGCAAAGCAACAACTGGATTTTTATCATTATCACGATCAACCGTAATCTGCGCTCCTTGTGAAATCTGACGCGCCCGATGACCTGCTAAAAGTACCAATTCAAAGCGGTTGTCAACTTTATCAATACAATCTTCTACCGTTACGCGGGCCATTTATGCCTCTTTCTCAAATAAAAAAATTTAATAGCGGATAGAGGAGTATATACAATAATCAAAATAAAACACAAGAAAAACAACACAAACTTTTATATTTTTTGATTAAAGAACTTATTTAAAAAAATTCTTGGAAAATTTATAAAAATGTATAACCTATTCATGCTTGTTATCAAAATTTCTTTTAAAAGCATTCCAATAGATTGACTTCAAACAAAGGGAGGTCTTTCTTGACAAAATACTTGTCTGGAGTCCTTATCCTTTTAAAAGGAATACCTGCTGTTTAAACCCTTTGCAATAACAGCAGCCTTATACATACTTTTTATGATAATATCTTTATCTAAAGAGAAAACTTTTTCTTTGAACATCATGTGTATCGCACTCTTATTCATCGAATAAATTACTGAAAGATGATCTCTCTTTACACAATAATGAGCAATAAGTTTATATTAAACTTTCTTCTAAAAAAGTTTATTTATATTCATTATAGATTGTTTATCAAAACATAACCCGTCATATACGCTATAAAGACTCAAAAAAATAGAAAAACGATTGATGCCTAACACCATGAATAGCCAATTAACATCACTTTGCCCAGAACCACCCCAAAATTGCAATTTATGTCCTAGGCTTCATCAATTTATCGCTGGCTGGCGTGTAAAAGAACCAAGTTGGTATAACGCACCGGTGCGCCCATTCTTTCCTTATAAAGGGCCAGATACAACACGCCTTCTTATTGTTGGGCTTGCTCCTGGATTACGCGGAGCAAATCGAACTGGACGTCCATTTACTGGTGATTATGCTGGGCACTTACTTTATTCAACTTTAAAAAAGTTTGGTTTTGCCCAAGGAACCTTTGAAGAAAGAGCAGACGATACTCTTGAACTTATTGATGCAGCAATTGTTAACTCTGTTCGTTGTGTTCCACCAGAAAATAAACCCACCGGTGCAGAAATTAACACGTGCCGCTATTTCTTTTCACCTCTTTTAACAAATCTTCCCAAACTTAAAGCCGTTATTACCTTAGGCACCATTGCGCACCATTCAACGATACGTGCCCTTAATGCAAAAGTTTTATCTCACCCTTTTGGACACGGTGAAATCAATAACATCGGCAGATTACGCATCTTTTCGAGCTATCACTGTTCTCGTTATAATACAAATACTGGGCGCTTGACAGACGCCATGTTTCACCAAATCTTTCAAGCAGCAAAAACATACTTAGATCAATGCTAAAACTGTTTTAAAAAGTGCTATAAATAAAGAATATCGAAATTGCATCCATCATCCATATCTTTTTAAAAGTCTTGCTTTTTCACGTCCCCAATCACGTTTTTTTTCCGTTTCGCGCTTATCATGAAGCTTTTTCCCCCGCGCTAGAGCGATCTCCAACTTAACGCGCCCTCGTTCATTAAAATAAAGTTTGAGAGGAACAAGTGTCATTCCTTCACGAGACGTTGCATTAAAAAAACGTGCCATCTCACGTTTTGAAAGTAATAATTTGCGCAAACGTCGTGGTTCATGATTAAAACGATTAGCCTGCGTATATTCAGGAATATAGCTGTTTACTAACCATAATTCCCCATTCTCAAAACTCGCATAGCTTTCAGCAATATTGGCATGATTAGAACGTAAGGACTTCACTTCCGCTCCCTGAAGGACAAGACCAGCCTCGAGATTATTAAGGATTTCAAAATTAAAACGTGCTTTACGATTGTCAGCAATTATTTTCCGTACGGGCGCGTTCTTTTTTTTATTCATGGCTTTGTCAATATCATTTTATGCTTTTAAAAGACCAGCATGACTGAGGGCTGCATCAATAATCTTCTTTGTTCTTTCTGTTAATGGAACAATAGGAGAACGCACAGTATCACCACAAAATCCTAATTTTGCAGCAGCATATTTAATACCTGCTGGACTAGGTTCAATAAACACAGCACGATTAAGAGGCATCAAGCGATCATTTAATTCTCGTGCTGTTTTATAATCACCACGAAAACAAGCGGCTTGAAGTTCAGCACAAAGCTTTGGAGCAACATTAGAAGAAACTGAAATACACCCCATACCTCCATGTGCATTAAAACCTAACGCCGTACAATCATCACCGGAAAGCTGCACAAAATCTTTTCCACACTTTTCACCTTGTTCACTAACGCGCTCAATTCTGCTCGTTGCATCCTTAACACCAATGATATTGTTAAAATCTTGATAAAGGTCTTTCATCGTTTCTACAGCCATATCGATAATAGAACGACCAGGAATATTATAAATTATAATCGGAATAGAAACAGCTTTGGCAATGGAAGAAAAATGCTTGTATAAACCAGATTGATTTGGTCTATTATAATAGGGAGTGACAACCAAAACTGCATCTGCACCAGCTTTTTGCGCGTATTGTGCAAGCTCTACAGCCTCGCTTGTGCTATTTGATCCCGCTCCAGCAACAACAGGAACACGCTTTGCAACCTGCTCAACACACAATTCTATAATCCGCTTATGTTCTTCATGACTTAACGTTGCTGATTCACCTGTTGTCCCAACAGGGCTTACTCCGTTAATCCCTTGTGTGATCTGCCATTCAACAAAATCACAAAACGCCTTCTCATCAATCGCGCCCTTGTTATCAAACGGTGTGATAAGCGCAGTTATAGCTCCCTTGAGCATGATAAACTCCCTATAATGTTTGCTTTTATTTTTTTATAATCGCCTTTTATAAATTTTAAATAGAACATAATCTTGCTCTATCATTGAAGCAAGATGAATTTCAAAAAAAGCCCCCATAAAATGAAAATGTCCCTCCTTAAATGTTGAACATTTCTTTAAAATAAGCCGTCTATATTAACGCGTTTTTCATGCTTGTATTCTATAAATCCTTAAGTTTTTACAAAAAGCAAGGTCTCAAGGTCTTTTCTCTATGCGTGTATTTTCCACCTCTCTTTTCGTATCAACCTTTACTACACTTATACTGGCAATAAGAATTTTATTTTCAAGTGCATACGCGCAAACACCCCTTTTGCAAGGGAAAGTACCAATCCCTTTGGTTCGCCCTACTCCCTTTACCGCAAAAGAAGCTCAAGAATCTCTTCAACAGATACACACTACATCACACAATACTGCTACACTTCAGCAACTGAAAACTGGGCTAGATGCACTAGCAAACAACAATATTGCAAAAACAATAAATCTTCGTAATTCAATGGAAAAACATAGCCTTGATCGTCATATTTTGACATGGGCGCTGGGGGTGTCAAACCAAGCTAATATACCCAGTTCTGAAATATTTAATGCAATCAACATGCTAAAAGGATGGCCCGGTATAGAAACGATGCAACGCAATGCTGAACGTGCTTTTCTTAACGAAACCAACGTCACACGCGCAATCATCCAAAAATTTTCTCATCACCCGCCCCAAACAGCACAAGGGGTGGCTCTCTTCGCTAAAGCACTTATCGCAACGGGACAAACCACTCGTGCTCAACACGTTATTGCGCCATGGTGGCATAAAACACAGCTTAATGCAAAAGAAGAAGTATTTGTTCTTAAAAATGCAAACGCTGCATTAAAACCTATTGATCATTTGAGACGCATGCAGTTTATGCTCTATGCACATCGTTTTGATTCAGCAGCACGCGTTGCAAAATTAGCCCATGCTCAATCTCTTTTTAATGCTTTTGTGGCCGTTGAAAAAAATGATCCTAGAGCTACACAAAAATTAAAAGCTGTAGAGAGATCATGGCAAAAAGATCCTCTTTTTCAGTTTGCTCGAATACGCCATCTTCGACGAACAGAGCAATATGATGCAGCAGCAGCACTCATGATGAAAACATCAAAAGATGCATTCCGCCTTATGAACCCTCATTCATTGTGGAAAGAACAACGCGCCCTTTCTCGTGAAATGCTCGATTTAAACAAACCAAAAATTGCTTATCAACTTGTTGCAATGCACACTGGTATAACATCTGCATTAGCCGTCGATGCTGAGTTTCATGCAGGGTGGTATGCACTACGGTTTCTTCATAACCCTAAATTGGCAATGCAGCATTTTTCACGTATTCCTCAACTCTCTTCTTTACCTTTTTATGCATCACGTGGATATTACTGGATGGGACGAACAGCAGAAACGCTAGAAGAACATCAAAATGCCCAGCAATACTTTCATCGCGCAGCTCATTTTGGTGCAACTTACTATGGTCAATTAGCCGCTGCACGACTCAACCAAAAAAAGCTTAAAGTTTTCTTTCCCAAACCAACAACCGCTGAGCGACAACATTTTAGTGCACGAAAAGCGATCAAAGCAATTCAACGTCTTGAAGCAGCCGGCTATGCTGATTTTGCTAAAATTTTTTATAGAGAGCTCGGAAAAAAAATAGAAAGCCCCGGTGAATTAGCTCTTCTGGCTGTTATGGCAGAAAAAAATGGAGACTATTATACCAGCCTCAAAATTGGAAAAATGGCTGTTTTTCAGGGGAAAAATGTCGGTGCACTCTCTCATCCTCTGGGAGCTATACCAGCTTCTGCTAATATTTCTGTAGAAGAAAAATCGCTTATCTATGCCATTGCACGCCAAGAAAGCGAATTTAATCCAACAGCCATATCAAAAGCAGGTGCACAAGGTATACTCCAATTGCTTCCTACAACAGCAAAAGCACTGGCAAAAAAATACTCAATCGCATGGTCTCCTAAAAAATTTAGCAGTGATGCTCATTATAATGCAACATTAGGTGCTCATTTTCTCAATGAACAATTAGAACGTTTTAATGGATCCTATATACTAACTCTTATTGGCTATAATGCGGGTCCCCGTCGAGTCAATGAATGGATAAAACGTTATGGCGATCCTCGAGGTCAATCTCTCGATAACGTCATTGATTGGATTGAACGTATTCCTTATACAGAAACACGTAATTACGTGATGCGTGTCATGGAAAATTATGGTGTCTACAAAGCAAGACTCACTGGGAAAATAGATATAACAACCGACTTGCTTTCTGGTCGACGGAAATAATATGCCTTAACTTCCCAAATAGCATTTGAAATGCGTTCACAAGAAGTGTTTTTATTCCTTTTTAAATAGTACCCACATACCAACCTTCTTAGGATATATAAAAAGTAATTTTAATTAATTCAGTATTAATAAATTCGAAATGAGAAAACCCTCCGCTATTTTGGTCTTTTATTCCAAATACAAAATGATGAATTATCATTATAAATAAACATGTCGTACAAATAGTTCATTTCTTCTCAACATAAACGACAATATCATAGAGATTACAAATATAAGAAAAGAGTGAAACAAATAGCTCATCCTTTTACTACTGCTTATTAGACAATATTCAAATCTTGTGAAACAGCATTTTTTAAAACTATTTTTTCTGCTTATAACATTTCTATACCAAATAAGAGCACGTTATTATATATATATATATCGTTTGGATTATTTCTGATAACAGAAAGACAGACACATTGAGTTAGAAAGCCTTTAAAGACAAACAATTTTCTTCTGCATCTTCCCTTTTCATTCGGTTTTACGACTTTTAAATATGTCAATATCTTTTAATAATGAAGATGAAACTTTGCTTTTTGTTTTTCTCATTTTTACATATAAGCTTTACATATAAGCTCACATCCTTCACACAAAACAGAGTATCCCCAAATAGTATGTTTTTCTTATTTATATTATTGTTTTATTTTAATGTTTCTAAGTCCATTTCACAACGGTGTATCTGAAAAGTACTTACGAAAATCCTCTCACGAATGGTATAAAAATCGATTAGACCTTTAATTAATAAAAGCTATAGCTCTATCATCCCTTAACTCCCAATGTTGCAAAAGCCCTTTCATTTAGAGCACTCATAAGAAGTATATTCACTGCTTTTTAGAAGTTTTTTATCCATGCTCCTCCTCAACTTGTATCATAAGTAAGCGGATGGTTTTGATTGATTCAACATCAAAAAAATTCGAATAAATTATATTTGAACTTTCATTAAAATTATAAACAATCATTATAAATCAATATATTATAAGAAAGCGCCCCGCATAAAAAATCAGCTAAATATTAGGGATACTCTAATTGTTTTATTCACTTTTGATGGTGGTGGTGGTGGAAAAGAACCAACGCGTCGAAGGGCTGCCATCGCTAATCGATCAAGTTCCGGGTCACCAGCAGAGACTACTACACGACTAGAAAAAATACTCCCCTGCTCATGCACCATAAATTCTAACTTCACCGTTCCTTTTGTACGATTGGTGCGCTGTCCCACAATATAATTTTTTTGCCTTTCTAATTGTGACTGTACCTTTGCTAACCACTCCATTAACAACATATCTTCAAGCCCTGCTGTACCGCCGCCCTTGTTGATGGAAGAAGAACGTACCGCCTTTGCATTGGAGCGCTTTACTACAGCCTTTGGCATCGGTATTGTTTTTTTGATAAACGCTTTATGCTCCACTTTTTGAGGTAGGGGTTCTTCCAAAGGCTTTAAGTCATCTTGTTCTACTATATGCTGAGGTTCTTCCGATTGAACTTCATCCACGGATTCCAATCCTTCTGACTCCTGCTCTAGGAGATCAGACTGTAATACTTCTTGCTCTGTATTAATATCCGACTCTCTATGAATATCTGGCAAGTCTGTATCAACATCCGGATATACAGTTTCTTGCATAAAAGTCAGCATAATCTCCGACGAGAGCAAACCATTACTTATACCAGTACTTTGAAAATAAAACTGTGCTGCCAATAATACATGCAAAAAGAAAGCCCCAATAAATGCACCAATCCAAAGAGTTAATAATTGTTTCGTATTTGCAAAAATCATCGTTTCTTCTGCCACTATTTTAAGCTTAATATTGGTGTTCAATCTCATTAAAACAGGCTATTTTGAAATTGCAACTTTTTTCTTGACTGATTTTGTCATGTTTAATATGGTCTTCTAATGATTTTGTGACGTTGTCAAAATCATTCCTACTTGGCTGGCAAGTTTTAATCAGTGAGTCCAGCCTTTTTGTATTAAAAAATTTCAAAACAGAGAGGGGATGTTTAAAAGGGTTATGATGTGTTATGCAAATAAGACGAAAAAATATCTATAAAAGCTGTGTAATTTTAAGTGCATTATCGGTCTGTATACCTTCATTTGTTTTTGCACAAAATAAAGATGGAAGAGCTGTCACTGAACTTAAACCAATCCTTATTAAAGGAAAAAAAATAGAAGATGCTTCAAATTCAATAACCATTCTGACTGATCGTAAGACCAACAAGAATATTGATGAAAGACAAATAACTGATGTTTATGATGTGAGTCGTCTTAATCCTTCCGTATCCTATAACTCAGAAAATAACAGTTTCGTTATTCGGGGTTTAGATGCAAACCGTGTTCTTACGACAATGGATGGTATTTCTCTTCCATGGTTTAATGATATATTCCGTGGTGGAGGTGGAAACACAACTTTTGATTTCAATGCTCTTTCTACGTTTGATACTATTCAAGGATCAGATTCTAGTCTTTATGGTTCTGGCGCCTTAGGGGGAATCATTGCGTTGCGTACCCTTGATCCTGAAGACCTGATCGTGGAAGAAAAGAATTGGGGAAGCCTTATAAAAGGTGGTTATAATTCTGTTGATAACAGCTGGCGCATCGATCAAGCTTTTGCTGTGCGTAATTACCGGACATTTTTACTTTTTCAAGGATCTTATGTAGAAGGTCATGAGCGCAAAAATATGGGAACAGTAGAAGGGTATGAGGAACGCACGCGCAAAAACCCTTCTCACTTTGATAAAAATAACTTGCTTTTTAAAATTCATCAATATTTGAGTGATAATCACCGCCTTGGTTTTACCGCAGAGCGTTTTGGTCATAATAGTAACACACATGAATTAAATTCGTCTAAAAGATACGCTCCAGGTTCCGTTTATGAGCAGGATAATAAACTTCGTGAGCGCTTTTCTCTTTCTTATAATTATAATGGTAATGGTGATGCAGTTCTTGATGCGTTTAATGGGCAGCTTTATTGGCAAAGGCAATCAAGTCGTTACGTTATGACAGGCGTTCGTGTTTCAGCTCCCAAAGGGGATTATTTGAGAGATAATTTCTTGCGTAATATCAATTATGGTTTCAATGCTGATGCCCTTAAAAAAGTGGATTTTGGCACTATAAACCATACGTTAAAGTTTGTAATGAATGTTTCGTCATCTAAATTTCATCACTATTTGTTAGGTAAAGACAATTGTCATATAAAAGAATACGCTCGGGGATGTCTTTTTGTTCCTGCTAATCGATCAGATTCACCAGACACAAATGGTTACAATTTAGGTTTTGTTTTTGAAGATGAAATTGGGTTGGTTGATGATCGTTTTCGTGTAACACCAGGAATCCGGTATGATTGGTACAAATATGTTCCTCAGAAAACACCTTCTTATGAGAAAGCACTGATTTCTGATAAATTCCCTCCAGAAAGAAGTGGTTCACGCTTTTCTCCTAAATTACGCGTGGAGTGGGATGTTCGTAATCAAGTAACGCTCTATGCTCAGTGGGCACAGGCTTTTCGTGCACCACGTATTTCAGAACTTTACGTCTCTTATATCAAACCTTCTGCTTATTACGTGAAAGGGAATCCTGATCTTCAACCAGAAACAAGCAATGGGTATGATGTTGGTCTACGGTATGGAAATGTAAATTTCGGTGGTTCCTTCAATGCCTTTTTCAATCAATATAAGAATTTCATAGATACTGAGGATAGAGGGCCATCAGAGGAATTTAGATTTGCGCGTCGGCATTACATGAATCGTTTTCACGTGCAAATTTTTGGTGTTGAGACAAAAGCCCATTTAGTTCTTAAAAATGGTTTTCATAGCAATGTTGCTCTTGCTTATTCACAAGGAAAAGATCTTGATAAAAAGGAGTATCTTAACTCAATTCCTCCTTTGAAAGCAGTTATCGGATTAGGATATGCAAAAGAGGTTTGGGGAAGCGATATTATCCTTACTTTGGCAGCTAAACGTGACAAAGTAGCCGGAGAATCTGATTACCAAAAAATTCCAGGATATCATGTCGTTGATATGACAGGGTGGTGGAAACCATTCGGTGAAACGGGACCTATTCTAAGAGCCGGTGTTTATAATCTTTTCAATACAAAATATTGGAATGTATCTGAACTTCCTTCAGGTAAAAGTTCAACACCAAAAGATTATTATAGCCAGCCTGGTCGTAACTTTAAGGTGTCGTTTGTACAAAAGTTTTAGTCACTTCTGTTAATTATTCGGTCAATAAAATCGTATTGATAAAAGGATTAATTATTGTGTTTCTATTTTCAACATCTTTAAAATTACAAAGATTTGGTAGAAAAGTTTTAATTCTTTCTGTTTTATCGTTTTTTGATTGCTCAGCTGTTGGCGATAGAGTGTTATTTTGTGATAGATTGAACTCTTAAAAGAATTTAATTTATTGCCTTGGAATTGTAAAATTTGAAAGTTAGTTTTTGAGTTAAGTAACATAAGGTAAATTCATGGCACATACAGCTGAAATGATTCTTCGTTTGCGTGAAGAAAAAAAAGAAATGCGAAACCGCGATTTTGCGGTTTCGATTGGTATATCTGAAGCGGAGCTTATTGCGGCTTATTGTACCATTGGAAAAGCAAAAAGGCTACAAACTGATGTTGCTACTCTCTTGGAAAATGCACCTCGACTTGGAACCGTCATGGTCTTAACTCGCAATGAATATGCTGTTCACGAAATAACGGGACGCTTTGAAAAAATTGTTCAAAACGAACATATTCCTATCACACTTGGTGAAATTGATTTGCGTATTTTTACAAAACAATGGAAGTTCGGTTTTGAATATGATGTCGTTATTCTTGGAAAACCTACAAAAAGTCTGCAATTCTTTGATCAACATGGCGTTGCTATTTTAAAGGTCTATTCTAAAGATATGACAAATATGGAAGAGTGGAATAAACTTGTTGAAAAGCTCCTTCTTGAAGATCAGTCTCCTGTTCTTAACATTCTTCCCGTTTCTCTCCCAGCCCAATGTGACATAACAGAATTGGATATTGAGAGTTTTCGGGATCGTTGGCGGAAAATGACAGATGTACACCAACTTCACAAAATTATTTCCGAATTTAAAATTAATCGACATCATGCTGTAAAATATGTTGGTAATGAATTTGCCGATGAATTACAGGTAAATGCTGTTGAAATAATGCTTAACCAAGTCGCACAACAAAAACTGCCAATCATGTGTTTTGTTGGGAATAAAGGGTGTATTCAAATTTTTAGTGGGACTGTAAAAAATATTAAGCAAATGGGACCTTGGCTTAATGTTCTTGATCCAAGATTTGACCTTCATTTACTCACGTCCGGGATTGCTAGAGTATGGCATGTTCGCAAACCTACCCGTGATGGTTATGTCAGTTCACTTGAAGTTTTCGATAAAGATGATGAGATGGTTATTCAATTTTTTGGCGTACGCAAGGAGGGTCAAAAAGAACGTGAAGATTGGCGTTCTTTATTGAATAGTTTGCCATCATGCCAAGAAAACAGCAGTAACTAAGATAAGATAAGGTTAGACATGTTCATATCTCTTTTACATAGGTTATCAAACCTTTTTCTTACGTGTTTACTGCTCTCTCTTACTTGTTTTTCTAAACAAGTAATTGCTGAACCTGCAACGCGTTTTCCTGAAAATGCTCGAATTGTTTCTATCGGCGGCGCACTTACAGAAATTGTCTATGCATTGGGAGCCCAAGATCAACTTGTCGCTCGTGATAGTACAAGCGTCTATCCACAAGAAGCGCTCAAGCTTCCTGTGCTTGGATATATGCGTGCTCTTTCACCTGAGGGTGTTTTATCACTTGCTCCAGAGGGTATATTGCTTGTTGAAGGAAGTGGTCCCGCTTCAACAATTGATATTCTCAAAAAAACATCAATACCTCTGGTGATCATACCAGAAGACTACTCCCGTGAAAATGTGATAGAAAAGATTCGCCTCGTTGGTCAAGCCATTCATCGCGAAGTGCAAGCCGCGGCGTTAATTGAGAAATTGAAGCGTAATTTTTTAGACAACGATGCGCTTTTGGCGAAAGTAACAACACCAAAGCGTGTTCTTTTTGTTTTCTCTGTGCAAAATGGACGCGTCATGGCATCTGGAACAGGTACTGCAGCTGATAGTATGATCAAACTTTCAGGTGCTATCAATGCTATCACCGATTATAAAGGATATAAACTTCTCAACGGCGAAGCATTATTGAAATCAGATCCTGATGTTATTTTGCTTGTAAAACATGGTGCAAGATCAACCAGCATTGATAAGATTTTAGCCATACCGGCAATTCAAGCAACAACTGCAGCGAAAAATCATGCCATAAAACAGATGGATGCTATGTATTTTTTGGGATTTGGTCCACGTACTGCAGACGCATCAAGAGAGCTTATTGAGATACTTTATGGTGCACATCAAAACGGTAAGAGCTGATAAAAATGGTAGACGGTACATCTAGGATGCATTTACCTAAAGAAAAAGAAGGTAAAAAAATAAACCGTTCAAAGCAGGGGAAGATTTTATTATTAAGCTTAATAATATTCCTTATTTTCAGTATTTTTGGTGGGCTCTTGAATGGTGCAGCAAAGGTTTCTTTCGTTGATCTCCTCCATGTGATACTTACACAAGATTTTTCGGTAAGTAGTAAAACGCGTGATTACCTCGTGCTCATCGACATAAGGCTTCCCCGTGTTATCTTGGGATTATTGATTGGAGCAGCTTTAGCTGTCTCCGGTGTTCTTATGCAAGGGCTTTTTCGTAATCCTCTTGCAGATCCCGGAATTGTAGGTGTATCAGCAGGTGCTGGACTTGGAGCAGTCTTAGCAATTGTTGTCGGCATTGCTTTTCCTGTTTCTTTTGCACCTTTTCTAGAGCCTTATAAAGTTATCATAGGTGCTTTTTTTGGTGGACTTTTATCAACGATTATTCTCTACATAATAGCAACGCATAACAGCTTTACCTCTATTGCAACCATGCTGCTTGCTGGTATTGCTCTTGGTGCATTAAACAGTGCAGTTGTCGGAACATTGATTTTTGTCGCAAATGACCAACAACTGCGTGATATCACTTTTTGGAGTCTGGGCTCTCTTGCGGGCGCTACATGGTTGAAAGTATGGCTTGTTCTCCCTTTTATCGTTATTGGTCTTCTTTTCTCTCCCTTTTTATCACGAGCACTTAATGCCCTTGCTCTTGGAGAAGCTGTTGCTGGCCATATTGGTTTCCATATTCAACGCGTCAAAAATATTGCTATTCCCCTTGTTGCTCTTATGTGCGGTAGTGCTGTTGCTGTCAGTGGTGGTATTGGTTTTATTGGTATTATTGTTCCTCATATTTTACGTCAACTCATAGGTCCTGATCATCGCTATCTCATTCCTTGCTCTGCTCTCTTGGGAGCAGCATTACTTATTTTTGCTGATATGTTTGCACGCTTAATTGTTGCCCCCGCAGAATTGCCGATTGGGATTGTAACAGCACTTTTTGGTGCACCTTTCTTTCTATGGATCCTTATATGCAAACGAGGAACAGACTTTTCATGATTGAAGCGACAAATATTTGTGTTCAGCGCGGAAAGAAGCAGATTCTTAAACACATTAATCTTCAAGCTAAAAGTGGTGCTTTTACCATTATTATTGGTCCTAATGGATCAGGAAAAAGTACTTTTATCAAAGCTCTGAGTGGTGAAATTCCTTACAGTGGAAAAATAACCTTAAATGGTTATAATGTATGCCAAACAAAAACTCATGTAATGGCAAAAATGCGCGCTGTACTACCACAATCAACAACGCTCGTATTTCCATTCTTAGTCCATGAAGTTGTAGGGCTTGGCCTTTCTGTAAACCAATTTAGCATTGCCAAAGCCGAATTGCAAAATCTTATCCAGAAAGCTTTAGAGTGCGTTGACCTTTCTGATTATGGCAACCTGTATTATCACCAATTATCAGGTGGAGAACAAGCTAGAGTACAACTTGCCCGTGTACTTTGCCAAGTCTGGAAACCTGTTCATAATGGGATTCCTCGCTGGATGATATTAGATGAACCTATTGCTAGCCTCGATATTCAACATCAAATCATCGTTATGGATATTGCTAAACAATTTGCTCATTCTGGTGGCGGCGTTCTTGCTGTTCTTCATGACCTCAATCTCGCGGCACATTATGCAGATAACATGATCTTGCTCAAGGAAGGTGAGATTTATTGCGAAGGAAATGCAACTAATGTGTTGACAACACAAAATCTCCGTAATGTTTATCATTGTTCTTTAAACGTTTCTGAATTACCTAAAGAAGATATCCCTTTTATACTCCCTCAAACGACATCCTCCTATGAAATTAGATCTCTAGGCTATCGGCTTCAATCTAAAAACTAAAGTCCATAGCAAAATAAAACACGCAAATATTCAAGAATCTTTTTTATTTTTATATGAACTCCTTTTTGTCATCTATCATTAAAAAAGAAGACCAAGCACCCTAAAGATATTTTTGGAAAAAACTACCAGTTTAAAATCTTTCAAGATTTTACGTAACTAAAAACATGTGAAGTTTTGTTTTGCTATCAAACTGTTAGATAATACGAATTTATACAACATAAATATGCGTTTTCCTACTCTTTACTATCACTTTTATCTTTATAAAAATGATTCAAGAAATGCGTACAAATGCCTTTGTTATAATAACGGATGTATTATTATATCTTCTAAGGACCATATAGAAATCAAGTACCTTTCTCCCCTGCATAAAAGATTTATTTGTAGCTTTAATGGTAATGTTTTCTTTATAATACATATACTTTAGCTTATTTGTATAAATAAATATTGATTTACAATGATATTTTTACTTTTCTCTCTCTATTAAAAAATTGTTTATTGGCATATCACAAAGAATTAACCTATTGAATAAAAACTTTAAAATAAACTCAATAACGCTTTTTGTAAGCCCCCTAATGCAAAAACAATGCGGAATATAGGGATGAGGAGAGAGTATAGAAATAGCGTTTGTCTTCTGCTTCATAAGCATAATGATGATTCCACTCAAAGGGGAACTATCATTTACAGATAAAGCCTCCTACCATGGCAATGCAAAGAAATGAAATCGACAACAAGGTGAGAAATATATTTATAAGATGAATTAACTCATACAGGGGTATGCTATTTTTGCACAAAAAACGCTAAAAATATTGTACTTTTTTATGCCTCAGGTTGAATAATTTTATTACCTTCCCCTATCAAAACACCTTATGAAAAAATATATCTCCAGATCTCTTCACGGCACAGTTTAAATGATTTTTAAACATTTTCCCTATGTTATCATATAATTATAAAATAAATTATATCCTTAACTCTTTCTTTCAATCATTTTAAATTTGTTTTTTGACGCTCTCAAGTATTCTATTAACAATATAGATTTCCTTTTCATATGTATAGAAAATAACGCGGAATTGCTCCGCGTTAACAAAATTATCAAGGTGTATAGATTATTATTACTTAAACATACTCATGATTTTATAGCATAGACAACGGTTGTATTAACAGGGCGCGTTTCTGCCTCACCCGTATGGGAAAGAGTTACCTTGTGTGTATGTGCACCAGCAGAAGCTGTTCTCCCTTTCAGGGTTGCATTATAAGTATAATGATTCGGGAGTCTCCCAATATCACCAACGGGCCATCCTACCCCTTGATACTCAAAATTATGCGCATGCTCGCCTGCGTTTTCAATACTCCCAATATGCGTATGTGATTTTATGCTATCTTGTTGTTCATCTGCAAACTTTCTACCACCATCTAAACCCCGACCATTATCAAAGCCGCGTAAAAACATGCCTCTAAAATCAGGAACTTTAAAAGTTTTATTGCTGTCTTTTCCCCATTTATCACCTATTGCCTCGAATAACTGCGGATAATCTTCACGCTTATAGGCCTTACCATCACATAAAAGCCAACCATTTGGCACATTTTGCATAGCAAATGTTGCAATAAATCCAGAGGGGAAACTTTCTATCTTTGGTGGTGTAGGGTTTAATAAATACCAACCCTCATGCTCTTTTATTAAAACACCATTATTGTATACCATTTCATAAATGCCATCTGTTTGAAATTCTCCACCTTCTAATGGTATAACCCCCGTATCAGTGGCTTTATAGATAAGCTTTTCTCCTATATTATTAACAGTTATTGTTGTCACGCCAATATTTACACCACAAGCTTTAAAACGTATGACGATATCATTGTTGTATTTCTTTATAGGCGAAACTGTCTTTAAGGTAATTAATGTTGTTTTATCTTCCAAATTTACTATAAAGCTTGAATTAATAGATCCACCATTATCTGCAAGATATTCGCGCACGCGCTGCATCATCGCCCTTGCACTATCATTAACAGAACTAGGCGGCTGTCCTTCTGCCCAATTAATGATACTATCTGAATAAGCATTTTCATCAGCCTTTAGAGACCAATCATAGATATTAGACATTTTAAATCCCCCATTATTTTCATAGTTTTTCTAACAACTTCTCGTTCTGTGCACTAAAATGTGCTGCCGTTGTTTATTGGTACATCATAACCACTGCACCATCCTTATTTACGCATTTTATCTCTCTTCACTCCTTCCAATTTTATAACCTAAATTCACCAGACGCTTTTCATAACATTAGTATTAATGCTTTCTCTTCTAATGTATAATGTAACCACCTCATCTGATGTTACTTAATATCTTGTTTTGTTGCTTTGCTGTTGTTATATAATTATTTTTTCAATCTTGCATCTTGTTGCAAAATTTATAAATACTTCCAAAATTTTTCTTATTATGGATTTCATATAACCATTACTGAATGTAATAACTTATCATCCACATAGAAAGTTTCTGACTTAAACATTATCTTTTTTTATTTTTTTTCAATAGTTTAAATCTATCTCTTCGATATTTTATACCATATATTTTAAACAAAGAAATTCTATCTTTTGGCTATCATTTGTATTAAAACTTTAAAAATTAGCTTCAAATTTTTTGCATGCTTCATTATGTTTTTATTCACATGCAAATACTTTGTTCTATTTTATTCAATTGATTTCTGAAATTGTGTCACAAGATTAGCACCAATGTTTTTTTGAATAAGCTTTTGTTCAATCTAAATGTATCACAGAGAATATATTCAATATGGACATTTGCTCCACACTTTCATTAAACTGGAAATAAAATACTTTGAAATATTAAATATCACACACCTTCACAAAATTTGAAGGTTGTATTCGATCCGGAAAAAACTAAAAAGCATAACCCAGCCCCTCCCCCAATTTTTATGAACAATATCCTTGTTTATTAAACGCCCCATAACCAACTTTTCCCCTCCCACACTTAGCACATCCTCCTCTATATATTATTATATGTATATTTTTTTTGCAAGAACAATAAATCATTCTAAACAACATCTTGCAATTATTGGTGTTCTTCTTAATTCAAGGCAATATTATTTTTATAATAAAGATTAGGTATTGTTTCTCGCTTTTATTTATCGCATTCTTAATGGGAACATCCCCCTCATGAAGAATAGAATGCCCCAAACAAAATATAATGATATTGCATATTACGCACTTTTTAAGAAATATTGTTCAAAATATACTCCTTTCATTTTACGACAGCGCACGTCAATGATACAATAGCAAGCCATTATAGATCATCAGCTTTAAGCTTTTGAAGATACAAGTGGAATCCATCATACATTTTGTTGGCTCCCACGTTTTGACAGCCTCACTCTTAGAATGTTCATTAAATGACATTTGGCTTCCTTTCTTCAAGTGCTTTGCCCCATACGCTCCCACTTATGACGTGCAAGGAAGTGTTTTTATACGAAAAGATATATGATGAGAGGATCTTATGGTATTCTGAGTTATTATTTTAATATGAAAAAAATCTCAATCAAAGCCATAAACTATCTACTTTTCCCTGATAATCCGTTTTTAACTTTATTCTGGTTTATAAAAGCTTCAATATCATAGTTTATCACTTCATAATATCTATTTTCACTCTTAAAAACACACCAAAATCGTTTAAAATATATTTTTATGATTGACAATATAGATATTTAAGCCAACCATATTCGTATTAACAAAAATACTTCAAGTGGGAGGAGGCATGCAAATATTAGAATAGATATTGTATCAGTTTTTCAAAATAACTTTTCTTGAGCTGTATTGGGTTTTCTTTGCTACAAAGCAATACTATCCCTATTCATCTGAATGCTCGTGATTGATAATTTGAATACATCTCCATTAACATCGTAACTCCATTAACATCGCAACCTATTTTTGAACTCCGTGTCTATAAGGAAAAAGTTTGTGCAGAAAAATACTCCATCAATCAGTTGTAGCCCCTTTCCCGCTTCACGCAAAATTTATCAACAGAGCCTTCTCTTTTCTGATGTGCGCGTACCATTGCGTGAAATTTCACTGGCTGATGGCAGTGGTGAAAAACCTTTAAACGTCTACGATACTTCTGGCCCCTACACAGATAAAGATATGATCATTGATATTACAAAAGGCCTGCCAGCAATTAGCTTGCCTTGGCTCTCTAAGCGGGATGATACTGAAACTTATCCTGCACGATTAGTTAAACCTGAAGATAATGGATTGACTTCTGATAAAAACCTTACTCCAGCCTTTAAGCAAAAACGTTCTATTTTACGAGCAAAAAATGGCAAAGCAATTACACAAATGGCTTACGCACGCGCAGGCATTATTACCGAAGAAATGGAATATGTGGCTATACGAGAAAATGAAGGATTAGTAGTAAAAGAACGGCAGAATGTACCATCAAATGAAACATTTGCTGGATCAATACCAGAAATTTATACTGCGGAATTTGTGCGCAATGAAATTGCTTGTGGACGCGCCATTATTCCACAAAACATTAATCATCCAGAGTGCGAACCCATGATTATTGGGCGTAATTTTCGTGTTAAAATTAATGCTAATATTGGCAATTCAGCAGTAACTTCATCTATGGAAGAAGAAGTTGATAAAATGGTTTGGGCCATTCGCTGGGGAGCAGATACAGTTATGGATCTCTCAACAGGTCGAAATATTCATAATATTCGTGAGTGGATTATTCGAAATTCTCCTGTGCCCATCGGGACTGTTCCTCTGTATCAAGCACTCGAAAAAGTACAGGGTATTGCCGAAAACTTAACATGGGATATTTTCCGTGATACCCTTATTGAGCAAGCAGAGCAAGGTGTTGATTATTTTACCATTCACGCAGGATTAAGATTACCATTTATTCCTATGACCATTGATCGTGTAACAGGTATTGTTTCACGAGGCGGTTCTATTATGGCAAAATGGTGTCTCCATCATCACAAAGAAAGCTTTCTCTATGAACATTTTGATGAAATTTGTGATATTGCACGCACGTATGACATCTCTCTTTCATTGGGGGATGGATTACGCCCTGGCTCTATTGCCGATGCCAATGATGAGGCCCAATTTGCAGAGCTTAAAACCTTGGGAGAATTGACAAAAATTGCTTGGAAAAAGGATGTACAGGTTATGATTGAAGGACCAGGACATGTCCCAATGCACAAAATTAAAGAAAATATGGAGCAACAATTAGATCTTTGTCATGAGGCGCCTTTTTATACTTTGGGACCTCTTACAACGGATATTGCTCCTGGTTATGACCATATTACATCAGCAATTGGTGCCGCTATGATTGGATGGTTTGGAACTGCTATGTTGTGTTATGTAACACCTAAAGAACACCTAGGACTCCCCGATAGGAATGACGTAAAAACTGGTGTGATCACTTATAAAATTGCTGCTCATGCCGCTGACCTTGCTAAAGGTTTACCTAGAGCACAATTGCGCGATAATGCTCTTTCGCGTGCACGATTTGATTTTAGATGGCATGATCAATTTAACCTTTCTCTTGATCCAGAAACAGCCTGTGCCTTTCATGATGAGACAATGCCTAAAGAAGCCCATAAATTGGTGCATTTTTGTTCCATGTGTGGACCAAAATTCTGTTCTATGCGTATTTCCCATGATATTCGTGAGGCAGCCGCAATAAGAAAAACAAAAGGGGAAGGTATGATCGCCATGGCCGAAAAATATCAGAAAAATGGTGACCTTTATATGGAAATTGTTCCTCCTCAAAAAAAGAAAGTAAATAGTTGAAGAACATTCTTATCAAAGGTGCAGGTGTAGGCGGCTTAACAGTTGCCTTTATGTTACAGCAAAAAGGTGCTTCTGTTACTGTATCGGCCCCCCCTCATTCACCTATAGGAAGTGCTAGTTGGTATGCAGGAGGAATGCTTGCACCTTACTGTGAAAGGGAAAGTGCAGAACAAATTGTTGAAGATCTTGGTGTACAAGCTATACAATGGTGGCGTAAAACGCTCCCAAACCTTGTCATACAAAAAGGCACTTTAGTGGTTGCACCTACACGAGATAGAGGAGAGCTTGAACGATTTTCTGTGCGTACGCATAATCACAAAACCGTAGATAATACAGAAATAGCTCATCTTGAACCAGATCTTGCGGAACGTTTTAACTGTGCACTCTTTTATGAAAATGAAGCCCATATTGATCCTCGCAAAGCACTTATGGCTTTAAAAGAAAAGCTTCTCAACAATGGAGCCTGTTTTGTTGATGTAGAGAAGGCTGAAAAAAAATTTGATATTGTTATTGATGCGACAGGAATAGCACGTTTAGGAAAAGATAAAAATATACGGGGCGTACGCGGTGAAATGCTTCTCGTGCGCTGCACCGATATTAAAATTTCGCGTCCAATTCGTCTTCTTCACCCACGGTTTCCTCTTTACATTGTACCTCGACAAGATAATATTTTTATGATTGGTGCAACGATGATTGAAAGTGACTTTGATGGTGCAATCTCTGTAAGATCAATGATGGAACTGCTCAACGCGGCTTATACTTTACATCCTGCTTTTGCTGAAGCAGAAATTATTGAATCTGGCGTTGGTGTTCGTCCATGTTATCCTAATAACTTCCCTTCTGTGCATAAAGATGGTAACTTTATTTCTATTAATGGATTTTATAGACATGGTTTTCTGTTGTCTCCAGAAATGGCAAAACGAGCAATGGAATTGGCATTGGAATAAAACATGCAAATATTTGTTAATGGTGAAACAGTCCAAACAGAAGTTATGACTCTCGGTCTCTTGCTTGAAGAATTGGGGTATGAAGGAAATTGGCTTGCAACTGCTGTTAACGCTGAAGTTGTTCCCATAGATGCACGAAGCCAGTTTGTCTTGCATGAAGGAGATAAAATTGAAATTTTAAGCCCAATGCAAGGAGGCTAAAATTATGCTGAATCTTTATGGACGACAATTCTCTTCCCGTCTTCTATTAGGTACAGCGCAATATCCTTCACCAGCAATCCTTCGTGATGCTATTCATAAATCGAATACGGAAATTGTAACTGTTTCCTTGCGCCGTGAAACTGCAGGTGGAAAACAAGGTGGACAATTTTGGAAATTTCTTCAAGAACTTGGGGTAACAGTGCTTCCTAATACTGCTGGTTGTTATACTGTTAAAGAGGCCGTAACCACAGCCCAATTAGCAAGAGATCTTTTTAAAACAGCTTGGATTAAACTCGAAATTATCGGTAATTCAGACACCTTACAGCCAAATATTTTTTCCTTAATCGAAGCAGCTCAAATTTTAAACAATGAAGGTTTCAAAATTTTTGCCTATACAACGGATGATCTCATTGTTGCTGAAAAACTTTTTGACATTGGTTGCCGTGTTATTATGCCTTGGTGTGCTCCTATTGGTTCTGCCAAAGGACCTCATAATACTGATGGATTGCGTTCTATCCGTGCTTATCTTCCTGATGCTACTCTTGTTATTGATGCCGGCATTGGACGCCCATCACATGCCGCTATTGCGATGGAACTCGGTTATGATGCAGTACTGCTTAATACCGCAGTTGCTAAAGCAGGTGATCCTGTCTTAATGGCTGAAGCATTTTCTAAAGCTGTTCAAGCAGGACGTATGGGATATAAAGCTGGCATGATCGAAGCACGCAATGTAGCAGTCCCTTCAACACCAATCATTGGAAAAGCGGTATTTTCATGAAACTGGATCCATTTTACCTCATCGTTGATAACGCTGATTGGATTGAACGTTTGCTTCCTCTTGGTATCAAGCTCGTACAATTGCGTATGAAACATGAAAATCAACAAATAATCCGTCAACATATCAAGCGTGCAAAAAACATATGCAATAAATTGGGAGCACAATTAATTATTAATGATCATTGGGAAATAGCAATTGATGAAAAGTGTAATTTTATTCATCTGGGACAAGAAGACCTAAGCAATGCTGATCTTCACGCAATTCGTAAAAGTGGTATAAAAGTTGGTCTTAGTACACATGATGAACATGAATTGGATATCGCACTCTCTGCTAATCCTGAGTATATTGCACTTGGTCCTATTTATCCGACAATCTTAAAAAAAATGAAATGGATGCCGCAAGGACTAGAAAAAATCAAACAATGGAGAAAGCGGATTGGTGCTTTACCTTTGGTGGGTATTGGTGGTTTAACACCAGAACGCGCAGTGGGTGTTTTAAAAGCAGGAGCAAATAGTGCTGCTGTTGTGACTGATATTATCCTCCATAAAAAACCAGAAGAGCGTGTACAGCAGTGGATAAAAGTGACACAAACATGGCGTTGATACCTTCTATTCTTATTGTTGCGGGCACTGATCCAACAGGAGGTGCTGGTATTGTTCGTGATATAGAAACCTCTGCACATTTTCAAATAAAAGCAAATTTAGCAATTACTTGTGTTAACGTACAAGATGATAATCGCGTTGTCGAAATCATTCCAATGCGTGGAGACCTCGTCGCTGCGCAAATGCGTGCTGCCCTAGAAGCAAATCCAATAAGCGCAATAAAAATCGGTATGACGGGGACAAAAGCAATTATAGCAGCAATCTGTAACGTACTCAAAGACTATCCCCATGTTCCAGTTATTTTGGACCCTGTACTTGTCGCTTCATCAGGAGGAAAACTAATAACGGAAACAATCATCGACACGATGATCGATAAACTGCTTCCTCATGTTGATCTTTTAACACCGAATAGAGAAGAACTCGCTCTTCTTAGCAAAAGTCCATTGGCATCTCATGATAAGCAAGCAATACAACAAGCAAAAAAACTTTTGTCATTGGGAGCTCGCTCTATTTTAGTAAAAGGGGGACATGCAGAGGGGCCTCTTGCAATTGATAGCTTCATTGACAAAACTGAAGTCATAAATATCTCTACTCCACGTTTAAAAGGAACAATGCGAGGAACAGGTTGCATTCTCTCAAGCGCTATTGCAGCGCATTTAGCATTAAATGAACCTCTCATTTCAGCTGTAAAAAAAGCAAAAGCATATATCCACACATTGCTTTTAACCCATTGTAAAAATAGTTTATAACGTCTTAGTATTTTCTCATATAAAAGTAATATTTATATATTTAAATTAATATATTTAATATTTTTTAATAAAAGTTATTAAAAAATATAATAATATGAAATTTATAATTAATTTTATAAATAAAATACTACAAAATTCACTTTCATTAAGTATTAAATATAGAATATAATGATAAAAAATATTATCACACCACTTGCATTCAGTAAAAAATTCTTTTAGTATGAGTGAGTTTAGTCTGTTTAAAAAGTTGAAATAACGCAATTTAAACAAATTATACATTTAAAGATGCATATAATCGCGAACATTCGCATTTTACGATTTGCCTTTTTTGTGAAAAGAGAGAATCCTATCAGCGTTCTTATACATTAATGGCTAGCGAATACATTTAATAAAACTTGAAGGATAATTTTGTTTGATCTATAATCGCTAGATCATTAGAAAAAATAAAATGTTAAATCAAACACCATGCTCAATTTCCTATGAAGAACTTTTAAACTTTTATAAAGAAAGTGGTGCGGATGCCGTTCTGACAGATTTTCCTATTGATCGTTTTAAGCAGTCTGCTTGTTCAGAGAGAAAATTAATATCTGTCGTGAACATTTCTCATAATCAACAAGCATCTCCCAAAACATCTCCAACCGTAAAATTAGATCATCATCAGCTGCATAACTCTAGGACTATACAAAATGAATCCACAGCTATAGAGAGTGCAAAAAATGCAAAGACACTTGATGAATTAAAATCTGCTCTCCTTGCATTTAATGGCTGTTCATTAAAATTGACAGCAAAAAATACCTGTTTTTCAGATGGAACAGCAGGAAGCCCCCTGATGCTTATAGGCGAAGCACCAGGACGAGACGAGGATATACAAGGAATTCCTTTTGTGGGAAAAGCTGGGATGTTGCTTAATAAAATCCTCGCATCAATTGGCTTAACAAGAAATAATGTTTACATTGCCAACACTATTCCTTGGCGTCCACCAGGAAATCGTACACCAACACCAAGAGAAGTTACCTTGTGCCGCCCTTTTATTGAACGGCACATTTATTTAGCGCGTCCTCGTGTTCTTATAGCACTGGGAGGCGTTGCTGCACAGTTTCTTACCGGATCTCAAAATGGGATTATCCGAACAAGAGGTAAATGGCATATTTATGAAAGCGAGGATAATATAAAAATACCTGTTATGCCAACTTTCCACCCTGCTTACCTTCTTAGAACCCCTAGTCAAAAGAAGCTTACATGGATAGACTTTTTAGAAGTAAAAAATCGCCTCGACAGCCTTTTGTAATTCTTTAATCCTATATTGCTTCTAAAATTAACACACCCTTCTTTAACTCTTAAAATACAAATGGGAAAAAACTATGAAACAGCCAATAACATCTATTTATCGTTTGGAAGACTACCAACCAACCCCTTACGTTATCCCTAAAACACAACTTTCTTTCCAATTAGCACCGACAAAAACCTATGTTACAGCCATATTGTCTATTGAATCCCGTCACGATACAAAAGAATTAACACCTCTTGTTCTTTCTGGTGATGATCTTACTTTAATTTCCGTTTCTATTAATGATGAGATATTAGCCCCAAACACTTATAAAGTGACGCCTTCACGTTTAGAAATTACAACGCCACCAACGGCTCCTTTTACATTGAAATTGGTTACAGAACTGAATCCTGAAAGCAACCGCCAACTTATGGGGCTTTACCTTTCAAATGGTGTTTATTGCTCACAATGCGAATCGGAAGGTTTTCGTCGTATTACTTATTTTTACGACCGCCCAGATGTTCTTTCTACCTATAGAGTGAAAATTGAAGCAGATTCCCAAACAATCCCAATCTTGCTTTCCAATGGTAATCTGGTGGAAACAGGAACTTTAGAGAATAATCGCCATTTTGCCATTTGGGAAGATCCTTATCCCAAACCATCTTATCTCTTTGCTTTAGTAGGTGGAGATCTTGATAAGTTAGAAGACCATTTTACAACTGTATCTGGACGACGTATCGAGCTTGGTATCTATGTAGAAAAAGGAAAAACCGAACGCGCAACCTACGCAATGGATGCTCTTAAACGTTCCATGCGTTGGGATGAACAATGTTTCGGACGCGAATATGATCTTGATATTTTCAATATTGTCGCTGTGTCCGACTTTAACATGGGAGCAATGGAAAACAAAGGCCTTAACGTTTTTAATGATAAATATGTTCTTGTCGATCCTGAAACAGCAACCGATCAGGATTATAGAAATGTTGAACGTGTCATTGCACATGAATATTTCCATAATTGGAGCGGTAATCGTGTTACCTGTCGCGATTGGTTTCAACTCTGTTTAAAAGAAGGATTCACTGTTTATCGTGATCAGGAATTTTCATCAGATCAAAATGTACGCAGCCTACAGCGAATTGAAAATGTAAAAGCATTAAAAGCGACGCAATTTGCAGAAGACGCAGGACCTCTTGCGCATCCTGTACGTCCTCGTCAATATAGCCAAATTAATAATTTTTACACCACAACTGTTTATGAAAAAGGTGCTGAAGTTGTTCGCATGATACGAACTATTTTAGGTCCTACTCTTTTTCGTAAAGGCACTGATCTTTATTTTCAACGTCATGATGGACAAGCTTGTACAATTGAAGATTTTATTACCTGTTTTGCTGAAGTGTCTGGTCAAGACTTCTCCCAATTCATGCTATGGTATGAACAGGCAGGAACACCCAATGTAGAAATCGATAGTCATTATAGCGATGGTGTTTTAACAATTCATGCAAAGCAACATATTCCCGTTACCCCACAACAAAAAACAAAAAAGCCCATGTTTATCCCTATCGCTTTTGGACTCCTAGGACCTAATGGAGAAAACCTCACCTATGAAGCAGATACAGATATTCAATCAGATGTTATGCTTTTATCCAAGGAAAGCCAAACGTTTACATTAAAAGGACTGCGTGAAAAACCCGTTTTATCACTGCTGCGAGACTTCTCAGCACCAATTATTCTACACACGCCATTTAATGAAAATGAACTTATTTTTCTTGCACAACATGATGACAATCACCTTAATCGCTGGCAATCTCTTAATCATTTAATGACGCAAGCTTTGCTTCAAAGCATTCAAGATAAAACACAAGAAAAAGCAACTCTCCCTTCTGCTTTGCTAAAGCTGATTGAAACAATCATAACAGATGAAACCTTAGAGCCTGAATTTCGTGCCTTCTGTTTAAATTTACCTAGTGAAGTTGAGCTTGCTCATACAATTGGTAAAAATATTGATCCAGATCGTATTCATTACGTGCGCAATCAGTTTCTCGCTTCACTTGCACAAACACATCAAAAACTCTTAACAAAATTTTATGAACAAATGCAAACCCAAGAACCCTATTCACCAGACACTGTACAAGCCGGAAAGCGAGCATTAAAGAATATCATACTGGATTACCTTTCCATTGCTGAAGCCAATCCAAATCGAGCTGCTATACAATATGCAACAGCTGATAATATGACTGACCGTATGGCCAGTATCGCTGTTCTCGTGAAGCGTTTTAATGAAAATGAGCAGGCACAAAATGCCTTAAATGATTTTGAAAACCGCTATCGGCATGACCCTTTGGTCATGGATAAATGGTTTTCTATTCAAGCAATGGTTGCTGACACATCAACACTCGAGAATGTTCAAAAGCTCATGCAACATCCGCTGTTTTCACAAGATAATCCTAATCGTGTACGTTCTCTAATCGGTGTTTTTGCCTCTAACAATCTCACGGGCTTTAACAGGATGGATGGAGCATCTTATCATTTTCTTTGCCAAGTCATTTTGGAAATTGACAAAAAAAATCCACAGCTTGCTTCACGATTATTAACAATGATGCGCTCTTGGCGACAATTAGAACCTATTCGACAACAAAAACTTGAAACTGAATTAAAAATGATTGCTGCTGCGCCAAAATTATCAAGCGATGTTGCTGATATCATCAACCGTCTGCTTACTTGAAACAAAAAATTATTTTAAATCAATATGCTATAATATTTTTTAAAATAAATTCTATAAACTATTCGATCATCATTAAACCTATAAACAGGCAATCTAAGCCTGTTTATAGGTCACGTTTAAAGTACTTTTTTCTTTTCATATTCCAAAATCATAAAAGTAAAATTATTTTTTTAAAAAAAAGACTGGACAGAAGACTCCTGTTTTGATTCATTGCACTCGATGGGGTTACTATGAATATCGAAGCAGTTTTTAAATCACATTATTCCAGAATTAAAGGAACGCGAAATGGCTAAATTGGACGCATATAATGCGCCAAGGGAGATGTATGCTGATTCAAAATCAAGCGCTCAAAGTCGCAAGGAGCGGACAGAGCGTACCAATCTGTTTTCTGGTTCTGCCTATAAAAAACTTCTTTTTATTGAACCTTGGCTGCGACGTTCACTCCCATTTGTAATTCTTGCATTTCTTGTTATACTAGCAGCAATCCGTTTCCTATCAATCTATGATTGGCGCAACACAATTGATAAAAACACGCATTCTACCATCGCTCTCTTAGCTTCTCATATTACCAATACAATCGACCGTGACTTACTTGCCGCCACTCGACAAGGAAAAGCTGCTGCTCTTTCTCATAATCATTTACAAAATATCCTGACTAATTTTCGTAACAAAGGTTTTATAAAAACCAGCGCTGTTATTGCTATTGTCGATCAAAAAGGCAATGTCCTAGCTTCATCAAGTTCCGAGATTGTCTTAGGAAAACCCTTACAGAATTTTACCTCTGAAAGCATTACTTTACAAGCTCTAGGAAAACATGCTGGAATCATGAAAATTACAATAGGAAAAGATATTCCTGCTCTCGCTTCCTTTCAGCAAACAGAAAATGGACAATATGGGGTATTCATCAGTGAAAAAATGCAACATATTTACATGGAATGGCGGAAAGCTCTCTCGTTAAATATAACCATGTTCATTGGAACTAGTGGCGTTATCCTTGCTCTTCTTTATGCTTATTACAACCAAATTGTACGAGCACGCAAAACAGATCTTGTTTCAGAAAAAATTCAAAACCGTATTGATATGGCAATGATGCGTGGACGCTGTGGACTATGGGATTGGAATATGGCAAGTGGACGCGTCTACTGGTCACGAGCAATGTACGAAATGCTCGGCTATGTCCCTCAAGATGCATTGCTCTCAATTTCCCAAATTAGCGCCATTATCAATCCAAATGATGCGAATTTTTTTGACCTTGCTCAGGAATTAATGAGCGGTAAAAAAAAGCATATCGATATTAACGTTCCTATGCGTCATGCTGATGGTCATTATGTATGGATGCGCATTCGTGCCGAAGTTACTGAAGAAGAAGAACCCCATTTGGTTGGTATTTCCTTCGATATTAGTGAACAGCAACAATTGGCTGAACAAACAGCGCAAGCCGACCTTCGTATCCGTGATGCGATTGAAAACATTTCAGAATCTTTCGTCTTGTGGGATGCTGAAGGACGTTTAGTCATGTCCAACAGCAAATTTTGCGAATATGCCGCTATTCCTAAACAAATTCTCCAATCAGGTATCCAACGTGCAACCGTCGAAGCCATGGCACGCCCTGCACTCAGTGAATATCCCCTTAAAGATGATGGTACTGGTAACTTAACCAGTATTCGCCAAACGGCAGATGGTTGTTGGCTCAAAATTAACGAACGACGAACCCAAGATGGAGGATTGGTTTGTATTGGTACTGACATTTCTGAGCTTAAACAACAACAGGAAAAATTTGAAGACAGTGAAAGGCGTCTTTTCTCTTTCATTCAAGAACTCAAGCGCGCGCGAGGGAGTGCTCAACAACGCGCAACAGAAGTTGAAAAACTTAATAAAAGTCTGAAAGCAGAAAAAGAACGCGCCGAAAGTGCTAATAAGGCTAAATCAGAATTTTTAGCCAATATGTCTCATGAATTGCGCACGCCTCTGAATGCTATTCTTGGTTTTTCAGATATCATGTTGCAATCGACTTTTGGTCCTCTTGGTTCACAACGCTATAAGGAATATATGCATGATATTTACAATTCAGGAACCCATCTTCTAACCCTTATCAATGACATCCTTGATATGTCAAAAATCGAAGCAGGAAGATTTACGCTTGATTGTAAAAATACCGATCTTGAGCCCATCATTAGTGAAGCAGTACGAACACTAACACCTCAAGCTCAAGAAAAAAATATTGTTGTTACAACAAACATTACCCCAGAACTTCATGCTGAAGTTGATGGTCGTGCAATGAAACAGATTTTCCTTAATCTCATCTCTAATGCCGTTAAATTTACGCCTTCTGGCGGAAATATTGATGTCTGCGCTTTCAAGAAAAAAAATAACCTTATTTTTAAAATTACAGATACAGGCGTTGGTATTCCCCAATCAGCAATTAAAAAACTTGGGCAACCTTTTGAACAAGTCGAAAATCAGCTCACTAAATCTCATACGGGCTCAGGTCTTGGATTAGCCATTTCACGCTCCTTGCTAGAACTCCACAAAGGAAAACTTGAAATTACTTCAAAAGAAATGAAAGGAACAACTGTAACGATTATAATGCCCATCACACAAAGTTAAATTTTTCCATTTTGTTCCCGTTGTAGTAAAATCTGTTTCCGTTTTTCCCCCCAACGATACCCTGAAATAAAACCATTTTTACGCACAACACGATGACACGGAATGATAATAGCCAATTCGTTACGTGCACAGGCATGAGCAACGGCACGAAAAGCTTTCGGCATACCAATACGGCATGCTAAGATCTCATATGAAATTGTTTCACCACATGGTATATCACATAATACTGCCCATACTTGTCGTTGAAAAACTGTACCATTTATATCTAAGGGAAAATTATATTTTTTTACCAGCTTAGGTGTTTCTATCATGGCTATAATATGGGCAACTTCTCTCTTAAATGTATTGTCACCTACAACTTGTTGTACATCACCAAAGCGTATCGTAAACTCCTGTAATAATTGCTCTATAGTGTCTCCTAACGCTATATGACAAATCCCTTTTTGAGACCTAGCCACCAAAAGCTTTCCTATTGATACATCTTTCAGACAGAATACTCTCGTTTGGGAAATATTCAGCATTTTAGCCTTCTTTATATTTTAAAAAGTTTTGAACATCATCCATAAAGTAAAGGGAGAGTATTCACTATCTTTTAAAAACAAACAAAATCATTCTGAAATTATCTCCTTAGCCATTGTATTAAATACACTCTCACCTTTTTATGAAATGGAAAGATACATAGATTGACTTTCTTCCTACCCTAAGACGGAAACTTCGACCAGAGCTGATCTATCAACAATCTTGCTTTTTATATAACAGATTCCAACTGAACCCATTTGATATGGTTTATTTCATAAGCTCTCTACAGACAAATCCTGCTCTGAATTCTATCATACACTCTAACAAAAACACCTTAATGTGGTAAATTTTCATACCTTATATCACAACTCTAAACGGCAGTATTTTACGGAACAACACGATAAGCTTCCCATTTTATTTTACGAAATCCCATCGAACCATAAATAATAGCTTATGTTTTACAAGCAACAGAAAAAGCGCGTGCTCTCTTAAGCAAAAAACGTCATAAAACACAAAGAAAGTATGCCGGCAATGGATTGGAAAGATGTTCCGGCTTTTTATGCTCCACAGTATGCTTGAATATTCTAATTTGTTGGAGCACTGTTATTATTTTTTATCAAAGGTCATACTTTTGATAAACTGACGAGATGACTCAACTCAAAAAAGAAATTTATCTTCAATTTTATGAAAAAAAGCATGGAAAAGGTATTTTAATGCTTACTTTCTTTTTCACTTAACTTATAAAATGACGGTAGCCTCAGAACTAAAATATTTTGCCCGCAACAATCACACACAGATATTTGTCATAGGAAAAAGTCATGCCCAAACGCACAGATATAAAATCTATTCTTATCATCGGAGCAGGACCTATTATCATTGGTCAGGCATGTGAATTTGATTATTCAGGCACTCAAGCCTGTAAAGCATTAAAAGAAGAAGGTTACCGAATTATTTTGGTAAATTCTAATCCTGCCACGATTATGACAGATCCAGATCTAGCTGATGCAACTTATATAGAGCCCATTACTCCTGAAATAGTTGCCAAAATTATTGCTCACGAGCGTCCCGATGCCCTTTTGCCCACTATGGGAGGACAAACAGCCCTCAATACTGCTTTATCATTAAAGCGCATGGGTATTCTAGACCGCTATCATGTTGAAATGATAGGAGCCAATGCTGATGCTATTGATAAAGCTGAAGATCGTGCTTTATTCCGCCAAGCGATGGCAAAAATCGGTTTGGAAACGCCACGCTCTATGTTAGCCAATGCAACAGAACTGAAAGAAGAAAATCGCCAACAACACGCAAAAACGTGTGCTGAACTTAAAGCAAAACTTTCTGGTGCTGCGCTTGACAAAGCACTCGAAGAACTTGAGCGCAACTGGCGACATACCGAAGCTGATCGCAAACAACATTATATTGCTCATGCAACAGCAAAAGCAGTTCAAGCTCTTGATGTTGTTGGGCTTCCAGCTATTATTCGTCCTTCATTCACCCTTGGTGGAACTGGTGGTGGAATCGCTTATAACCGCTCTGAATTCTATGAAATTATTGAACGTGGGCTTGAAGCTTCACCAACAACAGAAGTATTAATTGAAGAAAGTGTTTTAGGGTGGAAAGAATATGAGATGGAAGTTGTTCGTGATAAGAACGACAACTGTATCATCGTTTGTTCTATTGAAAACATTGATCCAATGGGGATTCATACCGGTGATTCGATCACTGTAGCACCTGCTCTCACCTTAACCGATAAAGAATATCAATGTATGCGTAATGCTTCGATTGCTGTTTTGCGAGAAATTGGTGTTGAAACGGGGGGATCCAATGTACAGTTTGCTGTCAATCCTGAAAATGGGCGCCTCATTGTTATTGAAATGAATCCGCGTGTTTCTCGCTCTTCAGCGCTTGCCTCAAAAGCAACGGGGTTTCCCATTGCCAAAGTAGCGGCTAAACTGGCTGTTGGTTATACACTTGATGAATTAAAAAATGATATCACGGGTGGTGCAACACCAGCATCATTTGAACCTTCTATTGACTATATTGTGACAAAAATTCCTCGTTTTGCGTTCGAAAAATTTCCCGGTTCATCACCTGTCCTCACAACTGCGATGAAATCTGTAGGAGAAGTCATGGCAATTGGACGCACTTTTCAAGAATCGTTACAAAAAGCACTCCGTGGACTTGAAACAGGGCTTACGGGTCTTGATGAAATTGTGATTCCAGAGCATGCTGAAGGTGATGAAAAAAGTTCTATACGCTCAGCCATTGCCATACCAAGCCCTGATCGTCTACGCTATATTGCTCAAGCCATGCGCACAGGCTTACCCTTAAATGAGATTCACCAAATTAGCAAAATTGATCCGTGGTTTTTAGAACAAATAGCCTCCATCATTGAAATGGAGCAGCGTATCCGCATTCATGGATTACCCCAAGACGCAGATAATTTACGTATGTTAAAAGCTATGGGCTTTTCAGATGCGCGATTAGCCTCCCTTACAGGGAAAGAACCCGATTATATCGCAGCTTTACGTAAATCACTGAATGTTAAACACGTCTTCAAACGGATTGATACTTGTGCCGCTGAATTTTCTTCTCCTACAGCCTATATGTATTCAACATATGAAGTTCCCTTTGCAGGTGTAGAGCACTCGGAAGCACACGTTTCTGAACGCAAAAAAATTGCTATTTTAGGCGGTGGACCAAACCGCATTGGGCAAGGTATTGAATTTGATTACTGTTGCTGCCACGCTGCTTTTGCACTGCGTGATGCAGGATTTGAAGCGATTATGATTAACTGTAATCCTGAAACAGTTTCAACCGACTATGATACCTCTGATCGCCTTTACTTTGAATCTTTAACAACAGAAGACGTTATCGCTATTTTAGAAGCAGAACAGGAAAAAGGAGATTTGGTTGGAGTCATCGTCCAATTTGGCGGACAAACACCCTTGAAATTGGCAAGCGCTCTAGAAAAATACAATATCCCCATCCTAGGTACTTCACCTGACGCTATCGACTTAGCAGAAGATAGAGACCGCTTTCAAAAACTGTTATTTAAACTTAATTTAACACAACCTCAAAATGGTATTGCCCACTCCATTGAACAAGCACGCCTCATTGCCCACGAACTAGGCTTCCCTTTGGTTGTACGTCCCTCTTATGTTTTAGGAGGACGTGCTATGCAAATTATTCGTGATGAACGTAGCTTACAAAATTATTTACTTGAGAGTGTCCCTGAATTAATTTCAGAAGATATCAAAGTCCGTTATCCTAACGACACAACAGGACAAATCAATATATTGCTTGGTAAAAATCCGCTTCTCTTTGATACCTATTTAACAGAAGCAATTGAAGTAGATGTTGATTGTCTATGTGATGGTAACGAAACACTAATCGTTGGTATTATGGAACATATTGAAGAAGCTGGTATCCACTCTGGTGATTCAGCATGTTCTCTACCAGTCCATACGCTCTCAAATAAAATAGTTACTGAATTAGAGCGCCAAACCAAAGCATTAGCACAAGCACTTCATGTTCGCGGCTTAATGAATGTACAATATGCTATAAAAGATGACACCATTTATGTCTTAGAAGTCAATCCCCGTGCTTCACGTACTGTCCCATTTGTTGCAAAAACGATTGGTCGCCCTATTGCTAAAATGGCTGCACGTATTATGGCAGGAGAAACGCTTCATGATGCTCTTGAAGCTTATGGTGGATTACCTTCTTTGCAAAAAAAACAACATATTGCCGTCAAGGAAGCAGTATTTCCTTTTGCTCGTTTTTCAGGTGTTGATACACTTCTTGGTCCAGAAATGCGCTCAACCGGTGAAGTTATGGGACTTGACTATGAATTTTCGCTTGCTTTTGCTAAAGCCCAACTTGGAGCTGGTGTAAAACTCCCTAAAAAGGGAACTTTGTTCGTTTCTGTAAGGGATGAAGATAAAAAACGCATCTTAAATCCTGTAAAACGTTTAACTGAGCTTGGCTTTTCTGTTGTCGCCACAAGTGGAACACAAAAATTTCTCACCGAACACCACGTTGAAGCAAAAAAAATTAACAAAGTTCTAGAGGGACACCCCCATATTGAAGACGCTATTCGTAATCGCCAAATTCAATTGATTTTTAATACAACTAGCACTGCCAGTGCCATCTCAGACTCAAAATCATTACGTTATGCAGCACTCATGCAAAATGTTCCCTATTATACAACAATAGCTGGAGCCGAAGCCGTCGTAGAAGCGATCAAAGCACTCAAAAAAAGGCACCTTGAGGTACGTTCACTACAAAGTTATTTTAGTTGAATTTTTTTCTACTTAGCAAAATATACACTGTTTTCTTATTTTTTCTTTATATAAAAATTGATTAAGACTTGCTTTTTGTTCTAAAAACTTTTATAGAGGTTTCATCGAATTTTCGGTTACGTGACTTTCTTTCCTGTGCAATCTGCACTTTCGACGAAACTTCTCCCACCTAATTTCGATCTACAACCGTATTGAAGAAATGAAAGCTTCAATGCTCAATATAATTATATATTCTAAGGAGTTTCCTATGTCTACAGGAACAGTTAAGTGGTTTAATACAACAAAAGGTTTCGGATTCATTCAGCCTAGCGATGGTAGTGCAGATGTATTTGTACACATTTCTGCCGTCGAGCGTTCAGGTCTAAACAGTCTTAATGAAGGGCAAAAAATCTCTTATGATGTTCTTCAAGATCGTCGTTCAGGAAAATTTGCCGCTGGTAACCTTGCAGCACTTTAAAGTTTAAATTCTGCAATATTTTATTTAGAAATCTTCGTCTGTAAAGACGAAGATTTTTTTATTTTGTATAAAGCATTATTTTACCTTGTTAAAATAAAAGACTGCTTATCTCCTTTGCACAATTTATCAAACCTCTCTTATACTTCCTCAAAAACTTTCATAAAATCTACGAAGAGATTATCTTGTAAAATATCTCAAAAAAGAAGAATATAAAGCCCGTGTAAGAGTATTTTGGAAGTTTTTTATTGCATACAATATAATCTCTTATAGAATATCCTTAAAGCAATAACCATTTGTTGATATAATATAAGGATTTAAAATTATGGCTTTTATTGCCGACAAACTGTCTCGTATCAAACCTTCTGCAACAATTGCTGCTTCTCAAAAGGCCCGCCATTTAAAAGCATTAGGGCGCAATGTTATTGCTTTAAGTGCTGGAGAGCCAGACTTTGATACCCCAGACAACATCAAAAACGCGGCTATTGAAGCTATTCGAAGGGGAGAAACAAAATACCCTCCCATATCAGGAATTCCAGAATTGCGCCAAGCAATTTCTGCAAAGTTTAAAAGAGAAAATAATCTTCTTTACCAACCAGAACAAATTATTGTTGGTACCGGTGGAAAACAAATTCTCTTTAATGCATTCATGGCAACTTTGAATAAAGGAGATGAGGTCATCATTCCATCCCCTTATTGGGTTAGTTATCCAGAAATGGTCGCACTCAACGATGGTACGCCTGTCTTTTTAGAAACAAAAGCCGAATTTTCTTATAAACTCCAACCACAAGAGCTAGAAGCTGCCATTACCCCCAAAACCAAATGGTTCATCTTTAACTCTCCTTCAAATCCATCAGGTGCCGCTTATACACATAATGAATTGAAAAAACTTACAGATGTTTTAGTAAAATATCCTCATGTTTATATCCTTTCCGATGATATATATGAACATCTCACATATGAGGGTTTTACCTTTGTGACTCCAGCTCAAGTAGAACCAGCGCTTTATGAGCGTACACTCACAATGAATGGTGTTTCTAAAGCCTATGCGATGACGGGATGGAGAATCGGTTATGCAGGCGGACCACAAGAACTCATTAAAGCCATGGATACCATTCAAGGACAGCAAACATCTGGAACAAGTGTCATTTCACAATGGGCTGCGGTTGAAGCACTCAACGGGCCACAAGACTTTATTGCTAAAAATAAAAGTATTTTTCAAGCACGCCGTGATCTCGTTGTCTCCATGCTAAATCAAGCTCCTGGCATTCACTGTCCAACGCCTGAGGGTGCTTTTTATGTTTATCCTTCTTGCACCGGACTTATTGGAAAGAAAACACCCAATGGTCAACGTATTACGAATGATGAAGACTTTGCCATAGCGCTTCTAGAAACAGAAGCTGTTGCTGTCGTCCAAGGATCTGCTTTTGGACTTGGATCAACTTTTCGTATTTCTTATGCAACATCAGAAGAATTACTTGAAAAAGCTTGTATACGTATACAGCGTTTTTGCAACAGTTTAATTTAAAATTTTTAATATCATCTCTTGTGATTGTTTTTTGCCGAATGTTAGTATATCCGAGAAAATATCTGAAACTGTGTCATGGTCTAAATCTATCGATTCAGCAAAAATATCTATGAATAAACACAAAAATAGATGCTGTAGATAAAGATCAAAAAAATTTAGCTATCAAATAAATGAATCGGTCTATTATCATAAGAGATGACAAGCCTATTCTACTTTCTCCATTCAATTTATAACTCTAAAAAAGACCGAGCACTTTTAAACACAATTGCCCTTATAATCAAAGGCCCTTACAATAAAATCTCTTCTATTTCTCAGCTTCTTCTTCGTCCTAAAACGAAGAAGAAGCCACCTCCCATCGTTGTGTAAGCAATCCAGTTTCCTTTAAGTTCTATTTAATAACTACTTGATTTACTTCATAGGCTTTATGAACAAGACCTGCCTTAAATATTCACCTCACATTCTAATAAAAAGCACTTCATGTATAAGGTTTTAAATATTTTATATCACACCCCTAAAAGACAGACTTTTACAGTACAATAGAATATCCCCTCTCAAACTCCTCATTGAATTTTAGTATTCTTAAAAAAATTGTTGGATATCCACCAGTTTCGAAATTTTTTCTTTATCATCTTCCCATATATTGCAATTTCTAGGGACTCTTTCAAAAATTTAAAAAAAAGCCGGACATTTGTCCGGCAAATTTGGAAAATCCTCAGAGATAAAATCAATCTGATAGATCTTCGTAAGGGAACACTCAAGAAAACGAAACTGGGAGGCAACATAATCAAGAGATAGTATTCTATGTCATTTTATAAGGAAAAGCACAATAAAGACTTAAGCGTATCTGCTATGCAATAAACACATAGCTTTAAATTTGTCTCCATCATGTACCACTCTCTTTAATTAAATAGTAAAAATGTTAACTACACCATCACACGATTGTCCATTTTTCAATATATAATAACCCTCACGGTTGCTAGTATTCATAAAAAACATTTATCCCTCTTTTCAAAAATATTTACCCGTACGGACTCCCTCCACTTTTAATGTGCAACAAATAATTTTAATTGATTCAATATAGGCAAATTTGAAACGAAAGAATATTACGGGAGTCTCAAGTTGCAAAACAGCTAATTATTCCTTATAAATTAAGATATTAATATTAAAAAGACCACTGGCGAGCTTTTAAAAAAATATAATCTCGAAAAGCATTTAACCTTGCCAAATTCTTTAAATTATAAGGATAACAAAAAAAAGTATCAAAAGAAGGAATATCAACCATATCAGGAAAAAGACGCACTAAATGCTCATCATTATTGACGATATAATCAGGAAGCACAGCAATCCCAAGATCACGCATAAGCGCATTCTTTATTGAGATGATATTGTTGATTTGTAAAACTGAAACGCGCAATGATCCATCACTTCTACCAGCCTTTTCCAACCAATTTAAACCAGACAAATAAGGTGGAACAGGTTCACCGAACGAAATAATACGATGCTCATCGAGATCAGACAATTTTTCCGGCTTTCCATAATTTGCAATATACTTTTCCGAAGCATAGACATGCATATGAATTGTAAAGAGTTTTCTTTGTATAAGATCAGGTTGTTTGGGTTGATGTAAGCGAACAGCACAATCCGCATGACACATTGTCAAATCAAGCTCTTCATCGGAAAGCAAAAGCTGAACCTGCATATCAGGATAAAGACTAAGAAATTCTGGCATACGCTCTGCAATCCACCCTGCCCCCATTCCAAAGGTCGAGGTCACACGCAAGTGCCCCGTTGGTTTTGCATAGCTTTCACTTAATTGCAAACGCACACTTTCAAGCTTCATCAAAACATCATGAGCTGTACGATAAAGAGTTTCTCCCTGTTCTGTAAGAATCAAACCACGCGCATGACGTTGAAATAAGGATACCCCAACCTCTTGTTCTAAAGCCGAAACCTGTCGTGAAACGGCTGATTGAGATAAATGAAGTTTTTGAGCAGCATGCGTAAAAGATCCCGCTTCTGCTGCAGCGTGAAAAACCCTTAACTTATCCCAATCCAACGGTGGCGCCACAATTAATTCTACCTCTATATTCTCTATGTTCTCAATGAATGACTAACGCCTGGGTATATCCAAAAACCGTTCTGCTTCCAACGCTGCCATACATCCTCTTCCCGCAGCTGTTACAGCTTGGCGGAATGTTTCATCTGTCACATCCCCAGCAGCAAAAACACCAGCAATGCTTGTTGCTGTTGAGTCGGGTGCTGTCCATAAATAGCCGCCTCGTTTTTGTTTCAGCTGTCCTTCAAACAGAGAAACAGCAGGATCATGCCCAATGGCAATAAATATGCCCTCTGCATTCACTTTCATCTCGTGACCTGTCTTAACATTTTTCAGACGTGCCCCTGTTACAACAGCGCCCATTGAATCTTGAGCTGGCAGCCCCACAATTTCTTCAACCACATGATCCCAAAGAACACGCACATTATTACAAGCCAGCAACCTATCTTGTAAAATTTTTTCTGCCCGAAACTGCCCCCGCCTGTGAACCACGCTTACACTTTTAGCCAAATGCGATAAATAAAGTGCTTCTTCAACAGCCGTATTTCCTCCTCCCACGACAATAACGTCCTTATCACGATAAAAAAAGCCATCACATGTAGCACAAGCGGAAACACCTCCGCCCATAAAGGTCTGTTCACTTTCTAAACCAAGCCAGCGCGCTTGAGCTCCTGTTGCAATAATCAGTGCATCACAAGAATATTGTGTTCCTGAATCCCCATATAAGACAAAAGGATACTTCAACAAATCAGCCTTTATAATTGTATCATAAACAATTTTTGTCCCCATATTCTCAGCTTGTTTTGCCATTTGTTCCATCAACCATGGTCCTTGAATGGGATCTGCAAAACCTGGATAATTCTCAACATCAGTTGTAATTGTCAATTGTCCCCCCTGCTGCAAGCCCGTCACCAAAACCGGCTTAAGCATTGCTCTTGCTGCATAGACCGCCGCTGTATAACCAGCCGGACCTGAGCCAATAATCAGCAGACGAATATGCGATTGTACCATTAAATCCCCTTCACTTTATTATAAATTAATTATTCTATAAATGATAACGGAATGCAGCCTTTTAAAAAAATATTTTTCAAGAGCCCTAATTATGTTATGTATACTTCTTTTCAAGTTTTATGAAAAGGTCTGATTACTAATTCATCAAGGCACGCTAATGTTAAGAATTAATCCTTATCCTATAAAGAGAAAAATGTAACTTCTTATGAGCACAAAACCATAATAAAAAGAGATACAAAGATAGGGAACGATCATTTTTCAATTTATTATCAATGTCTGTGCACGTTTTGCCTTAATCATGGGAGGAGCAATGCTTTTGCCAATTTTTGTGGATTTGCACGACAACAATCGTAATTGGATAAGCTTTCTCTATTCTTGTGCCATAACCACCATGTTAGCAACGCTGATTCTTTTAGCAACTAAGGGAGCTACTTGTCGCTTTTCAGCACGGCTTGGCTTTATGCTCACTGTTTGTCTTTGGCTTACAGGAAGCATCGTAGGTGCCTTACCTCTTTATCTTTCTCCTCTTCCCATTTCTCTAGCAGGAGCCATTTTTGAATCTGTTTCTGGAATTACAACAACAGGCTCCACAGTCCTTTCTGATCTTGATAATTTATCGCGAAGTATTTTATTATGGCGTTCTCTTATATGCTGGATTGGGGGCATTGGTTTTATCGGTTTAGCCCTCTTAATTTTGCCTTCACTGCGTGTGGGTGGCGTGCGACTTTTTCATATGGAATCATCTGATAAATCTGAAAAAATATTGCCTCGCATCAACCAAATTGCTAACGGAATTATCATCGCTTATGTTGGGTTAACATTGGCTTGTATGCTTTCTTATTTTGCTGCAGGCATGAATTTATTTGATGCCATTAACCATGCAATGAGTACAGTAGCAACAGCTGGTTTTTCAACGCATGATGCTTCTTTTGGCTATTTTTCTGATACACCAGCCATCTTAATTATTTCAACAATCTTCATGTTGCTTTCTGCTTTACCTTTCGTACTTTATGTTAAATTAGTCCTTCCTGGACACTCTAAACGCTTCCTTGACCCACAAGTGATTGTTTTTCTCCATATCGTTCTCCTTTTCAGCTTTGCTTTAGCGGCATGGCTACGGTTTTATGATCATCGCGCGTTCCACTTGATTTTCCTTGATGTCATTTTTCACCTTTCATCCATTATTAGCACCACCGGTTACAGCGCTGAAGATTATCAACTTTGGGGACCGTTTGCGCTTGGAATTTTCTTTATTGTTTCTTTTACAGGCGGATGTGCTGGTTCTACTTCTGGTGGCATGAAAATCAATCGCCTCATTATTCTTTGGCGTATTACACAAACAAATATAGAAAAACTTCTTTCTCCTAATGTCGTTGTAAAAGCGCGCTACGATCACTCAAATATATCAAATGATGTTGCTCAAGCCGTTTTGTTTTTTGTCTGTCTTTATATGTTTTGCCTTGTTATCGGCACTGCACTTTTGCTTACAACCGGTCTTGACTTTACCTCTGCCTTTACGGGGGTCTTAACCGCACTTTCAAATGTTGGTCCAGGCTTTGGAGATATTATTGGCCCCACTGGTAATTTCTCTACAATCAACGATCATGCTTTATGGATTTTAAGTTTTCTAATGTTAGCTGGACGCCTTGAAATCATAACAATATTCGTCCTTTTTATTCCCGCTTTCTGGCGTGAACAATTCTAATGTATAGAGTATTTTATGCTACCATGATAAAAAATTGACAAGATAAAAAGGCGAGAACAGTATGCGTCATAATATTCACCCCTTACTCAATCCACTGAAGATTTTCTAAAATTTCCATACAAATCATCATATCAATGATATAAAAATAATTCAACAAAAACAATCAAATACCAATATTTTCAAAGCCATAACATATAAAACTTCACTTTATTGATCTTCTTTATCAAATAAAGTGGACGCATAGAACATTCTTTTTTAGGAATAATCTCTCATGCAAAAAATATGAATATTTGCTGATAAAAGTGTTTTTTCTCTTTAATAGAGTTACACCCTTATAGAAAAAAATGCTATTATATTACGAACTCACAAGCTTGTAAAAAACATCTCACAATACTCATCACCCCCATTTCACGACAGCCCTCATGAAAGATATAAAATGGGCACCATCATTTTTACTTAAATAACAATAAGGTGCAAGTCGGTACCAAAAAATAAGATATAAATTAGTACCACCATATTATTTTCTTTCTATTAATGTCGTAACAGCCTGCATTTCAGACAATTTATAAGAAATCTCTTTACACCCTGTCTTCAATAGTTTTTATCCACCACATGCCTTCTTCCAATTGTGATGTACAAGAAGATAGCTCTCATTGTTAATATCAACAGATTTTACATGAGAAAATCTTACGGTACTCAAAGCTCTTATTCAAATTGAAAAGGTAAATTATCTATAAAAATCATATATATATATTGATCTTAAATCCATCTTATTATGAATTTATTGAAAATATGTACGACTATTTTATCCATGGAGATACCATCATTATCTTTTTAAGACAAGAAAACGTTTTTTTTGCTATCTATTTAAGTCTTACAAAACCAACAATATCAGCACGACACCGTATAAGATAGTGCATAAATCCCCAGACTTGAGTTAAAGCATTATTTTCTTATTCTAAAATATCAATGAATAAAAGTAGCTTTCTTCTCTCGTAGTATGCTTTATCATAAACTACATATCGCTCTCAAGCGTATACATTTTTAATCTTTTATCCAAAATTTTGGGAACTTCTTATAGTGTTCTACTAAAGACAATATAAATTTTGTAAAATAACATTTATATCATTGAGCTGTTTTCTTAATGACTATGAAAAACCTTTAAGAAAAATACTTTTTATCATTCCTCAAAAAGATTTTTGATATAATAATCAAAGTGTTTTTTCTGCAAACAGTTCTTTGTAAACACTTCCAATCTTGCTTGCCTCTTTTTCCAAAGGAAAGTGAGTACGAACATGGGTTAAAGCTTTCTTTCCGGCTGCCAATGTTTTTTCTACATCAGCAAAATAAGGTTCAATTGCTGCTGTTAAAGCCGCTCCATCTCCTGCTTGAACAACCGTTCCTGTTCCCTCGACCACCAATTCTTTAAAAATTCCTACATCACTCGCCACTACAGCCGTCTGTGATGCCATTGCCTCCAATGGTGTCAGACCAAAACCTTCCAAACGAGAAGGAGTTACATAAAGTGATAAACGGCGATACCACACAGGTATATCAAGCCTTTCACCAAGAAAAATAATGCGGTCGTTTAAACCAGCTTCAGCAATCTTCTGTCGTAATTTCTTTTCAAAACCATAATGCTGTTCTGTAGTCCGACCAGCGATAAGTGCTGTCCATTCGGGATAGTCAGGCAATAATGCTATCATCGCGTCCACAAACAAATCAGTACCCTTTAAATAGCGCACGCGCCCAAAACATCCTACCGCATATTTTCCTGGTACCCCAGTTGCTGGAAAGTAATCATCAGGAATTTTTGGGGGTGAAAAACGCCTAATATCCACTCCATGCATAATAACCTTATGAGGCACTTCTAGATAGGTTCCCGTACATACACTAGTAGCGATAACTTTATCCATACGACGAAGCAACCATTTGGTAAAAGGCTTGTGTTCGCGTCGAGATGCCGAAGTAAAGATGAGTTTAAGCTTCATTCGCAAAACATCGCGTAAAAACACCCCGCAAAGCATCTCAATATTGCGTCGCGCATGCCAAATACGAAACGGCTTCCTTTTCGGACTTTTCCAAAGTCCGAAAAGGTCCCTAAAGGCAAGAGTTGGCAAAGTTCGTGGTAAACCAAACCCCAAAGTGGATATACGCACACCCTGTTCGCGTTGCAGTGGAATAAGCTGAATAATCGTAGATGTTACTCCCGACAAACGCCTTTTAAAGTGAGGCGCAATAATTTCAGTTTCGTCCAAAGATACACGCATAATAATCCATATGTTATTTAGATGTACTGAACCTTAATGATCTCGTAATTATGCGCACCACCTGGTGCATTCACCTCAATCACATCACCTTCTTGCTTGCCAATAAGTGCACGTGCGATAGGCGAAGAAATAGAGATTTTACCAACCTTTACATCAGCTTCTTGATCCCCTACGATCTGATACACTTTTTTTTCCTCAGTATCCTCATCCAAGAGTTTAATGGTTGCACCAAATTTTATTTTGTCACCTGAAAGACGCGAGACATCTATAACTTCTGCTCGTGCGATATAATCTTCAAGCTCATTTATACGCCCCTCATTATGACTTTGTGCTTCTTTAGCTGCATGATACTCAGCATTTTCAGATAAATCACCATGCGCACGCGCCTCAGAAATTGCTTCAATAATTCGCGGACGCTCCTGTTGTTGACGCCAACGCAACTCTTCTTTAAGACTCTCAAAACCAGCTGTAGTCATCGGAACTTTTTCCATAATCCGTCCCTTTCTATTACACGGAAGGTTTAATAAAAATACAAAAAACGGCTTCCAAAATTACTTTTGGAATCCGAAAACTACGATCTTTTTTATTATATAGTACAGTATCGCTGTTTTCCATATAAAAATAAATAAAGGAAACAAAACATGCACAAATAGTGATTAAAACATCTCATTTTGGTGTTTAAAACGTTAAACTTCACTCTTCTCTTTAAAGTGTCCTAAAGAAGAAAGAATTGTATTTTTTTCTGTTTTATCATAATCTAGTAAAAGAAATTATATAGAATATGAAGAGAGAAGGATAGAAAATCTCTAAAGAAATTCTTTACAGAAAAATGAAAAAAATCGTCATTTTTTTTATGTTTGGCTCTTTCTTTTTAGCCACAACAATATCAGAGGCAGCAGATGCTTTTGTTACGAGAAATCTTAATTTTAGAACAGGTCCCAGCACTCAATATGCACTTTGCGGCTTAATCTCTGCTGGAGAATTAGTTTTTGTTAAAAACTGTGAAGGAAATTGGTGCCATATCCGATATAACACTCAAATAGGTTGGGTGTCATCTCGTTATCTTTCATTTAAAGATGGAAATGATCTTTATCACACATATACAATGTCTTTAATGCCCAAACGTACCGATTATTCTCCATAACAGCCATAATAACTTATGCCCTCTTGAATATCATCATGGCAAAAATACAATAGTGTTCACGAACAACCACAAATATGCTCCTTCCAAAGAAATACTTCGAAGAATTTGTCTCATAAAAAACTTGATCAATATCCTAATGAAGGCTCCAATAAACCAAAACAAATCTGTTCAATAACGTTTTGCTGTTGTCGTAATAAATTTGTAAAAATTAGTATTTTCTTTAAAATCACCAGCACTTTTCTATCAAAGGATACAACAATGAAAAATGGTGTTACTGCAACAGTAGAAGCTCTTTCTGCTCTTATTGCTTCAGGTAATCCTCTTTTTAAGAATGGTGCATTATGGACACCTCACCGCCCCATTCGTCCTGAAAAATCTGAAGGTGGTATTCCATTTCAACTCGAAACATCTTTTAAACCAGCGGGAGATCAACCTCAAGCCATTAAAACTCTGGTTGAGGGAATTCAAAAAAATGAACGTACACAAGTGCTTTTGGGTGTTACCGGCTCAGGGAAAACCTATACAATGGCCAATATCATTGAAAAAACACAGCGTCCAGCTCTGATTTTAGCTCCCAATAAAACTCTAGCAGCGCAGCTTTATGGGGAATTTAAAAATTTTTTTCCCCATAATGCCGTCGAATATTTTGTTTCCTATTATGACTATTATCAACCAGAAGCCTATGTTGCACGCTCAGATACTTATATTGAAAAGGAATCCTCAATTAATGAACAAATCGACCGGATGCGTCATGCTGCAACACGCGCTGTCTTAGAGCGTGATGATGTTATTATCGTCGCATCTGTCTCCTGCATCTACGGAATTGGTTCCGTAGAAACCTATACGGCCATGACCTTCGAAATAGAAAAAGGGGACAAACTCAATCAACGAAAACTCTTGGCTGATTTAGTCTCTCAACAGTATTATCGACAAGATATCAACTTCGTTCGTGGTTCCTTTCGTGTACGAGGGGATACAATCGAAATTTTCCCTGCCCACCTCGAAGATCGTGCTTGGCGTATTTCGCTCTTTGGCGATGAAGTGGAAACAATTACGGAATTTGATCCTCTCACCGGACAAAAAACAGGCGATCTTCAATCAATTAAAATTTATGCCAACTCACACTACGTAATACCACGCCCAACACTTAACCAAGCGATGAAATCTATCAAAATAGAACTCGTTCAACGCCTCGATGAGTTGAACGAAGCTGGACGTCTTTTAGAAGCACAACGTTTAGAACAACGTACAGTTTTTGATTTGGAAATGTTGGAAACCACCGGTTCATGTCCGGGAATTGAAAATTATTCACGTTATTTAACAGGACGAAATCCCGGTGAACCACCCCCAACTTTATTCGAATATATTCCACTCAATTCTCTTGTTTTTATCGATGAAAGCCATGTAACCATTCCCCAAATTGGTGGTATGTACCGAGGTGATTTTCGCAGAAAAGCAACCTTAGCAGAATATGGTTTTCGCCTCCCTTCTTGTATGGATAACCGTCCTTTGCGCTTTGAAGAATGGGATGCTATGCGCCCACAAACGATTGCTGTCTCCGCAACACCTGGACGGTGGGAAATAGAACAATCTCACGGTACTTTTGCAGAACAAGTTATTCGCCCCACAGGGCTTGTTGACCCACCAACAGAGGTTCGTCCAGCCAAAAATCAAGTCGATGATGTTGTGAATGAAATTCGTAAAACAATTCAAAAAGGCTACCGCACACTAGTGACCGTCCTAACCAAGCGTATGGCCGAAGATTTAACGGAATATCTCCACGAACAAGGTATTCGTGTACGCTATATGCATTCCGACATTGATACATTAGAACGCATTGAAATTCTACGCGATCTTCGGCTTGGCACCTTTGATGTCCTCATCGGTATCAACTTGCTCCGAGAAGGCTTAGATATTCCAGAATGTGGTTTTGTTGCCATTCTAGATGCCGATAAAGAGGGCTTTTTGCGCTCTGAAACTTCCCTCATACAAACAATCGGACGTGCTGCACGTAACGTAGATGGCCGTGTTATCCTCTATGCAGATACGATCACTGGTTCCATAAAACGAGCCTTACAGGAGACACAAAGACGTCGACAAAAACAAATAGCCTATAATGAAGAACACCATATCACACCGAAAAGTATCAAAAAAAATATCGGAGATATTCTCAATTCAGGCTATGAAAACAACCATATTCGTACAAATATCCCTGATGTCATCGAGAAAAAAAATATGGTTGGCAACAATTTAGCATCTCATATTAAACACCTCGAAAAATTAATGCATGAAGCAGCTGCTGATCTTAATTTTGAAGAAGCAGCACACCTTCGCGATGAAATCAAACAATTACAAAAGATAGAACTAGAACTCGCGGAAAATCCCTTAACACATCATAGCGAACAATCCACCCATGAGCGCGTATTACAACCAAGTCTTTTCTCCAAACCAAACCTTGCACACATGGGACCAACCATGGACACTGGTATTTTGGAAAATCAAAAAGGAAAATCTCGTAAAAACACCCCTAATCAAGCAACAATAAAACGAAAAAAACGCAATCAATGAAGGAGCAAAAAATTTCAAACCGCATAAAATAATCTTCAGCTCTTCTAAAAAAAGACGAAAGCTCAAAAGTAAACAGCGTTATCCGAAAAATAGACAACCTCCAACATCAAGGGTGCTTCAATTTGTCTAAAACAACATGAGAGAGAACATTTTATAAAAAATTTCTAAAATATATTATCTTTATACAGTTATACTCTGATATCTAACTCAATATTATTTATCCTTACAAGAAAATATTCAAATAGGACACTGTCCTATAATACAAATAAAGTAAAATAAGACTTTATCATAGCACCATAAGCCTATGATAAAAAATGATAACTTTTATTCATATCCCTATTGTTCAATTCATATTGTACCAAACAATAAAAAATTATCCCTAAATAAAGAGTTTATATTCCATAGTAAAAAATCGTGGACTCTCAATACAAACTTATTAATTAACCTCAAGCAGAGTACATTAATTGAAATCAAAATTCTGTTATGATTTCATTTTACTGTCTCCGCGATAGATTTAACTAAATAAATTTTTATTTTTTTGTCACAATAAAGTCCAAAATTGTTCAGGCTCTATTCAGTTTGAAACGTGTAGGATGTGAAAAATACGAATTTACACAAGGAGCATCATTATGAAAAAAGTGATCAGGTTAGCGGTATTATCAGCAATGTCAACTGTGACCGTTTTGATGCCGCTAAATGCAACGCTTGCGGATATGGCATGGAATCGTAGTGACTCTATCTCGAGAGAAATAGATGATATGATGAGGAAGATGCGTAAAGAAACAGATGATGCGATAAGGGAAATGAGGAAGAAAGCTGATATTCTGCCTTGCGGTTTTTCTCGCTCCCATTGTTCTGATAAAAAACGTAGCTTTTTATCTGATGATTTCCAAAAGTTTGTTGATGATTTCCACAAGAGTTCTGATGACGACAAGAGAAGATTTAAAGCCAAACATGAAAGGTCTGTAGCCAAACATAGTAAGACGGAACAACAACAACACCATCATCACCACCACCACCATTATCATCATGTTGAAAACAAAACATATCATTACGTCGAGCGCAAAAAGACAAAACACAGTAATATTCATATAGATAACTCAGGAGATGCTTTAGCGGTGGGTATTCTTGGTCTTGCAACAGGTACGATTCTTGGTACAATTTTAAAAAAACCAGAACAGCCACAAGTGGTTTATCAAATAGTACCACAAAATCAGGTAATTTATCAAAAAGTTCCGCAAAATCAAAGAGTTTATCAAGTGCAGCAAACGGTGGCATATGAGCCACTCCAGCAATCATTAGAATCTGATTGGCTTAACTATTGCAAGAAAAAATACCGTTCTTTCAACCCTAAAACAGGAACTTTCCTAGACCGTAACGGTTTGGACCACGTTTGTTATGCCCCAATAAATTAACCTCTGTTCTGCCCTACTAAAAAGTCTTAAATGGCAAAAAAACGCTTCAAAGCGTTTTTTATTTGCTCATATATTAAAATCTTGAAGAAAAGGATTATTTTGGCGCTCATAGCCTATGCTACTTTTGGGACCATGCCCACAGATAAAACAAACATCATCGCCTAAGGGTAAAACTTTTTCTCGAAGAGATTGTATCAATTTTTCATAAGAACAGAAGGGGAAGTCCGTACGTCCAATAGAACCACGAAAGAGAACATCACCCAAGAGGGCTAAGCGCTCTTTTTCATTGAAATAAATAACATGACCAGGGGAATGNCGTCCAATAGAACCACGAAAGAGAACATCACCCAAGAGGGCTAAGCGCTCTTTTTCATTGAAATAAATAACATGACCAGGGGAATGTCCTGGGGTGTGAAAAACCTTAAACACATGTCCAGCAAAATGAACGCACTCACCATCTTCTAACCATTGGTCAGGAATACAGATGCAAGCATCAGTGATGCCATAATTTTTTGCGCTTTCGCTCACGGCATCCATCACAGGCTTATCATCGCGATGTGAACCGATAATTTTTACATTAAGCGCTTCTTTCACTTGCATTGCTGCTCCTACATGATCAAAATGACCATGTGTTATCCAAATAGCCTCAACGATAACACCATTCTTTTCGATTACGTCTTGAATTCGTGGCCAATCACCACCAGGATCAACGAGAACCCCCGTTTTACATTCACTATCAAAAAGCAAAGTGCAATTTTGTTGGAATGTCGTAACTGGAATAATATGTATATTAAGACTACCCATAATATCCTTTTCAAAAATAACTTTTTTAAATTTATAAATAAAACTTTCTTTCCTTTAAGGTAAAGGTGCTGCTCGACAGCTTTATACAACTTATGTAAACTTGCATTTTGTGTAAACTAAATTTTTATCAAGGTTTTTTTAAGAATGAGCAATCACGTTCAAGTTTTGTGTGACGATGCCCCTCACCTTCTTGTGATTGATGACGATACACGTATTCGCAATCTTTTATTTCAGTTTCTCATTAAAAATGGATTTCGTGTTTCAGTTTCAGCTAATGCGAATGAAGCAAGACGACTGTTAGTAAGTTTAGATTTTGATCTTCTTATTGTTGATGTCATGATGCCTGGCGAAAACGGTATTGATCTCACTCATTCACTCCGCCAAACAAAAGATGTCCCTATCTTTATGTTAACAGCTTTATCAGAAATAGACAATCGTATCCGTGGATTAGAAGCAGGGGCAGATGATTATCTGGCTAAGCCGTTTGACCCTCGTGAACTTCTCCTTCGCATCAACGCCATTTTACGACGTGGTTTTCCCCCTCACCAACCTAAAATTGAGCAAATAGTTTTTGGTCCTTATATATTTTCAATTTCACGACGCGAACTCAAAAAAGGAGGAGAAATTATTAAATTAACAGATAAAGAACAAGAAATGATGGTCATGTTTGCCGAAAATGCAGGCGATACAATTCCGCGCCATAAATTCGCGACCGATGACAGCAATATAAGTGAACGTGCCATTGATGTGCAGATCAACCGCCTTCGTCGTAAGATCGAAAAAAACCCAGCACTGCCTATATGGCTCCAAACCGTGCGAGGAATAGGGTATAAACTCTCTATTGAATAGGCACAAGAATGATCAAACCTTTAAGATTTTTTCTTCGATGGTTAACGAAAAAAATGCCTAAACGGCTTTATGCTCGCTCTTTGATCATTATCATTGCTCCCATGGTGCTTCTGCAAACGGTGATTGCTTATGTCTTTATGGAACGCCATTGGCAAATGGTAACGGAGCGTCTTTCAACGGCTGTCGTGCATGATATTTCAGCCATTATTGATATTCTTGAAACATATCCCCAACAAGATAACTATGAAGATATCAAGCGTATTGCACAACAACGTATGGGATTAAATATTTCTATTCTATCTCCTACCTCCTTACCCCCTCCAGGACCTAAGCCATTTTTTGCAATTCTTGACTATTTTTTAAGTGAAGAAATCACCCGCCAAATTAACCGTCCCTTCTGGATCGATACCGTAGGAGATTCTGATCTTGTTGAAATCCGTATCCACCTTGGTCACAACATTTTACGCGTCTTTGCTCCACGCAGCCAAGCCTATGCTTCCAATACTGCTATTTTTTTAAGCTGGATGGTAGGAACAGCTCTTGTTTTATTGCTGATAGCAATTTACTTTTTACGCAATCAAATCAAACCGATTCAACAATTGGCTGAAGCAGCAGAAAGCTTTGGACGCGGTCGTCCTTTACCAAAAGGATTTCAACCACAAGGAGCTGATGAAGTCCGACGTGCAGGCATCGCTTTTTTACGCATGCGTGAACGTATTGAACGCCAAATTGAACAACGTACCATGATGCTCTCAGGAGTAAGTCATGATTTAAGAACCATTCTTACACGCTTTAAACTTCAGCTGGCATTAGTAAATACTGACTTTGATATTAAACCGCTTGAGCAAGATGTAAGTGACATGCAAAATATGTTAGAAGATTATCTTGCTTTTGCTCGTGGTGAAGGAAGTGAAAGTGTCAAGACTTTTGATTTAAATGCTCTTATGCAAAAATTCTCCACCGATGCTCGTCTTCACAAACGTCAATTTTCTTACACTATTGAAGGTCCTACAGAAATACAAGTACGTCCCCGTGCTTTTACACGCTTGGTCAGCAATCTTGTATCAAATGCATTTTGTTACGGCACGACCGTTAAACTAACCGCTAACTCTCAACAAGAATCTTTTATATTAATAATCGATGATAATGGACCTGGAATTCATAAAAATATGCGCACAGAAGTTTTTAAGCCATTCTTTCGACTTGATAAAGCGCGAAATCAAGATGCAAGTGGAACAGGACTTGGTCTTTCTATTGCTCAAGACATAGCACGCAGCCATGGTGGCAATATACAATTAGATGAGAGCCCACTCGGGGGAGTGCGCGCTATTCTTGATGTCCCCCTATGAGCAATATTTCCGCAAACCGTCTGTAAAAATAACAGACTGTATATTTTAGGCATTCCCTACAGTTTCAAACAAAGTGTACTGTAGTGCCTTGTAAGCACTTTCTCCCGACAAAGCAACCATCTGAAATGCAACATAATGGCTTTCACAGGCTTTAAGTGCATGTATCAACAATGTTTCAACCTGTATATGAGATGGATGCATCCCACCAGCCAAAAGAAGACCTTGTCGATAAATAACTGAATTATTCCTTTGCCAGTAATCAAAATGTCCCAACAACAACTTTTCATTAATTGCTAGCAATAAGCGCTGTATTTCAGCTGTTCGAGCATTTTTAATAGAGAGATCAAACGAACAAGCTAAATGAAGTGCTTCATGCTCTTCCATCCATGAAAAAGCAAGACGATAGTTTGCGCGTTTTCCTTCCACACAAACGCTAATTTCATCTTGTGCATCCCGCTCAAACGACCAATCATATTCACAGGCAATCTGTTCGATAAAGTCAACAGGGTGCTCTTTTCTTTCTGTGGCGCAAAATGCAAGCCTCATCACAATCCTCAATCATCTTAAAACATTGTCAACAGAATATAAACCGTCTAAACTGTAACAATATTTTGCTACAATCAGAACCTTTACACCAAACAAATACACATAAAAACATCGACAGTACACAAACACCCAGAACACAATCGCGCTGTTTAGGGCAACCTGATAGTCATAAAACGAATCATCAAGTCTTTTCAGTGTATTGATACAATTTCATAGCGCCAGCCCCCCTGATTCAAAAAAATGTACTTTACCCCCAAAAAAAATCAAAAATAAACAAATGCTCCGCTCTAACAGACTCAAGATTAAGCATTTTTTAGTTTCACGCATCATATTGAAAAATTGGGGATATTTTTTTGAAGATTCTTTTTTTTAAACTATTTTACTTTTTTGTGTCTGCGTTTTTTTTAATCATCTTTTTTTAAATCATCAAGGCGTCTTTTCAAATCAGCGTTATCAGCATGGATTTTCAGCACCATCTCCTTAAAAGTCTCAAACTCTTCGCGAGAAACAAGATCAAGTTTGTTTGCTATCTTTTCAGCCTGCACACGAAAAGCTGTTCCAGCTTCACGTCGTATGCCTTGCGCAACGTCAGCAGCATCCGTTGCTAATTTTGCTAATTCATCAAGAATACGATTTGATCCATTACGCATAACCTTTTTCCTTAAATTTTAATTATTGACGCACGCATTATAGCGTATTCTCATAACATTTAGATACTGTAATTTGTTCCTTTTACTCTATATTTTACATACTGTGCAGATTTTTCATAATGATTTTGTTTAAGATTTTTTAATATTCCTTTTATCACCATATTTTTTACCGCGATAAATCAGTGGAAATCTATCTCCCTTTCTGACTAGCCTCCCTACTGACTTGACCATTGTGCATTCATCTGTCATTTCTGACCATCAGAGTCACTTCATATTCATCTCGTATAATGTAAAATGCTTAACTCATGAACAATCTGTCTTGTCCAGCCATTGCTTTTCCGTCTTTTCTTGATCCTGTCATTATCCAGCTAGGTCCCATAGCACTTCATTGGTATGGACTTGGTTACGTACTGGGTATTCTTTTTGCTTGGTGGTATGCGCAAAAATTATTAAAAAAAACATCTCTATGGTATAGAGACCACCCTCCTATGGATAAAGAAAAGATCGGAGATTTTGTTGTCTGGTCTGCCATAAGTGTTGTTATCGGAGGGCGTTTAGGACAAGTTCTTGTATGGGATCCCATTTACTATTTTAACCATCCAAGTGCTATCATTGCCGTATGGGATGGGGGAATGTCCTTTCATGGCGGACTTATTGGTATTATCATTGCTATGATTTGGTTTGCCCGTAAAAATTATATTAACATACGAGCCATGTTTGATATCATTGCTGCAGGTGCGCCTATTGGTATCGGCATTGTACGAATCTGCAACTTCATCAACCAAGAGTTATGGGGCAATATCACTACACATCCTTGGGCTGTTTGTTTTCCTCTCGATCCTTACTATTTACCGCGCCATCCAAGCCAGCTTTACGAAGCATTTATGGAAGGATTTCTTCTCTTCATCATCCTGTGTCTTCTTATTTTTGGGTTCAAAGCATTAAAACATCCCGGTACTGTATCAGGAACATTTATTATAGGCTACGCAGTAACACGCAGCATTTCTGAAGTTTACCGTGCGCCTCAAGAAGATCCAGAATGGTTTTCGACTCTTTTCCATTCTACTGGTTTTACCTATGGCATGGCTTTATCTCTTCCCATGCTTCTTGTAGGGTTTTATCTTCTTCTCCACGCCTTTAAATATAAATCGACAGAAAATGGCCAATCTCAAAGAAAAAATTAAAGAAATGATTGTCCTTAATGGACCAATCACTGTTAGCCAATATATGACGTTGGCACTCACCGATCCCCAATTTGGTTATTATCAAACACAAACCCCTTTTGGACGTGCTGGTGATTTCATTACAGCACCTGAAATAAGCCAATTATTTGGAGAAATGATTGGCATTTGGACTCTTGCAAGCTGGAAAGCTCAAGGGTGCCCTCACCCTTTTATTCTCGCTGAAATAGGTCCAGGACGAGGAACTTTGATGGATGACATTTTGCGAACCATCCAAAAGCTCTCTCAAACGGCATTTAATGCTGCTGAAATTTTTCTGATCGAAATAAGCAAAAAACTTGCAAAAGAACAAAAAAAGCGCCTTTTCTCTTATCAAAAACAAATCCATAGCATTGAAAATTTTAATCAAATTCCTTCAAATCCTCTCTTCCTCATTGCTAATGAATTTCTCGATACACTCCCTATCAACCAATATATTAAAGTCAATGGAGAATGGAAAGAGCGCCGCATTACAGTCAATCAAAATGGAGATTTCATCTTTATTGCTGCCCCGCATAAACTTCCCTCTTCTTGTCTACAAACCTATTGTTCTAAAGTGCCTGACGGAACAATTTTTGAACATGCCCCCTTACGGCATCAATTCATGCAACAAATCAGCCACCATTTAGTGCAAGTGACAGGTTCTGCTTTACTTATCGACTATGGTGCTTGTGAGCTTGCCTTTGGCGATACCTTGCAAGCACTCTCAAAACATAGATTTCGTGATGTTTTTGATGCCCCTGGTGAACATGATTTAACATCCCATGTTGATTTTTCTTTTTTAAAAAACATAGCTCTTGAACAGGGCTGTTTTGCTGAAATCTTAGAGCAAGGAGAATTTCTTTTTAAAATGGGGCTACTGGAGCGCGCAAACCAGCTTGGAGTTGGCAAAAGTGCTCCTTTGCAAGACAAAATCCGCCAAGACATCGAACGGCTCGCTAGTCCAGATCAGATGGGAAAATTATTTAAAGTTTTACATTTCAGTGATAAAAATATCTCCATACCTCCCCAATTTTAATGATCGGCGCTTTTGTCAATAAGCACATCATTATCTGAAATATTCATTGACAAATATGAACATCTCCATCCTCACTTTAAATAATCTCCATAAGGAACTTTTATGAAATCTATCCCTCATCCCATTCTTGCAAAAAATCTTTCTACTTTACACCCCCATGGAATAAAACATGGATTTTTTACACGTCAAGGTGGTGTTTCAAAAAATCTTTATCATAGTCTTAATGTTGGGAAAGGTTCAAATGATCAACTTGAATATATTGTACAGAATCGTCTTTTGATTGCCAATTATTTTTCTATTGAAGCGCAAAATTTAGTCACAGTTAATCAAATACACTCCTGTAACGTTGTCGTAGCTCATCAAGCAACTATCGGTGCACCTCCTCAAGCTGATGCTCTGGTTACAACCACCCCAGAACTCGTTATTGGGGTTCTTACAGCAGATTGCGGACCCATTCTGTTTGCTGATCCACAAGCTAGAGTCATCGCTGCAACTCATGCTGGCTGGCGTGGAAGCTTAAATGGAATTATCGAGAAAACAATTGCTGTTATGGAAAAACAAGGAGCCAAAAGACAATCAATAACAGCAGTCCTTGGACCTTGTATTGGCCCTTATCACTATGAAGTAACAAATGAATTTTACGACCAATTTATTGATTACCACAGCAAATACCAAAAATATTTTTTAAAAACAGACAAAATAAATCGCTTTTATTTTAATCTATGGGCATTTATTATAAACCAACTCAAAGAAGCAGGTGTTAATGCTTCTTGTGTAGAGCTTTGTACCTATCAAGATGAACAGCGTTTTTTCTCCTATCGCCGTGCAATACACCGCAACGAACCCGATTACGGACGGCAAATTTCTGCTATTATGCTGAAAAACAAAAGATGAGCCCCTTTTATGCTTGAGAACAATACCAAAACTGCAAAACTAAACTTTTTACCCAAATGGAAAAATAAACCCCATTGTACTTTGCTTTTTTCACGAAATTATCTACCAGCCCATAAAATATGATAGCCTTCGCTATGATCATTTTCAATGTTTGGTTATAATGATTGAAGGCAAGATGATACTTCTTTTTATTACTCCCCTTCATTCATCTTAAATATGAAACATTCCCCATATTGAAAGTATTTTTATAAAGTAATGACCAAAAAGCTTAATCAATATGTATTTCTTTGCCGCATGGAGAAAAAACTTTGCTCTAAAAGTAATAAACTTTTGGAAAAAGAGAAAACATACTGCATAGCTCTTTTATAATAATCGATAAAATTGTAAGGCTTTTGTAATTGCTCTCTTGCAATTTAATAAAAAGAAATTAAAAACCGTGTCGCATTCCCACCATGATGATTCAGAGGTTCTACTATGAAACTTTTCTGCGGAAATTCTAATCCACGCCTAGCTGAAGATGTTGCAAATTATTTGAACATCCCCTTAGGCAAAGCAACTGTAAAGCGCTTTGCTGATCAAGAAATTTTCGTAGAACTGCATGAAAATGTACGTGGACAAGATGTTTTTGTTTTGCAATCTACATCCTATCCCGCAAATGATCATTTGATGGAATTACTCATCATGATTGATGCCCTTCGTCGTTCTTCTGCGCGTCGTATTACAGCTGTTATCCCCTATTTTGGCTATGCCCGCCAAGATAGAAAACCAGGACCACGAACTCCTATTTCTGCAAAACTTGTTGCCAACCTCATTACTGAAGCAGGGGCCCATCGTGTTTTAACACTAGACCTTCATGCAGGACAAATTCAAGGTTTTTTTGATATCCCTACGGATAATCTCTATGCTGTTCCTGTCATTTCTCGCGATGTCAAAGTGCATTATTCTCTTGAAAATGTTATCGTTGTTTCACCTGATGTGGGTGGTGTGGTTCGCGCGCGCGCGCTTGCCAAGCGCTTGAACAGTTTGCTCGCTATTGTGGATAAACGTCGCGAAAGCCCCGGTGAATCAGAAGTTATGAATATCATTGGAGATGTATCAGGAAAAGATTGCCTTTTGCTTGATGATATTGTTGATTCAGGTGGAACTTTATGCAATGCAGCAAGTGCTCTGCTTAAACATGGTGCCAATAGTGTCACAGCTTATATCACGCACGGTGTTCTTTCTGGTAATGCAATCGAGCGAATTGCTAATTCAGAGATGAAAGAATTGGTTATTACAGATTCAATTATGCCAACACAAGCTATTGAGAAAACCCATAATATTCGTGTTTTGCCCATTGCCGACCTTATGGGAGAAGCAATAGCAAGGACAGCAGCAGAACAATCGGTTTCCAGCTTATTTGGTTAAAGTGGTTCCTTGGGGTCTCCCGGTGCTGTTTCAACACCAAGATCAGGAAAGGCAACAATACGTTGACCACTAAAATGCGTGTGAATAACAATAAGTCCACGCTCTTCAAAGTAGGTTAAAAGTCGGCGTGCACGGCTTAAAGAATGAGTCCCATAAAGACGTGCTAAAAATGCATCAGATGGACATGGCTTTCCCCCTAATGCGGCCTGTGCCACGTTCAAGAAGACTCCTTGAACATCTTCTTCCAAACCTTCTGATATCTGCAAAATATGTTTCCAATGTTCACTGACAGCCGTTTGTTCATCAACAAAAGCCTGAGCAATAGCCAATTTACGCCGAAATTGTGAAAGATTAAAAGGAACCTTTGACATCCCATGGATACGGCAACGAACTGAAAAATCTTGATAAAGCACCGCTGTTGAACGATAAAAAGCTTCAGAATCCTCAAGAATTTCCCGAATAATATGTTCTGCTTGCCCGTCACGCTCAACATCAGAAAGTTCAGGAAATAAACTTGGGTTTTCTTCTAACAACTCTTGTTTTTTATGCACGACCTCCTCTAACATCTCGTGCATTGACTTTTCCCTCATCGGCTCTCGTGTTTGTTTAAATGGCGTTAAAATTTCCTCTGGTGAAGCAGTAAAAACGAGCTCTTGCACATCATCCCGCTCTGTTGGAAGTGGCATTAATTTAGGGCTAGAAGAGCGTGCCAAAGTTTCAACAGAACCGATAATAATTGGTAAGGGACGTCGTGATAAAGCAGGGCCTAAAGCTATAAAATTTCCCCGTTCAAGATCTCTAAACATTTCCGCTTGGCGACGCTCCATCCCCAAAAGATCAGCGGCGCGCACCATATCAATATCTAAAAAAGTCCGCCCTATTAAAAAGTTTGAAGCTTCAGCCGCAACATTTTTGGCAAGCTTAGCCAAACGTTGTGTCGCAATAACACCAGCAAGACCACGTTTACGTCCTCGACACATCAGATTGGTCATAGCGCTCAAAGAAATTTTACGCGCTTCATCAGAAACTTCTCCTGCTGCAGTTGGAGCAAACAATTGTGCTTCATCGACAACGACAAGCATAGGATACCAATAATCACGTTCCACATCAAACAGTGCCCCAAGGAAAGCCCCTACAGCACGCATCTGTTGTTCAGTGTCCAAACCTTCAAGATTAAATACCACCGAAACCCGATGTTGTCGAATGCGATGCGCAATACGTGTCAATTCTAGTTCGCTCCGTTGAGCCTCTACAATAACATGACCAAATTTATCTGCCAAAGTTACAAAATCGCCTTCTGGATCAATTACACAATGCTGCACCCACTGAGCACTTTGCTCCAGAAGACGGCGTAAAAGATGTGATTTCCCTGAACCAGAATTACCTTGTACAAGAAGACGTGTCGCCAATAATTCTTCCAAATCAAGAAGTGCTGGCATCGATTTATGCAAAGCACGACTTTCTGACATCTCACCCAAGGCAATCTCAACCTTCATAACATCTCCAGTGTTTGATTTTGAACATATCAGTGCCAGCACATATTGGTTGATTCTCCATCCACACCGTAATTTGTAACATTTCCTCCTTTTTAACGGTAGAAATCATCGATTTTTCCCACAACTCTTGCATCTATGAATAGTTTGAACTATAGAACAAACTTCTGCGTAGACACCCTTGGAGGCAACGTAGAATGGAGTGATCGCTGTTGGTTAGCGCATATCTTCATATCCATGCAAAAACTATTACTGTTTTTGAAGGATCTCCAATCATGTAAAAAGGACTTAAATTATGAGCAAAAGCTACACTCTTAAGGCCGAAAAACGCGAGCGGGTTGGTAAGGGGTCCTCCCGTGAACTTCGCCGCAACGGTCTTATTCCTGCTGTCATTTATGGTGAAAAACAACCACCTTTGGCAATAACAGTTCCCTATAAAGAAATTTTCTACAAAATTCATGCTGGTGGCTTTCGCACCACCATTGCAACGATTATTCTTGACAAGCAAAAAATTATGGTTTTGCCAAAAGATTATCAATTAGATCCCGTGCGTGACTTTCCCCTCCATGTAGACTTTTTGCGCATTTCAGCAAAATCCGTTGTAGAAGTGAATATTCCTGTCCACTTCCTCAATGAAGATACGGCACCTGGACTTAAAAAGGGTGGTGTCCTCAATATTGTTCGGCACGAAATTGAATGTACAGCTCCAGCAAGTGCTATTCCTGAAGCTATTGAAATTGATCTCTCCAGCTACTCTATTGGTGATTCTATTCACATTTCAGCAGTGCAACTGCCAAAAGATGTGACTCCCATCATCCAAGATCGAGACTTTACCATTGCAACCATTGCAGCTCCTGCTGGCATGGATGTCAGCGATGAAACTTCTGAACAAGAAAATGATGAAGAAGACACACAAACTTCATAAAACTCAAAAGGCGGGAATTTTTCCGCCTTAATTTATGAGACATTACCCTTACTCATACTTTGACTGAAGATACACATGTGGCTTATTGCTGGTCTTGGCAATCCTGGTTTACAATATCAAAATAACCGCCATAATATCGGTTTTATGGCTGTTGATGCCATTTATCAGTCCTTCTCTTTTTCTCCATGGTCAAAGAAGTTTCAAGCAGAAATCTCCAATGGTTTCATAAATAATGAGAAAATTTTTCTTATAAAACCACAAACTTTCATGAATCTTTCTGGTCAAGCTATCGGTGAAGCTTTGCGATTTTATAAATTAGATTTAAAGAATTTGATCATCATTTATGATGAACTAGACCTGTCACCGGGGAAAGTTCGTATAAAAATTGGTGGAGGACATAATGGGCATAATGGCATTAAGTCTATTGATGCCCATTGTGGTACTGACTATTGTCGTATACGCATAGGAATTGGTCATCCTGGAAGCAAAGAACTTGTTCATCAACATGTCTTGGGGAATTTTACCAAATCTGATCAAGAATGGTTATCCCCTCTCTTAGAGACAATTGCAAAAAATATCGCTCTCCTTATAAAAGATGATAAATCCCTCTTTATGAATGAAGTTTCACAAACGATAAAACACAATCAGAACCATTAGCTTGCGTGCCCCTGTCGCGTGAAGAATATGAATAAGAACTCTTAAAAAAATCCTCTTATAAACTTTCTCAAAGGCAAAATCTGTTGGCAACGTGAGAAGCTAGAAAATAGAACAGAATACAAGCTTGTATACACCTTTGAAGAAGAAAGGCTTATATTCTCTTTTGAGAGAAAGAGAAGATTGAACAGCAAACACAGCTCTCTCCAATCTTCTCCCCTAAATTAAAAAAAATCATTTGGCTGAATGGTCGACTGTAGCGGATCGTAACCATTTGATTGTTGACTATAAACTGTAGGAATACTCCTATTGTTTTGCAATACCACAACACGCGAACCAATGGGAACACGATCATAAAGATCGATAATATCTTGATTAAGCAAACGGATACACCCACTTGAAATAGCACGCCCAATTGACCACGATTCGTGTGAGCCATGAATACGGAAAAGTGTATCTTTCCCATTTTTGAACAAATAAAGTGCCCGCGCACCTAATGGATTATCGGGCCCTGGTGGCATTCCTTTCCCAAGATGACCATAACGTTCTGGTTCTCGAGCCATCATAGCTGCAGTAGGAGCCCAATTTGGCCACCGACGCTTGCGCTGTATAACCCCCTCACCTTCAAATGCTAGGCCTTCTTTACCGACACCAATCCCATAACGCAAAGCTTTTCCATTTTCACCAATAAGGTAAAGAAAACACTCTTGCGTATCTATAACCAATGTTCCAGGCGCATAAGATGTATAATAAATCACCTCTTGTCGCCAATATTTTGGATCAATTGTCGCAAGATCAACAGCAGGTAACGAATAGGTCTCATTCGTTACAGGACCATACAAAGCCTGTATTTCTGGTGGAATGTATCGAACTTGTTGAAAAGGTACCGATGACATATCTGACTGACGTGTAGCACATCCAGCCAAAGCCAAAAGTGCTGCAATTAAAAAGGCACAACGAGATAACACTCTTCTATTTTCTCCGATTAATTATTTATGCAGATTTGCATACCATGAAAAACTTAGCACAATATTAACATTAATTCGAAGTTTTCTTATCCTTGTAACTAAGGAGAACAATAAGGTAAGAAGAACTAAGGTAAAAAAGTAGATACCTATTACTTTAGACTTTTTTCTCACTTATCGCAAGACCAGGACTATAACTCTTCTGAAAATATGCTATAAAAAGGAAGCTTTATCTTGACCATAAAATTAATAGAAAAGAAAGACTCTCATGGGCTTTAAATGCGGTATTGTCGGATTACCTAATGTCGGGAAATCAACTCTTTTTAATGCATTAACAAAAACAGCCACTGCACAGGCTGCCAATTATCCTTTTTGTACCATTGAACCCAATACCGGAGAAGTTGCTGTTCCAGATTTACGAATGGAAAAAATTGCATCAATCGCTGGTTCAAAAGAAATGATTCCTACACGCATTAACTTCGTCGATATTGCGGGGCTTGTGCGAGGAGCTTCAAAAGGCGAAGGTTTAGGAAACAAGTTTTTAGCCAATATTCGCGAAGTCGATGCTATTGTCCACGTTTTACGCTGTTTTCAAAATGAAGATATTACCCATGTAGAGGGACGTATTGATCCTGTTTGTGATGCGACAACGGTTGAAACCGAACTCATGCTTGCGGATCTTGAAAGTCTTGAGAGACGAATCATACAAATCCGTAAACGAGCAACCGGAAAAGACAAAGAAGCTCTCACAATTTTACCTATTATGGAAAAAGCATTAAACATACTGCAACAGGGAAACCCTGTCCGGTTATTACTCAAAGATATTTCTTCCGATGAACACCACATTCTTAAGAGTTTGAATCTTTTAACCTCCAAGCCTGTACTTTATGTTTGTAATGTAAGCGAAAATGACGCCGCTCGTGGAAATAGCTTTACCCAAACAGTTGAAAAAATGGCAACAGAGCAAAATGCGCAAAGCATTATCATTTCTGCTTCTATCGAAGCGGAAATTACACAACTGAGTGATGCTGAAGCATCAGAATATCTCAATGCGCTAGAACTCTTTGAACCGAGTCTCAATCGCCTCATTCGCGCTGGTTACCATTTACTTGATCTCATTACTTACTTCACCTGTGGGCCTAAGGAAACACGAGCATGGACAATTACGCGTGGTACAAAAGCTCCCCAAGCAGCTGGTGTTATTCATTCAGATTTTGAGCGCGGTTTCATTCGTGCCCAAACCATCAGCTATAATGACTATATTGCTCTGGGTGGAGAAAGCGGTGCAAAGGAAGCAGGAAAAGCCCGCGATGAAGGAAAGGAATACATTGTGCAAGATGGCGATATCATGTTATTTAAACATAATACTTAAATCTTCACTCTGTCTTAATAGTTTATCTTGAAAACTTTGATAATAGCTCCTTGGAATCTTGTCGCAAAAATTCTCAAGAGCTTTTAGAACAAAAAAACTGTTGCTAGCATATGATTGTGATAGCAACAGCTTGGTCCATTAAAGAATAGAAATATAAAATTAGCGTGTCCAACGCCCTTCGTATTTAAATGTTGGAGCGTTCTTTAAAGAATCTTTTGTCGCATTTGTAATAAGTTTCCATTTACCATAATCATTTGTCATCTGGATTGTTTCTGGAGAAACGACCACATAACTCTCGCCTATGCCAAGAAAACCACCAACAGCAATAACAAATCCTGCAATATTATTTTCACGTAAAATAATATCTTTTACTTCACCAATATTTTCATCTTCTATATTATATACATTGGCGCCTATAAGACTGGAAGCAACAAAATCCGTTGCTAAAGGTGTCACATAACGCACAGACTTATCTATCCCCACCTGTACAATACCCGTCGAAGAGATCATTTCAGGTTTTGAAGGCACTTCAAAAGACTGAGCATAAGTACTAGAAACCATCAAAATTGACATAAGAGTAGTACATGCAATTTTTTTCATTTTAACATCTCCATTTTTACTTTGCTTTTACTTTATAAAACCTCAATGCATCATAAAAAGATTTGTTCCTTATGCTCTTTATACTCTATACTCTTTTGAGCCTTATCGCTTTACCCTTTTCTCTTTATTTCGTCTTTTATTTCTTTCTCTAATTCTTCTTCTAAACCACACCAAATACGATTTTTTAAAATATAAACAAACCCTGCAAAAATGATTAAAAATAAAATAACACGAAAACCGGTTTTTTTACGAATTTCCATATGAGGATCGGCAGCCCACATCAAAAAAGCAGAAACATCGCGCGCATAATGTTCAATGATTTCTGGGGTTCCATCTTCATAAGCAACCATACCATCACTCAAAGGAGGAGCCATAGTTAAAGAATTACCGGCAATAAAATAAGGATTATACCAATAACCATTCGCAATTTTTATCTCCTTCGGTGCCTTCTGATATCCTGTTAAAAGAGCTGTAATATAATCTGGACCAGCTGTATCATAATGAGACAATGCATCAGTAATTAAAGCAGGAAACGGCAAAGATACCCCACGTGCACGTGCTATCAATGTCAAATCTGGAGGATAAGCACTATTCAAAATAAATCTTGCTTCTTCTTCATGTGAAAAGGGAGAAGGAAAACAATCCGTTGCAACCCCAGCACGTTTAAAAAATTTTCCTTCTCGATTAGGACCATCGCGCACTTCATATTGCCCCGCCAAAGCTTTGATCTGTTCTTGATCATACCCAAGATCTTTTAAATTGCGAAAAGCCACATATTTTAGCCCATGGCAGCTGGAACAAACTTGTCTATAAACCTTTAATCCGCGCCTCAATTGCGCCTTATCATAAAGCCCAAATGGACCTGAAAAACTCCATTCTTGTTTTTTAGGAACCTGTAAAGGAAAAGAAATAAATCCTTCTTCCTGATCAGAGGCATCACTCGCTAAACTCTGAGCAGAAAAACTCATAGCAACAATAACAACCAGCCCGACAAAAACATTTACCATAGTCTCTTTTTTTTCTGTTTTAAATCTTGCATAATTGAAGAAGGAAGAGAACAATTTTTTTCAAACGCTGGCAAAATCGGCAAAATAACCAAAAAAAATATAAAATAATAAACCGTAGCCAATTGTGTCCATAAAAGAATTTTGTCACTTATTTCTCTTGACCCCAACCAACCAAGAAAAACGACATCAATAACCAACGCCCAAAAGAAAATTTTATAAACAGGTCGATATCTTGCTGAACATATTTTAGAGCGGTCTAACCATGGCACAAAAATTAAAATGCAAATCGAACTGACGAATAAAACAAAGCCAACAAAGTTTGAAGAGAAAATACCGATATCAAAAGTTATAGCACGAAGCATCGCATAAAAAGGCAAAAAATACCATTCTGGAACCACACGAAGAGGTGCCTTTAAAGGATCTGCCACACTATAATTTTCAGCCTGCCCCATATAATCGGGCATATAAAACAAAAACCAGGCAAAGAAGATGAGAAAAACAGTAATAGCAAAAATATCTTTGATAAGCGCATAAGGCGAAAATGGAACTGTTTCCTTATCTGATTGTATAGCAAGACCCGTTGGATTGCCTTGCCCAACACAATGAATTGCCCAAATATGCAGCCCCACAAAAAGAAGCAAAATAAATGATAAAACATAATGGAAAACATAAAAACGATTCAACGTTGGTTGTCCTACGACATAACCACCCAGAAATGTCTCATGCAACCATGTCCCCACCAAAGGTATCGTTTTTAAAAGCCCTGCAATCACTGAAGCCGCTGAAATAGACATCATCCCCCAAACAAGCACATAACCAAAAAATGCTATTGCCATCATGATGATATAAATAAAAATACCTGTAACCCATACCATTTCTCGCATATTTTTATAAGAACCATAATAAAGTCCACGTGCTAAATGGATATAAACAGCAATAAAAAAAAACGAAGAGCCTACACAATGCCATGGACGAAAAAGCCAACCAAACTGCCCTTCACGCCGAAATCGTTCACTGGTTTCAAAAGCCAAATGAATATCCGGAACATAATGCATAGCCAAGACAATACCAGTCAAAAGCTGTGATAAAAGCATAATGGTCAAAATACCGCCAAATGTATAAAAGTAATTAAGATTACGCGGAACAGGAAAAATCACAAATGCATTATAAAAAAAACGAGGAAGAGGAAAACGCTTATCAAACCAACGGGCAAGTGCATTTTTAGGACAATAAGGAGAAAACCTTGTCATAACCTTATCCTATTTTGAGCAAAGTATCAGAAAGAAATTGGTAAGGAGGAATAGCCAAATTATAGTTAGCTGGACCCGACCGCACTCTTCCAGCTGTATCATAAACAGACCCATGACATGGACACAACCACCCTCCAAATTTCCCAGATTGCCCAAGTGTTATACAGCCTAAATGCGTACAAAGATTAATGACGATAAGCCAATTTTCACGTCCTTTACCTGCTGAACGTGCAAAATCCGTCGCTTCTTTTTCACCTTCAAGATTAGGATTGCGCGCTTGACGATCTTTTAGAAGTCTCAATTCAGTAGCGCGCGCATCAGCAATTTCTTTTGCCGTACGATTTCGAATAACAACAGGCTGTCCTCGCCACTTTACCGTTACTGACATCCCCTCTTCAATACCAGAAAGATCAACCTCAACAGAGGAAGATGCCAAAACAGCTTCATCTGGACGCAACTGACGGATAAAAGGCCACACAACCGCTCCCATTCCAACTGCTCCTGCAACAGCTGTTACCAAAAACAGAAAATCCCGCCTCGTTTGCTCACCCATGGCCTTAACTTAAAGAGACACTTTGCTAAAACATTCTTTTACCATACCCTCTCCCATTGTACAATGCTTGATCACTCCGTTACCTCAACCATAAAAACATCCCCGTAAAACACTCCTGCCATTTGTATGGTTTATACAAAAAACTGTTTTATAATGATAATTCATCGTTTTACAGAGTGAATGAAATCCCTAAACACCGTAAGGTTTTTTCATTTCAAACCTATTCATATTAATCAATCAAAATTACTCCCCCGCCCGTGAAAATCAGAGATAGCATGTAAATAAACACTTCTAAAGAAAGAAACATAGTCTTGTTATGACCATATCTCAGTAAACAAGTTGAGCTTATCGGTTATTTCTTTAACACATTTACAGCATCTCTCCCTCCCTCAATTCCAACTGGTTGCATGAGTATTTTTTTCGCTTCTGTTTTTGCATAAAAAGCATATTTTGTTGATTTTAATTAAAATTGATGATCTAATCTCATTAAATATCCCACTTTTCAACATAATGAGCCAAGTCATTTCATGGATTGCTCAATAAAAGGAAGTCCCTAATAGGGAGCTTCTCTCTGATCCCAAACAGACCTGTATACATAACTTTTCCCTGAAATTTAAAGGGAATAAAAATGAACCGTAAAAAACATGTATTTCTCAAAGCATATTTTTCGAATAAATTGTGGTGCTTCTTTACAAAGTCGAAAGAAAAATCATATTACAGAGAACATGACACTTCATATAGCTCTTTTCCAACCTGATATTGCTGGTAATACTGGAACGATTTTACGTCTTAGCGCTTGCTTTGGTTTACATGTGCACATTATTGAACCTGCAGGCTTTAATCTGTCGGATCGTAATCTCAAACGCGCAGGATTGGATTATCTCGAATATGCTTCCTTAGAACGACACATTGATTGGCAACATTTTATAAGCTCCATGAAACACTTTAACCGCCGCCTGTTGCTTTTAAGTACAAAAGCAAAAACATGCTATACGCAGATATGCTATCAAAGAAATGATGTTTTACTTTTTGGTCGTGAAACAGCTGGCGTTCCCGATTATGTTCATGAAGCGGCCGATTACACATTAAAAATTCCCATGCAACCACAGGCACGCTCTCTAAATCTCGCCATGAGCGTAGCCATAACAACAGGAGAAGCATTACGCCAAATTGGTTATCATGAAAGAAACTGTAATCTATAAAAACATAAATTATCACGAAAAACAATAATACAACATATAAAGAACAGTTAGAGCGTATAATGCCTATCATTTTCCAACAATTAAGTGCTGGTAAAATAAACATTTCTTAGTGCCCATCACATCCATTTCATATCACCTCATATCACCACCTATGAATGATTAAATACTCCTCATAGTAAAAATCCAGTGAACATCCCCCTCTTTATGGTCATACAAGGTGCAAACCGCTACCACTATTCTCTTTATTCGTTCTCATTTTCGAGAATCCTTATCTTTGAGATGATTCATAAGAGACATTTTTCCTCTCTGTAATCATTTTTCCTCACTTGTGACGTGTAAGGCAATAACTTTGATTGATGTAATATGAACAGGTTTGAAATAACCTTACAATATTGTGAACTCTTATTTCACATAAATAATGATTATTATAAATTAATATGTTGACTTAAAAAATATAAACAACAGTGAGTTTATAAACAGAAATATTATAAATCAATTTTTTCTAATAGTGCATGACGATCCATTAAAAATCCGCTTTCAATCCATATCATTTCTAGCTCTTTAAGCTTTTTTCCTAAAAGTACACCTTTTGTAAAACCTTTCTTTATTAAATCGTTACCATTAATAGGAAAAGTTGGAATTTGCCATTTTTGGGCAAATTGATAAAGCTTGACATAACCCTCTGCTTTTTGCAAAGCATCACTTTTTTCCAGATGATCAAGATGTGATGCAGCGACAGACAACGATAATTGATCTAAAACTGGCTGTCGTCCATGAAAATAAATCAGTTTTTGCACAAAATGATCAGAACAGTTTTGGTTTATTATTTCTAACTCTGCCCATTCTTTTAATCGCGTTGTTTCCTTAAGAGAAAAACGCAAGCGCTGTGCCATTTCATGAAGACGCATGGGATCAGGAGGAAGAAGGCTTTCTAGCCGTAACAATGGATCAACTTTCCAACCAAGATCCTGTTCTGTCTTCACCAATGCGTGAATTGCATCAATACCCCATCGTTCTGTTTCAGGAAAAATGAGTGCCAAAATTCTGCTTTGTCGCATCCATAAAAGAGCACGCGTTGGATCAAACGCCGCAAGAAGCTTTTTCATTTCTGCCCAAATACGTTCAGAAGAAAGTTTTTTTAAACCGTGTTTTAAACGAACACATGCCTTCAATCCTTGCACATCAGGTCGCCCTGCTCCATACCACGCAAAAAAGCGAAAAAACCGTAAAATACGCAAATAATCTTCGCCAATACGATCTTCTGCAACCCCAATAAAACGAACTGTTCGGCTAGCAATATCACTCAAACCTCCCACATCATCATAAAGGTTGCCAGCAGCATCACAATAAAGCGCATTTATCGTAAAATCTCGCCGTTCAGCATCTTTTTTCCAATCACGACCAAATGCCACTTTTGCATGACGACCATCTGTTTCAATATCGCAGCGAAGCGTTGTAACCTCATAAGAACATGAATGAGCAACTACTGTTATTGTACCAAAAGCAATCCCTGTAGGAATAGCTTTAAATCCTGCTTCTTCTACACGTGCAATAACCTGTTGCGGCAAACAGGTTGTTGCAATATCAATATCACTAATAGGCTGCCCTAGCAGTTGATTGCGCACTGCTCCCCCTACAATACGCGCCTCTTCCCCCTCCACAGACAAAACACGAAGAAGTGTTTGGATATCACTTTGTTGTAACCACGCAACCTGTTTGAAGTTCTGTCTTATATTCACCCTTTAACCTTTCAAAAAAGTTGTCTTCATTGCTTTAAAAAACTCTCTTCATAAAACAAATTTTTTAATACATCCCTTATAAAGCACGTCTATTCTTCCAAAGAAACTTTTCTCTTCTATACGAATATGAAAAAAAACGGCATATGATACTTCATTTCTTCTCATTTTCTGTTACAAACAATAAGATATCCATTATCATGCAGAGAAAATTACCATTTTTGCGACAAACGCCTTAAGGAAGAAATATGAGTCAACATGATCCATCATCCAATTCTATAAAAAAGGTCAATATCAATCATGAAGCTCAAGTCATTATTGATGATATTGATACGGCACACAAAGAATTGGATATTTTACAAAAAGAAATTGACAAAGTTATTTTTGGGCAAAATCAGGTAATCGAATATGCTTTAATCGCTATTTTTGCTGGTGGTCACGCCCTTCTTGTCGGTGCTCCAGGACTTGCAAAAACACGTCTTGTTGAAACATTGGGAACAGTCTTAGGGCTTGATGAAAAACGCATCCAATTCACTCCTGACTTAATGCCATCGGATATTATTGGTTCTGAAATTATGGATTCCGATAAAGACGGTAAACGTTCTTTTCGATACATTCAAGGTCCTATTTTTACGCAACTTCTCATGGCCGATGAAATCAATCGTGCTTCCCCACGGACACAGTCAGCCCTTTTACAAGCTATGCAAGAATATCATGTTACTGTTGCAGGTAACCGTTATGATTTGCCACAACCTTTTCATGTTCTTGCAACGCAAAATCCTCTCGAACAAGAAGGGACCTATCCACTTCCTGAAGCACAACTGGATCGCTTTTTGATGCAAATCGATATTGACTATCCTGACCTCACAACAGAGCGACGGATTATTTTAGAAACAACAAAAGAAAAAAAATCAAATGCAAAACCAATTTTATCCGGCAAAAAATTGCAAAAAATTCAAAATATCGTTCGCAAAATGCCTCTTTCAGAAAGTGTGATCGAAGCTATTTTAAAAATTGTCCGCTCATCTCGCCCTCATAAAGACAATAGCCTTGCTAATACTTATGTTTCTTGGGGACCTGGTCCACGGGCATCACAAGCCCTTTCACTTTGTGTTCGCGCCCGTGCTCTTTATTATGGACGCTTAGCCCCTTCACTTGATGATGTTGAAGCATTGGCCTATCCTGTATTACAACACCGCATGGCTCTTAATTTTTCTGCCCGTGCTGAAGATATAACCGTAAAAGATATTATTAATAACCTTGTGAAAGATGCTCTTTGAATGGCTCTTGGCAAAAAAGTTTTACAAAAGCCTCCATTGTCGCTGGCAAATGAACTGCATAAGGATACTGGCAAAATGCCATATTTCCTTTTACAAGCGCGTCATATCGCTAATACATTGATAACCGGATGGCATAGACAACGTAAAAGCGGTAATGGGGAAAACTTTTGGCAATTTCGTCCCTATATGGAAGGAGAATCCATTAGCCGCATTGACTGGCGTCGCTCAGCGCGTGATGAAAATACATATCTCCGTGAACATGAATGGCAAATGACACAAACCGTTTGGCTTTGTCCTGATCAGAGCGCATCAATGCATTACTGTTCGCGCTTTTCTAAAATCTCTAAAGGTAATCATGCCATTATTCTTACCCTTACCTTGGCATCCCTTCTTGCACGCAGTGGCGAACATATTGCTATTCCTAACTTAATGTCCCCCACAATGACATCCAATGTCGTAGAACGAATAGCCTTTGCTTTAGAAAATCATTCAGATGAAAATTTATTTCCGGATTTTTCAACGATTACACGCTTTTCACATGTCATTATAATGAGTGATTTTCTCGACTATCCTGAAAAAATCATCCAACATTTAACCGTTTTAACTACAAAACAAGTGACAGCGCATTTAATTGAAATTTCTGATCCCGCAGAAGAAAGCTTTCCCTACACAGGTCACACAGAATTTTTGGATCCCGAAACGAAAGAGAAACATGTTTCCACTAAAGCAGAAGATCTTCGTAAGAGCTATTGTAAACTATATCACGCAAGGCGACAAGAATTGGTAAATTTTTGCGCACGCCAAGGATGGTCTTATCACGTTAGTACAACAGATCAACCTTTAACAGAGACCATTTTTCATCTTGCAAATACAATGAGCGACTCTCCATTGCAAAAAAGGAGGGCACTTTGAGTTTTGCTGCTCCCTTTCTGTTACTAGGGCTTTTGTTCCTACCGGTCATTTGGTGGCTGTTGCGGATAACTCCTCCATCTCCGCGTAAAGAGCTTTTTCCCCCTTTTCGCTTCTTACCCAAACCAACTCATCAACAAGAAACAGCAAAACATACACCTTGGTGGTTGCTCTTGTTGCGTTTAACCATAGCGGCACTTGTTATCATAGCTCTAGCACGCCCCACTTGGAATCAAAAACCAATAAGCTTTTCCGGATCTCAACCCCTTGCACTCATTATTGATAATGGTTGGGTTTCTGTAAAAGAATGGAAACAGCGCATCTCTATCGCTGAAATGCTCCTTGCACAGGCAGAAAAACAGCAAAAAAATATTTATCTTGTTGCAACGGCTGAAAATAATATCTCCAATATAGAGCCCCAACCAGCCAAGATTATAAAACAGCATTTAATGCATTTGCAACCGCGTCCTTGGCCTGTCAACCGTGTGCATGCCTTCAAAAAACTCAGCGAAAGAACCAAAGGAAAACCTCTTGATATTGCTTATTTAAGTGATGGATTACAAACAAATGAAGATGAGCAAGCTTTTGCTCTTCTTGAAGAATTAAAACCTAGAAACTTCTTGTGGTATTTGACTGATATTTCCGATTTAACCGGCATAACATCCATAGAAAATAATAATGGAAACATGGGCGCGCGTATTATCCGCTCAACAACACACAGTAATACTCCCGCTATACTCAGCCTTTACGATTCAAATAATCAACTTCTCGGTCAATTTACGAACAAGTTCTCTGAAGGAGAAACAACAGCACTTGTTCCTTTTAATGTACCACTTGAACTACGCAATGATATCGCTTGGATAAAAATAAACAATCAAAACCATGCTGCTGCAACCTTCTTGGTAGATAGCCATAACAGGATAAGCCGTGTTGCTCTTCTCTCACCCGATACCAATGAAATGGCACAGCCTTTACTTGCTCCATTTTATTACATTATCAAAGCCTTACAAGGTCATACACAGCTTATAACAGCCGGTGGAAGAGAACTTTCAACGGATATTGATCATTTGCTTAAACAAAATCCATCTGTTTTGATTATGGGTGACATTGTTAACATACCCCCAAAAGCAGAAAAAAAACTTTCTGATTTTGTGAATAAAGGGGGAACACTCATCCGCTTTGCAGGAGAAAAACTCAGTAGCGCAGAACATTACGATAACCTTCTTCCGATACCACTGCGCCCAGGTCAACGTTCCCTTGGAAGTATTATGTCTTGGACAAAACCACAAAAGCTTGCCCCTTTTGCAAAAAATAGCTTTTTCTTTGGTCTTCCCTTTCCAGGAGATGTTACTGTCTCGCGCCAAATCCTCGCAGAACCAACCCCAGATCTTTTTGAAAAAACGTGGCTTAGCCTTTCGGATGGAACTCCTCTTGTTACCGCAGCAAAACGTGGTAAAGGAACCCTCATTCTCATTCATGTTGCTCCTGACCCAACATGGTCTAACCTTCCTCTTTCTGGCTTTTTTGCACAAATGCTGCAAAAATTAATCACATTAGGTTCTAACGAAAACACAAACCTAACACACAGAGAAAAAAGAACAGTGATACAAAACCCTTGGCGAACTATAGCCATTGACGGACAATTACAAGTACCACCCTCTGATGTTGTTCCTTTGATCTTTGACTCTCAAAATCCACCCCATCCTTCCTACCATACTCCCCCAGGACTTTATGGTGCCAAAAACAATTTTTATGCACTCAATCTCTTAACTCATTCGTCGCACTTGATGAAACAATCATCATTGCCAACTTCTCTTAATAAAAGCCCTTTATCTTACGATACAAAAGAAAAAAATCTTATCGGTCCACTTTTAGGATTAGCCATCTTATTATTCGCCTTTGACAATTTTCTCATTTTATGGATGGGAGATATTTTTTCTTTCATGAAACGGCGTAATATGTTTCTCGTCCCCTTTATAAGTCTTATTGCCTTGTTTTCATATGATCCAACTCTTCATGCACAAACGAAAGAAAATCATCATGATAGTGTACAAGCTGCTGGCGCAACACATCTTGCCTATGTTATAACCAATAATCATGAAATTGATACAACGAGTAAAAGTGGTCTAGAAGCGTTAAGTCAATTTATCGCAGAGCGCACAATGCTTACCCTTGGCTCTGTTACAGCACTTGATCTCGATAAAGATGAACTCTCTTTTTATCCTCTTATTTACTGGCCAATTGATGTTAAGAGTCCTATACCAACCCCCAAAAGCCTTGAAAAAATAAATAACTTTATGAAACATGGGGGAACAATTTTATTTGACACGCGCGATCAGATAAAGAGCAATCTTAATCTTGAAGGAGACGCTACTCCAGAAACGCAAAGATTACGAGATATCTTAAAAAAGTTAAATATTCCATCCATTGAGCCAGCATCAACAGATCATGTTGTTGCACGTTCTTTTTATATTATGCCAGATTTTCCTGGTCTCTACCGTGGTTCACCTTTATGGGTTGAATCCTCATCAACAAACAAAAAAAAATAAAAACTCTCTTGCCAACGGCGATAACGTAAGCTCCCTTCTCATCACCGCAAATAACTTTGCTGGGGCTTGGGCACTCGATGAAAAAGGGGCATGGAAATATCCCCTTGTTCCCAATGATCCAATGCAACGTCTATGGGCATTTCGTGCAGGTTTAAATATTGTCCTTTATGTGCTTACAGGAAACTATAAAGCGGATCAAGTGCATGTTCCAGCACTCTTGGAACGCTTTAAAAGAGAAAGAAGGCAATGATATCATTTTTCACTTTTCAGCCTTTTTTACCACTCTTTTGGATTCTGCTCTTAAGCGGAATATCGATTCTTTTTGTCGTTGTTGGTCTTGTTACGCTACGGCAAGGTTCTTTATTTCGTCTGATGGCATTAAGCGCCCTTATCCTTGCTTTGCTCAATCCAATGATCATAAAAGAACAGCGCGAACCACTGAAAAGCACAGTAGGCATTGTCATTGACCGCAGCAAAAGCCAATCATTTGGAACACGTACAAATGATAGTGATGAAGCGCGCAGGCAATTAGTCGAAACACTGGCGCATTATCCACAATTTGAACCACGCTTTATTGAAGCTGGGAAACTTGCTGATAATCGATATGCACCCTCAACGAATTTGTTTGAAGCTTTAACACAAGCACTATCTGATGTACCGTTCTCTCGTTATGCAGGAACCATTTTTATCACCGATGGACAAGTGCATGACATCCCTGACCTATCAGACCTTCATCATGAAGCACCTCTCAATGCCCTGATTACAGGATACTCAGATGAATTTGATCGCCAAATCAAGTTTATTTCTCCTCCACGCTTTGCCCTTGTCAACAAACCACAAACGCTCTCCATTTTGGTAGAAGATAAAGGCCCCGCCAAAAAAACAATATCAGAGAAAGCAAATATTACACTAAGCGTCAATGGACAAGACATTGGCCATTATTCTGTAACTCCTGGCGTGATTTTTCAAACTGAAATTACCCTTCCTCATGCTGAAAGAAATATTATCCAAGTTATAACTGATCCACACAAAGGTGAACTAAGCTTGGAAAACAACCGCGCCATAACAATTATTGAAGGAATCAGAGAAAATTTACGCGTTCTTCTTATTTCAGGTGCTCCTTATAATGGAGAACGGACATGGCGAGACCTTTTGAAAGGTGACTCCAATATTGATCTTGTTCACTTTACTATTTTGCGTCCCCCCACCAAAGCAGATAATACGCCCTCAAGCCAATTATCCTTAGTGGTCTTTCCCACAAGAAAACTCTTTGTTGAAGAAATTAATAACTTTGATCTCATCATCCTTGATGGCTACCAGCACTCTACTGTTCTCCCCTTAATCTATTATGATTATATCGCCCAATATGTACAAAAGGGGGGTGCATTGTTGATGGTAACAGGACCTGAATTTACCCAAAAAAACTCACTTGCGAAAACACCTTTAATAAGCATTCTACCGGCATTGCCCAATGGAACTATTATTGAAAAACCTTTTCGCCCCACATTAACCAAAGAAGGTGAGCGCCATCCTGTCACAAGGGGTCTTGCAACACTTAACCTTCCCGCTTCTCAATGGGGGCAATGGTTGCGACAAATTGCTATTCAAAACATAAATAACGGAATCGCCCTCATGAAAGGAGCGGATGAACAACCACTTTTACTTCTCTCCCATGTTGATAAAGGACGTGTGGGCATGTTGCTTTCTGATGAAAGTTGGCTTTGGGCACGAGGTTTCGAAGGCGGTGGTCCTTATGCTGCTCTTTATCGTCGTATTGCCCATTGGCTCATGAAAGAACCAGAACTTGAGGAAGAAAAATTAAGTGCGACTAGCAGCCATCATCATTTAACAATTCGCCGCCAAACTCTAAAAGACCATCCAGAACCCGCTGAAATAATCTTTCCCTCTGGAAAAAAAGAAAATATTACTCTGACCAAAGAGAAAGAAGGCCTTTTTACTGCAACTGTGACCACTGATGAGACAGGAATTTTTAACATTAAAAATGGCGGTTTAACAATACTTTCTTCTGTAGGGATGCTCGATAATCTTGAGTTGTTTGACTTGATTTCAACACAAGAAAAACTAGCCCCCATTATTAAGCACACTGGTGGCTACATCGGACGTTTACACCCTGAAGGAAAAGAAAACATTCATCTTCCTCCATTTAAGCTGATTCAATCAAAAACAAGTCCGTCCTCTTCCCCAGCACATTCAATTGTTCTGAAAGAAGCAACAGAAACCCGTTTAATCAATACCTTTTATTTTTCGATATTTTCTGGTTTTTTTGCACTGCTTGCTTGCCTTTTACTGTTGAGCAGCATGTGGTATTATGAAGGCCGTTAAAAAGTCTGAGATTTCGTATAATAGTTTTAAAATTCAGCTTATCTTTTTACGTATTTACTTGTCTTTTGTAATTAGATAACGTATTGATTTATAACTCAAAATACAGTGGAATTCTCCTTATTTCCAATATCCTCATATTAAAACAATAAAAAACATTCTCTTGCGTATTATTAGAAGGGATGCTGTATGGATAGAAACCATTGAAGAAAAGAGTGAAATACCTCTTATGAATCCTCTTAAAGCAAAGCAAGGATTTTCATAAAATTGGGGGAAAATAGTATGATGTTTTTTATTTGCACCTTGTATAAGTGTAGAGATGGTAGTGTACAGTAAGCCCTATATAGTTCACAGAAGCTTTCCATTATAATATCGAGTACCATCGTGAAATTAGCTCAAACGCATTGAGAAATGTTTTTTTTACAAATATGTGAATCTACAACACAATGATATTTTATTAGGGATATTCTATTTGGAACATTCCGCTTGAGACATTCTTTTTTGCAAGCTAATTTTCATTTTACAATCTTTCTTGCCTTTAAGCACTAACTTATCTTATGTTTATTCTTTAAATCGTTTTTAATACTTTACGAGCTTTTATGTTTTATCTTGCCCATATATCGGATGTACATCTTTCCCCTCTCCCGCAACCTTCCCTTTTTGAACTTTCTGGGAAACGTCTTACCGGTTATCTGAACTGGCAAAAAAAACGTAAGAGTCAGATGGCAACAGATGTCCTAGAAACTTTAATAGATGCCTTGAACAAAACAAAACCTGATCACCTTGTGATCTCTGGTGATCTTGTAAATCTTGCTCTCGATAAAGAATTTGTACAAGCTCATCGTTGGCTACTTAACCTAGGAAAACCTCAAGATATTTCTTTGACATTTGGAAATCACGATGCCTATGTCCGCGGCGCTTTACAAAAAGCATGCACTCTCTTTAAACCTTGGATTACAGGTGACATCCCTCAAAAAAGTGCCTTTCCTTATATGCGCATTCGCAAAGATGTTGCCATCATAGCAGCTTCTTCAGCCATTGCGACATTGCCTTTTCAAGCTTCTGGCTATTTTGGTAAAATGCAAGCGCAAACTTTACCGCTCTTTTTAAAGGAAGCAGCACAGCGCAACCTTTTTCGTGTCGTCATGATTCACCACCCCCCCTTTCCAAAGGCAACGTCTTGGCATAAAAAACTACGGGATATAAAACGTTTTCTAGACATTATCAAATACCACGGTTGTGAGCTTATTCTTCACGGACATACTCATTTACCCACATTGAATTACATTGAAGGACCAATTAAAAAAATTCCTATTGTTGGTGTTCCTTCCGCATCACAAGCTTTTGGTGATAAAAAACCGCCCGCAGGCTTTAATTTATTTTCCATTGAACGCTTACAAAATCAATGGCATTGCCAATTACAACGTTATAGCATTATCAACCCCAAAAACGAGATTGCATGTACTGAAAAAATTAATCTTTAAACACCTTCATAGTTGCCCAAACAACCAAAAATAAAAACATTTTTATTTCACATCCCTTTGGAAATCATAATTCTTATTTCCCTTTTTCTCCTTAAAAGATAAAGTTTCACCTTCTCTGTCAATAGATCAATTTTTCTCAGACAGTTCCATCTGCTGCCCCACTTATGTGACTAGCTTTTTACAAACTTATCGGTTTTCTTCCTTCCCGCTCTAAAGGACGAAAATTCTACCACATCTGATTTATAAATAATTCGGATTCTTGTCTCACGGGTTCCAGCTGCTAATTGCGCATGTGATTTACTTCACAAAGCTCTACACATAAACCCTGCTTTGAATTTCATCATCCACTCCTCCAAAAGCATCTAATGCCTAAAATCCTTATATTATTACAATGATGATATTTTATAGAATAATAGAGAAGCTCATTCAGCTTCTATACCTGAAAATCAATGGCTAAAAAAGCCAAATAATAACTAAAGTATATAATTTAAATAACCCAACCTACTTGTGATTCATAAACAAATGATGTTGATTGATTTATCGTAAATAGATTTGAAATGATCCATTACTATTTCACTCGAAATTTATTATCGTACATTAAAAAATTAGGAAAATAATAGATTATATTTCGATAACAGACATAGGTAATAATGTTTTTTATGTCTCAATAAATTCCTAATTTTCTCTCTATTTTTTCCTATAAATCACTTTATAATACTCTTTATAATTATTTTATTATTGAATTATATTGCGGATGTAATTTTACGTTCTTTAGAGTTTTTTTGCGAGCTTTTTGTTATTAAATAAAATATTTTACGATACCGCAAAACAGAAAAGTTGATTGTATGAAAAATCTTTCAAATAAAATAAAATGCCATTAGCTTGCCAATTCACATGTTGGTTTAAAAAAGCATCTTTTAAAGCACCCAAACCCATTTCCCGACGGTACCTATGAATGATGTAATGTTAAGTCCATTTAGCAACACCATCTTCACGTTTATGGAAAAGCAAGCTAGTATCAAAATCTCACACTTTGCCACCCCCTAATGTAGCGACAGCCTTTAGCACTTAAAATGGTTCATAAGAAGCATTTTTATTCTTTCTTTAATGTTTTTATCTCACGACGCCCCCTCTTTTTGACGTGCAAAAGACATGGTTTTGATCGGTTCAATTAAAATGAGAAAATCTTATGACACTTGGGTCTCTCACTCAACATGACAAAAAGTAATTTATGTTTACAAATCAAAGTATTGTTCGAATAAAATAGTAGCTCTTTTGAGTAAAGGATATTTACTAGAACATATCTGAAAAATAAAAGCCTCATTCGAAAATGAGACTTTTGAAGTGTTTAATTCTGCAAAAAATTAAAATTTATAAGCTACACCCACACGAAAATCATTTGTCTTGTAGCCCATTTCAAATTTATCCTGTATGAACTTCTTTTTGCCAAAATCTGAATAACGATATTCTGCACGTACAATAATATTATCAGTCATTGCAAAATCAATACCACCTCCAAGGGTATAACCAATCATGGTCTTTTTTTCATCATGCAACCAATCAGAAAAATCAACTTCTCCATTTTTGCTATCAGCTACTGCCGCAAAAATATTCTGAAGCTGCGTATAAGCAATCCCTCCAGAAATATAAGGCATCATACGCTCAATCGCAAAACCAACTCTCACCCGTGTAGCACCAGCCCATTTTTGTTTTAAAGTATGACGTACAGCTTTAATAGGTGTTGTCGAATCCTCCTCATGCAAATCTCTTGTTAGACTTGTTTTTTCTACAAGTTTTGGTGTTTCTTCAGTTGGACTTTTTTTCGGTAGATTGACATCTTTAGAATCCTTTTTACCAAACCACATAATATCTGTATCAATACCTATAATAAAACTATTATCGATATCAATATTGGAACCTGCATAAACTCCCCCGATAAAACCAGAAAGTTTAGGTAAATTCTCCTTTCCAATTGGATTCCATATCCCTGTCTCATGTTTTAAATAACTTGCAGTTGTTTTACCTGAAAAGTTACCAATCTGTCCTCCAAGATAAAATCCTGTCCAAGACAAAGCAGGTGCTGGAATAACAGGAACAGGTTGTTCAGGAATAACGATATCCGACGCCTGTACTACAGAAATTGAAATTAAAGAAAATATAGATGTTGAGGCTAAATACTTTGTAATCATAATTGCTCCCCTAAAAGCTAATGTGATACATAAATAATGGTAAATCGTTTCACAATTTTTTGAAAAAATCTATAGCAAAAATGACACAGTTAAAAAATTAAAATTAGTTTTAAATAAAGCTTAAATATTATTTATAATTTCCAGAAGCTATTAATCTATAGTAGCTTTTATAGCTTCATATTGATCATTATTACTTGGAATTATATAAATAATTATAATGTCAATTTTTTGAAAAAATGAGATAACGCTCATAAAAAATATGATTCACTAAATTAATCACTCACCGCTTTTTGTATAAAGAATGATACCTAGAATGGAGAATTTTTTCATCACACTTGAAAAAACAGTAGAGAACTTCACTCTAACCCTCTCAAGCGTCTATGAAATGAAAGACAAAAATTAATATATAAAAATGGAATTAATAATTTTTATTTATTCTTATAGAATTATTTTAATATTTCATGATTTTTGTAAAAACTGAACAGACCAATTGCCCAGTTTCTGCAATTAATTTTTCAACACGAAGCAAATCAGGTTCCCCAACACTATTCAACAAAAGGTCACTTAATCCAGGTGGCATGTCATTGGGATCAAGAGAATCATTTAAGCAAAGCCGTATAATTTGACTCAAATTTGTATAAAGACGATAGGCATAATGTAAATCAGCAATACATGACTGATTAAGAAAACTGTTTGGTAAGTGATCTAAAATATCCGCTGTCGTCGCTCCAATTTGAAACTCAATGACATGCGTAATAAGAGAAAATTGAGCAATAAACTCCAAATCCATAATGCCACCAGACATCGTTTTTAAATCCCATTGATTTTTTGGCGGCTTTTCTTTTGCAATCAAGGCACGCATTTCACATACTTCTTTTGCAACTTCCTTCTTATCACGAGAAATAGCAATAATTGCACACACTTCATTTTCTAGCTTTTGTAAAAAATCAGGGTCTCCTGCAATGCCTCGAGCCCTTGTTAAAGCAAGATATTCCCATATCCATGCTTCTTGGCGATAATACTTTTTAAAAAATGGAAAAGAAACAGCAATAGGTCCTTTATTGCCTAATGGCCGTAACCTTAAATCAACGACATAAAGAATACCTTGGCTTGTAAGAGTGGATAAAGCAGAAACGAGGCGCTGTGCTAAACGCGTATAATATTGAGAGATATAAAGAGGCTTTTCTCCATCAGATATTTCTGCATCATCATCGTGTTCATAAAGCAAAACGAGGTCAACATCGGAATCTGCTGTTAATTCGCGACTTCCAAGCTTCCCCATACCCAATATGCCAACACGCCCTCCTTTAATACGACCATGAAGACGAGAAAATTCCTCTTGAACGGTAGCAAATGTTTTTGTAATCATAAGATCAGCAAGCGCAGTAAAAGCAAAACCCGCTCTTTCTCCTGTAATTGTACCGTTTAAAATTCGAATACCAATCAAAAAACGTTGTTCATCTGCAAAAATCCTTAAATGATCAAGAATTTCCTCATAAGAAAGAACATTTTCAAGAAAATATTCAAGCCGTTTTTCTAAGTACGTTTTGGTCGGTAATTCTGAAAGAATATTCGGATCTAACATTCCATCAAAAACATGGGACCTGCGTGCAATAATTTCTGCAAGACGTGGAGCAGCCCCCATAATAAGGACAAGCATATCCAAAAGAGAAGGATTAGACTGCAAAAGACTAAAAAGCTGAATTCCTGAAGGTAAGCCCTGTAAAAAACCATCAAAACGTAACATCGCCTCATCAGCTCGTTTTGTCCCACCAAAAGCTTTCAAAAGAGCTGGTGTTAATTCCGTTAATCTCTCGCGTGCTTCGGCTGATTGCGTTGCTTTATAACGACCAAAATGGAGCGTGCGCATAATACGACAAATATCACTTGCTCTTTCGAAGCCTAAACGGCTTAACGTTATTAATGTCTCCGGATCATCTTCTTCACCGGTAAAAACTAAATTACCAATTTCTAAACCAAGTTCTTGCTCATTCTCAAACAGTGCAGCATAATGTTTTTCAACAATCTGAAGTGTTTTTAATAAATCACGGATAAAACTGCTCCTGTCTTGATAACCCATTAAATAGGCAACACTCGTGAATTGAGCAGTATCATTTGGAAGAAGATGTGTTTGTTCATCGAAAAGCATTTGAATACGATGTTCCACATTTCGAAGAAAAGCATAACTTTTTATAAGGCTATTTCTCGTTTTCTCACTGATCCAACCAAGCGTGTGAAGTTCTGCTAACATTGCAACTGTCTGACGTCCACGTAATTGAGGAAAACGTCCACCAGCAATGAGCTGCTGTGTCTGAACAAAAAACTCAATCTCACGAATACCACCACGACCTAACTTTATATTATGCCCATAAGCTGCAATTTGACCGTAATTTTTATGCGCATGAATTTGACGTTTGATCGAATGAATATCAGCAATAGCAGCATAATCTAAATATTTCCGCCACACATAGGGAAAAAGCTCTTTGAGAAAGTTAAAACCTGCCCTCTTATCACCAGCAACTGGACGTGCTTTAATCATGGCTGCTCGTTCCCAATTTTGCCCACGCCCTTCGTAATAACGCAATGCAGTCCTTACTGGTAAGGCCAAAGGGGTTGAACCTGGATCTGGACGAAGACGAAAATCAAGACGAAAAACATATCCTTCCGCAGTGCGTTCTTGAATGATACGGATTAATCGGCGTACCATTTTAGAAAATACGTCAACACTTTCAGAAAGATTACCAATATGAGGTGATGTTTCATCAATGAAAACAATAAGATCAATATCAGAAGAATAATTAAGTTCCCCTGCTCCTAACTTTCCCATCCCTAAAATAATTAAACCACAGTCTTTTTCTGGATTCTCACGGCTTAATAAATTGATCTTACCATGATCATGCGCTTCTCTTAATAGAAAACGTAGTGCTACACTTAATGCTGCTTCGCCCAAACGTGTCAACCAAGCACATGAAACTTCGTAAGTAAAAACACCACCCAAATCAGCTAAAGCAATAAGAACATGCGCTTCTCGTTTTTTGCGCCTTAAAGCAGCCATCAATGAAGTTTCATTTATAGCTTCATCTTTATCAATAGCTGTAATATCATCTATAATTTCGCTCAGCCTTGTTTCTATATCAACATTTAATAAAGCACTAAGATATGATGGGTTGGCAATTAAAACCTCACGCAAAAAAGGAGATAAGGTCATAACCGAACTGATAAAATCAATCTGCGTTCCACTCTCTGAAATGATGGAAACAAGCGATTCTAAACCTTCTTTCCTTGCTTGTTCTTCCATGTCTTTTAACCATTGGGAACCACTTTTATCGAGAGGACATAAAGGGAGAAGCTGTGTTTTTAAAAAAGCTTGTTTCATCTCTGCTCCCTTGAAAAGCATTTTGCTTTCCTTTCTATTGCTTTATACTTTTAAAATAGTTGTTACGTATGAAAGTGAAGAAAAATATCTTTAAGGAAATAACAAAACAGCCCTAAGCCCTGGATTTGCATTTTCAAGTAACAATTCACCCCCGTGAAGCTTCATAACCGCTTTTGCTATACTTAAACCAATCCCAAACCCAGGTTGTGTGCGGCTTTCTTCAAGACGAACAAATCGTTCTGTCACTTTTTCACGTTTATCCTCTGCTATTCCTGGTCCATTATCGCTCACAACAACTAATAAATGTTCATCACGATATTCCATTGATAAGCAAACCTTCGCTTGCCTTCCACCTTTAGGCGCATATTTAATTGCATTATCTATAAGATTAAAAATTGATTGTGCAACAAGCTCACGATTCAATTTTAGCTCTTTATCAAATATATCTCCCAACTGAAGTAAAACACCTGACTCTTCAGCAAAAGGTTCGTAAAGCTCAACAGCATCCTCAATAATCAGTTTCATATTCATCATTTCAAGATGTTCAATTGCACTGCTGGCCTCAATACGTGAAATCATTAAAATCGCATTGAACGTACAAATAAGTTGATCTGATTCTGCAATAACCCTATCAAGGACCTGACGATATTCAAGCTTTGTCTTATTTCCTGAAAGCGCTTCTTCAGCGCGATTTCTAAGACGCGTTAACGGCGTTTTCAGATCATGAGCAATATTATCTGATACTTGACGTAAACCAATATTTAATTCTTCAATGTGGTCTAACATAACATTAAGATTGGTTGACAATCGATCAAACTCATCCCCTACTCCAGAAACAGGTAAACGCCCACTGAAATCACCATCCATCAAGCGCTGTGATGCAGCCGTTACATGATCAATCCTTTGTAAAGCTCTCCTGCCAACAAAAAACCATATGAGTAAAGCGCCTCCAACCATTGCAGCAAGTGCAATGATCACAGCTTTGCGAATAACAACAGCAAAACGTTCTGGCTCATCCAAATCACGTCCTATAAGAATCTTCATAGCATTAGGTAAATCAACAATAACCGCCAAAGCGCGATGTTCACTTGTTTTGCCATGTTCTCCAAAACGGGAATACAAAAAAGAGGTAGAAATAAAACCACTCTGATTCAAAAGACCTAATTCAATACGTGCTACATTTCCTGCTAAAATACGCCCCATAGAATCTGTAACAAGATAAAGAAATGCTCCTGGTTGTCTTGAACGATAATCAATAGTGCGCATTAATAAGGATAATCCCCCATAATTATAAGCATTTTCAATATACTTTAATTCTTCATGTAAAGCCTGTTCAGTTTGCTCTGTTAACAATGAAGCAGAAAATGCCGTCATATAAATAGAAAGTCCTGTTGCCACCAATCCAAACAATAAAATGTAAAGTGCTGAAAGCCTTAGCGCCGTCGTGCGCATTATATTAATCAAACGATTCATGCTTTGTTATCTGGTACTTTCAGCATATATCCAGCTCCACGCACTGTATGGAGAAGGGGAACATCAAAATCTTTTTCAATTTTGGCTCTCAAACGAGAGATATGGACATCAATGACATTCGTTTGTGGATCAAAATGGTAATTCCAAACGTTTTCCAAAAGCATAGTGCGTGTAACAACCTGCCCCGCATAACGCATCAAATATTCAAGTAAACGAAACTCTCGTGGTTGCAATAGAATGTTTCTATCACCTCGTTTTACCGTATGTGCTAACCGATCAAGCTCAAGATTACCTACACAGTAAACAGTTTCTGCTTCTTTAGGATTTTTCCGCCGTTGTAAAACTTCAACACGCGCAAGAAGTTCAGAAAAAGCATAAGGCTTTGTCAAATAATCATCTCCCCCTGCACGCAGCCCCGTTACACGATCATTAACTTGCCCTAAAGCAGACAGAATAAGAACCGGTGTTTCATTGCCTTTAGCGCGCAATTCAGCAATAATAGAAAGACCATCACGATGCAAAAGCATTCGGTCAACAACCATAACGTCATAATTTTCCGTGGTTGCTAAAGCGTATCCCGTATCTCCATCATAAGCAACATCAACAGAATGCCCTACTTCCAAAAATGCTTTTTCGAGATAATGCCCCGTCTCATGATCATCTTCAATAACGAGTATCTTCATAAAACGTATCTCCATTATTTTATTATGTTGTAGGACAAATGTTTAATAAACATTTGTCCTACAACTAAAGCCTTATTTTTTGAAAATTGGAAGAGCAACGAAACGATTTTGATCATTTGTTCGCACTTGTAAGAGTATAGCCTTTCGTCCTAACTGCTGAGCATTTTTGATTGTGTTAATAATATCAGAGACTCGTTTAACTGGTTTATTATTTACTGTCACAATGATATCACCAGGGCGTATCCCTTTATCTGCAGCATCTGAATCGGTATCGACATCCGTTACGACAACCCCTACACCATCATCAGAAGGCATAACAATCAAACCATAATCTTCCAATGTTTCATCTAAATCACTCTGTCCATTTGAATATTTTGAAGTCTCTTTCTTACTTTCATCTTCAGACATTGAAGCGAGTTTAACCTTTATACTCTCCTCCTTACCTGATCTCCAAATCCCTATGGTTACCATTTCTCCTGGTTTAATATTTGCAATACGTTTCGCCAGCTCACGCGCATCAGCAACTTTTTCATTATTCACTGAAATAATTACATCACCCGCTTTAATACCAGCCTTTTCTGCCGGTCCTTTTAACGGATCAGTAACCAAAGCACCTTTGGCTTCTTTCAATCCTATTGAATCGGAAATCTCCTTTGTTACCGGCTGAATCTGAACACCTAACCAACCACGTTGAACTGAACCTTTTTCAATAAGTTGTTGTACAACCTGTTTTACAGTCGCTGCTGGAATAGCAAAAGCAATCCCAACATTTCCTCCAGAAGGAGAAAAAATTGCTGTATTAACCCCAACAACCTTTCCATTAAGATCAAACGTTGGACCACCAGAGTTCCCTCTATTAACAGCAGCATCAATCTGAATAAAATCATCGTACACACCAGTGCCAATATCACGTCCACGTGCAGAAACAATACCTGCTGTCACAGTTCCACCAAGACCAAATGGATTCCCAATGGCAACAACCCAATCTCCAACACGAAGCTTTGAATCATCACCAAAATCAACATAAGAAAATTTTCTTTTATCATTCACTTTTAATACGGCAAGGTCGGTTTTTGGGTCTTTCCCAATGAGCTTTGCGTTCAATTCTGTACCATCATCAAGAACAACAGTATAACTTGTTCCATCAGAAATCACATGATCATTGGTCACAATGTAACCATCAGATGAAATAAAAAAACCCGATCCAAAAGCAACAGGACGGAGTCTCTGCGATTGGTGCGGAAATTTATTTTTAGGTTTATCAAAATCATAAAACTCTTTAAAAAATCTTTTTAAAGGATGCTGATCTGGTAATTGATCAAGTCCTGGACCACTAAAAAAGTTGCTAAAGAACCTATCTTCTTTCTTTTTATTGCTCTTTACTTGTACTGCTACAACGGCTGGTTTCACTTGAGCAACAATATCGGCAAATCCCTGTTGTTGCATTAACGAAGTAAATACAGAACTTGCATGAGCCTTTGTCATCCACAAGCTTGATGTACATCCACTAAAAAACAGTGCACTTTCCAATATCGCAGAAAAACTCACTGCGACAAATGTTTTAAAGAAAGCCTTTTTAACCATTTATTCTATGCTCCTATTCAATCATACCTTTATTTCAATTCCGATCACTTATAAAATACCAGACCTTACCGTTTTCTGTCTAAATTATTAAAGTTTTGTAAGGTTTCAGTATTCCCTAATATAATTACAATAAGATTGTCTGCTCATTGCAGATGATCTGATTTTTTCTTTTATGTAACATTTTTTTTAATGCAATGACATTTTTGACTGTTCTTTTTCATTCACATAACTCATGATTATTTCGTTTGAAGTGGAAAAATATGATACTTACGCCAATGATAATAATGATCAAAGGCGAGAACCATAAAAACCAAGTTATCTTATTCAATGGTGGTTTCAAGAGAATAAATTCACCATATCGCTCAACAAGAAAGTCAGTGACTTGCTGATTACTATAGCCCATTTTTAGCCTTTCCCGAATTAAAAGCCGTAAATCACGTGCTAAAGCAGAATCTGAATCATCAATTGATTGATTTTGACAAACAGGACAACGTAAATGCGATGAAATATGGCGTGCTCGCGCTTCAAGAATCTTATTCTTTAAAATCTCATCCGGCTCTACTGCTATTGCTAATCGAAAAGGAAACGTTGCCATTAAAAAAAATACAATCCAAAGAATTTTTTTCATCTCAATGTCTTTTCCAAAAATTTAAAGCAAGCACTACCCTATTGTACATGCCAATGCGAAACCAATACCCCAAAAGAGAAAGACATCCTCCCATAGCCATCATGAATGCCCCTAACCAAATACATATTACATAAGGCTTCCACCATATGTGCACAACGAGACCCCGATTATCAATATGTCCCGGTACAATATAGAGCTGTGATAATCCATGATTTTTAAGACCAACTTCTGTTGTTGATGTATTTTGGCTTGAATAAAATCGCTTTGAGGCTGTTACATGACCTACAATGTTTTTATTTTCATATATTTTAAAATAAAACTCCATTGTCGAATAATTCGAACCAACACCATCATACACTGCATCAAAATGAAGCGTTTTATCCGCTATCGTCACCCTATCCCCTACGTTCATGATTAAAATACGTTCTTGCCCAAAACTTGCCACGCAAACAATACCAAATAATGTAACGCCTAATCCCATATGTGCTATTGCTGCACCAAAAGTAGACCATGGCAATCCAAGAAATCTCTTAACGCGTACTGAAAAAGCTCTCTTGCCATATCCACTCTTTCCCCATAGATCCGCTAAACTGCCTAAAAAAACAAACGCTGAAAGCCCAATCCCTAAAACTGCAAAAATATCACGCACAGATGTCGCGTAAAATATTATAAAACAGACGATACCAACCAATACAAAAACAAACCACAACCGTTCAAAAACTGCAAGAAAATCACCGCGTTTCCATGCCATCATTGTCCCAAACGGAACAAACAACAACAGCAAAACCATTAGCGGTCCACAGGTAAGGTTAAAAAAAGCAGCCCCTACAGAAATTTTTTGCCCTGTTAATATCTCAATAAAATAAGGATAAAGCGTACCAATCAATACTGTTGCTGTTATTGTTGTCAGTAACAAGTTATTTAAAACAATAAACCCTTCACGTGAAATTGGTTGAAAAAATCTTTCTGTTTTTAAAATAGGGGTACGCAAAGCAAAAAGAAGAAAAGCAGCTCCCGTAAAAAAAAATAAAAGAGCAAGAATTGCTTGCCCGCGTGCTGGATCAACAGCAAAACTATGAACAGAAACTAAAAGCCCAGAACGCACAAGAAAAGTTCCCATCAGAGAAAGGGAAAAAGTAAGCAGCGCTAAAAACAGAGTCCAACTTTTCAATATTTCTCGTTTTTCGAGAACAAGAGCAGAATGTAAAAGAGCCGTTCCTGAAAGCCACGGCATAAACGAAACATTTTCAACAGGATCCCAAAACCAATACCCCCCCCATCCTAGCTCATAATAAGCCCAATAAGAGCCAACCATAATACCCAATGTCAAAAAACACCAAGAAAGTAAAAGCCACGGACGAATCCCACGCGCCCAAATTCTATCAACATGTCCCATAATCAATGCCGCAACGGCAAAAGAAAAACAAAGTGAAAAACCGACATAACCTAAATAAAGTAGCGGTGGATGAATTGCTAATGCGATATCTTGTAAAAGAGGATTGAGACCATTTCCCTGCAATGCTGGTGGATTTACGCGTAAAAATGGATTGGATACAAAAAGAATAAATAAAAGAAAAGCAGTTGTAATCCAACTTTGGCAAATTAAAACAAGCGTCTTAAAATCTTCTGGCAAATGTTGGCTAAAAAAAGCCATCAATGCGCTAAAAAAAGCAAGACTTAAAACCCATAACAACATAGAGCCTTCGTGGTTGCCCCAAACACCTGTAATTTTATAGAGCATCGGTTTTTCTGAATGAGAATTCTCAACAACGTTCAAAACAGAAAAATCAGATACAACATAAGCATAAATTATCACTAAAAAAGATAAAAGCAGTAATGTAAAAGTAATATATGTTAGAGGAACAACTGTTTGCATTAACAAACGCTCTCTCCACCAAAAACCTAAAGCAGGTAAAAATGCCCCTAATAAGCTTACTGAAAATGCTGCAGCTAAAAAAATATGACCCAGTTCGACAAGCACAATCGAATTATTTCTCCATAATGTAATGTTTTTTCAAACGATCAGCTGTTTCTTTAGGCATATAAGTTTCATCATGTTTTGCTAAAATACGCATCCCTATAAAAAAGCCCTGTTTATCGAAATGCCCTTCTACGATCACCCCCTGACCTTCACGAAAAAGATCCGGTAAGGCACCATTGAAAACTACTTTTTCATGTTTTTTGTTATCCGTTACAAAAAAAACAACGCCTCTCTCTCCAACATATTGAACAGTTCCCTTTTCAACAAAGCCACCCAAACGCAAAGGGCGCTCCGTTAAAATATCTTCTCTTGTAATTTCAGAGGGCATTCTAAAAAAACTGACCGCATGACGCATTGCATACACTATGAGACTTGCTGCAATTGTCATAACCAAACAACATAATAATATGATCAGTAAGCGCTTTTTTTTTCGCTGCTCTAAAATAACCTTCCATGAGGCAGAATTCTTTAAAGATTGACTGTTCATAGACACTCTGCGAAAAAATTTTAAATACATTATAATTAAGTATCAATATTTTATTTTTTAAGAGCTTTGCACATCTTCTACATAGGTGCAAGATTTCTTTTCTTTGTATGCTTACTCGATAAATCACGTAACTGAATCATCATTTTTTTAACACGTGATTGTCCTGAAAAATTTTCAGGCATTGTATCAAGAAAGCTTTGTAAAAATTGCACTGCCTGTGCAGTTTTTCCTGCTTGATGCAATGCATCGGCTAACAATAAACGTGGATAAAAATCTGTTGGCGCTAAATCTGCTGCTTTTTGAAAAGCATTTTGCGCTTCTTGCGTTATCACTCCCCCTTCATAACCAACCAATGCTAAACCGTATCCTACAAGCCTTGGAGCTGTTTCTCCATTCAAACGAAGTGCATCTAAATAAGTATTCACTGCTTCTTGAAAAAGGCTTTCTTCGAGATACCCTACCGCTAACGCATCTGCTAGCTTGCCATCATGAGGTGCACGGAAAAAAAGCACTTGTAAACGAATAAGCTTTTCTTGCTTACTAAGAGTTTGAGGATCCTTATCCATTAATTCGCTAAAAAAATAACTTTTCACTTCTGGATTGCCTGTCAGCCCATAAATATTCCATGTCATAAGGAGAACAAACAAGATACTTAAAGCCTTAAGAATATTTCTTTTTTTATAATGCATATAAAGCTTGTTAAACTCAATCATACGCTTATGGCTTCTATAACCATCCACGGTTTGAACTTTCCATTCTTTTTTTATCTCATCATCAAAACGTAGTGAAAGAAAAAGAACACTTGCCAGAAAAATCAGAAAAAATGCTGCAAAAATCAATAAGAGCATATCGTTTTTTTCCAATACGAACAGAGAATAACTCGCTTACATTTTATCCTCTTCATGAGAAAAGTGATGTGAATTAATAAAAATTCATTTTTTCATGGAGAATATTATAAAATCTATTATATATATCAATTAAACAAAGAAACTAAAAACAATTGTTTCCCTACTCTTTGATGTATTATCTGAAAATACTGCTTTACAAACTTTATAGACATTTCTTGCTTAAGGAGAAAATATGTTATTCTCCCATCTTAGGTAATAAAACTTTTGCATACAACCCACCCAAATCAGAACGGGATAAAAAGAGATTCCCACCATATTCACTGACCATATCTGAAACAATTGCTAACCCTAAGCCTGACCCTAGTTTACTTTCATTAAACCGCCGCCCCCTTTTTAATGCTTCATCAATTTTGTCTTCTGTTAAACCAGGACCATCATCTTCTACAAAGATACTAAAATATTCTGTTTCTTCAGCATTTTCTTCTAAACAACAAGAGATCAAAACCTTTGCGCGAGACCACTGAGTAGCATTTTCAATCAAATTCCCTATAATTTCTTCTAAATCTTCCTTCTCTCCAGAAAAAACAATATCATCAACATCCATAATAAATTGAATTTGTTTTTCAGGATTAAGCTTTTTCATAACCCGCACCAAGCGTTCAAGCACACTGCGAACAGACGTATGATAGACAACACTATCGCATTGTGCTGCAATCCGCGCACGCTGAAGATAATGATTGATTTGAGCTTGCATTATTTGCGTTTGCTCTCTCAACAAACTAGCCTTTTCTCCGCGCATCTTATCTGTCTCATTCATAATCACGGATAGAGGCGTCTTCAATGAATGCGCGAGATTACCAACCTGTGTGCGAAATCGCTCGATAATACGCTGATTATTATTAATGAGAGCATTCATCTCTTGTACAAGCGGCATCACTTCGCTTACTAAATCCGTATTCACATAATGAACTCTTCCTTCGCGAATATCATTCAATGCATATCGAATAAGCTTCAACGGTTGAAAACTAAAGAAAATAATAGCAATATTAATAAGAACGCTCCCGATACCGAAACTCCAAAGAAAAATTTGCAAAGTTCGCTTAAATTCCTTTACCTGGGCATGAGCTTCATCGATATTCCCAACAAGCCGAAAACGTGCAATATGATTTTTATTATCAAGAACAACATCACTCTCAATCACTTGTAGCTTTTGACCATTGTTCCCCGTTATCCGATAAGAGCGAAAGAATTTATTGTCAAAAGGTATATCAACATCACTTGGTGTAAATATCTCGCCTGTTCCCAATGAGGGAGATGTCAATCTTCCTTTTAAATTATGGGATATCGCAACAACTTCCCAATACCATCCTGTTGTTGGATCAGAATAACGAATATCATCAATCCCAGCCCCTCCTATCAAAGTACCTTCCGATGACACCGTCACTGTTGCAATAAGACTGTAGAGTTGAGCAGAAAGGATACGCTCTAGGCTTTGTTCAGTCGAACGCTTATAAAATAAAATACTTACTGCAGAAATCGATAAAAGAGAAATAACAACCCATAATGTTGATAAGATCATAACACGTAAACTGAGAGATCGAGTAATTACAAAAAAGAACCTCCTATACCAATTATTCTCTTCAAAAACATTCATTAATCACCTCGCGTTCTCACGCGATATCCCATTCCTCGAATAGTTTCAATCAAATCCACTCCAAGCTTTTTCCGTAACCGACCTACAAAGACTTCCACCGTATTCGAATCCTTATCAAAATCCTGATCATAAAGATGTTCAGTAAGCTCTGTTCTTGAAATGACCCTATCACAATGATGCATGAGATACGAAAGCAGTCTGAATTCATAAGATGTTAGTTTAATCAATTGACCATCCACAAAAACACGAGACGTCTTTGTATCCAACAAAACATTTCCGCAACATAATGCACTTGTCGCATGTCCCGTAGTGCGACGAATTAATGCTCGCAAGCGCGCCATCACTTCCTCCAAATGAAATGGCTTCACAACATAATCGTCAGCTCCAGCATCAATACCGTGCACCTTATCAGACCAACGGTCTCGCGCCGTTAGCATTAAAACAGGCATGGAGAGCCCTTCTTGACGCCACTTTTCAACAACACTAATACCATCAATCTGCGGTAAACCTATATCAAGTATCACCGCATCGTAAGACTCTGTGCTCCCTAAAAAATAAGCCTCTTCACCATCGAAAGCACTATCGGAAACATATCCTGCACGTCTTACAGCTTCTGCTAATTGATGGTGAAGATTCCGATCATCTTCAACGATTAAGATACGCATCACAACACCATCTGCTAAAGACTAATCAGCAGGAACAAAAAACTCAACACGACGTAACTTTTCACCATTACGGGCTGGTACAACAACTACAATTGCACACATGTCCTTTCCATCCTGAACAACCGGTTTTGAACGGACGAGAACCCCGCTCTCTTGTGCGGCAGCCTTCTTACCTACTTCAGCACACCCAGAAGCTAGAACAGAATCTGCTCCTAAAAAAGCTGCTATTATTACGAACAAGAATTTTTTTTTCATCATAAATATTTCAATAACCCATCTCTTCTCTTCCTTGATAAAGGATAAAAGAAATAATGGTTTTTTTTAGTCGATTAAAAAATCACAAATGAAAACAATTTATCCTCTATCTTACAGAAGAACATATTAACATTACTCCAAATTTTTAAAAAATCAAAAAAATATTTTTAATAATGAGAATAAAATTTATTCAATAAAATAATAAAATATTAATATACTATCTTACAAAAAATGCATAATTCTAAAACAAATTCTTTCTCTGTTAGAACTATAGAAAAAAAATACTTCTACTCCATATAATTATTGTAGATTTGTTTGGTTGTATTGCTTTGCCATAGGCTCTCTTTAAATGTTTGATTTTTTTAAAAAAAAGAAAGGGCAACACCGTAAGCCATTTCATAGTCCTGCTCTCATTGAATTAGACGCACGATTAGACACAGCGCTTTATCACATTCGTTCTGCTAACAGTTTTTTCTGGAAAAAGGCAAAAATCGTCTCACAAAATTTTCATCTTCAAGGATGGAAACGTTTTATCGTTGAAGTTCTCGATGAAATACTGACATTAGGGTTGTTGGGATTTACTCTTTTCACTATTTTGGGCATTTCTGTTTTTGAACTGACCAAAACAGATTGGTCTTCTCCTAAAAACTTTTCCATTCTTTTTCTAGATCGCTATGGAAATTCCATTGGGCACCGTGGTGCACTGCCGGCAATCTCTGTCCCCGTTGAAGAAATGCCTGACACTGTTATTAAAGCGGTTCTCGCTACAGAAGACCGTCGTTTTTTTGATCATTGGGGCATTGATTTTCAAGGACTTACACGGGCAATTTCACAAAATATGCAAGCTAAAGGTGTGGTGCAAGGTGGTTCAACTCTCACACAACAATTGGCTAAAAATTTATTTTTAACAAACGAAAGAACCATAACACGTAAAATCAAAGAAGCTTATCTTGCTCTTTGGCTAGAAGCAAATTTTAGCAAAAAGCAGATTTTACAACTTTACCTTGACCGAGCCTATATGGGAGGAAACAATTTTGGTATTGCAGCCGCTGCAAAATTTTATTTTGGAAAAGATATCCGTCATGTATCTTTGAGTGAATCTGCTATGTTAGCAGGACTCTTTAAAGCTCCAACAAAATATGCCCCTCATAGTCATCTCTTTGCTGCTCAAACACGTGCCAATGTCGTCCTTTCTAATCTTGTTAATAGTGGCTTTATGACGAAAAGCCAGATTATCAATGCGCATCGCCACCCTGCTAGGGCCCTTCCCCAAAGAGAAAATAATCAGCCAGATTATTTTCTTGATTGGGCATTCGAGGAAGTCAAAAAAATGCGTAATCAACTTCCAAGCCATAGTTTAATTATTCAAACGACCCTTGATCCGAATATTCAAAAAGCAGCAGAAGAATCAATCGCATATCATTTACATCAATATGGTCAACAATATCGCGTAACCCAAGCTGCCACCGTTATACTCGATAATAACGGTGCCGTATGCGCAATTGTTGGAGGACAAGATTATAAAAAGAGCCAATTTAACAGAGCAACACAAGGCGGACGGCAAACTGGTTCTTCATTCAAACCTTATGTTTACGCAACCGCACTGGAACACGGACTGTCTCCCTCGACAATCGTTTTAGATGCTCCCATCAATTGGGGAGGTTGGACACCCAAAAATAATTCTGGTCGTTATCTGGGAAAAATTGACTTAGCAACAGCTTTAGCCTTTTCCATTAATACAGTCCCTGTTTATCTCACCTACCAATATCTTAACCGCGATACCCAACCTATCATAGATCTCATTAAAAATATGGGGATTAACGCGCATATTTTATCACACAAAACGATGGTTCTTGGCACTTCCAACATGACCCCCATGGATCAAGCTACAGGCTTTAATGTCTTTGCCAATGGAGGAATAGCGGGTAATCGTCATGGGTTTACGCAAATCAAAACAATTGATGGTCGTGTCGTGTGGGATTTCGAACATAACGGAAAAAAACTACACCGAGTTCTGAATGAACAATCAGCAGCTTATATGAATCAAATGATGGTGGGTGTCACAACACGAGGATCTGGTAAGCGTGCTGCGTTGCCCATGACTCTTGTCGCTGGGAAAACTGGAACATCACAATCTTATCGTGATGCTTGGTTTGTTGGCTTTACGGGAAATTATACGGGAGCGGTATGGATGGGAAATGATAATTTTTCACCGATGAATCGTGCTTTTGGGGGTGGCGTTCCTGCCATGATATGGCATCGCATCATGCTTGCTGCACATCAAAATATCATGCTCAAACAGCTCTATGGTGTTAAAGATTCTCTCCTTCCTTATCAGCCTCCAGTACTTTCCGCCCGTGTAGATTCTGAAGTTCCTTCCCCAATACCCTCTACGCTTTCTCCTGAAACATTAAATATCGTGCGATTGATTAACAAAGATCTGAAAAAAACATCTGTAATTTCTTTGAAAATGAAAACAACTGGAGATTCAACATTTTGAATTCAAGATATTCACTGATGTTTTTTAATATCACCATTTTCTTTTTTATCTTCGCTTTTTCCATTTTATGTGGAACACTGAGTGTCGATTATGTGCTCAATTCCTTTCCTCATTTTGGACTCTTTAGAATTGGAAAATGGAGTGCTTATCCACAAATGGGAACAGCCAATATGGATCCTTATACCCGCGCCCGCACCGCTAAACAAGGCATTGTTTCACTCGGACGAACTGAAGGTATTCAATTCCAGATTTGGCAAGATAACCAAGAGCGTCCACTTCATCATCACTGTCATTATTTACTCAAAGGCACCATCCCTGAAACCCGTCTTTTTACCCTTTATACAGCTGACAAATCCCTAAAACCTTATACTTCATCCAAAGAAATACCTTTTGAACTCCACACTGACAATATTATCTATGAGCATGATGGCTCATTGCGCATCAATATTTCACCCACACCGCAAGCCGGCAATTGGCTTGCAACAGTTAGTCAAAAAGAATTCGGGCTTATTCTTACTTTATATGATACCTCAATCATCTCTGCAACGGCATTACAAAAGCTCACAATGCCATCAATAGAACAAATCCCATCAGGACAAATAAATTGTGACTAGATTTATTTATATCGCACTTCTTGCAATCATTGGCGCTATTATTGTTCATATTTGCGTTCTCTTTCTGATCCCCTATTGGGCACAAGATAATATATGGACAACACTTAAAAAATCCGGAGCCCCTTATCAATTTGTTGCTTTTACTCCCGATAATCCTATTCAACAATCTGCTGATCCACTCTTTCTTCTTAAAGCCTGCAGATTTAATCTTGAAAATGGACCTGTTCATTTAAAAGCTTTGAAAACACGACAATTTTGGTCACTAGCAGCCTACACACACAACGGAATTATTTTCTATAGCCTTAATGACCGAACAGCCCCTGATGCGACACTCGATCTTATTATTGGAAAACCAATACAAATCATAGAACTCAAAAAATCAAAACCTAAAAAAAATGCCAATTCAGTTTTGGTTGCTAAAAATTTGAATGAAGGGTTTGTTATTTTACGTATTTTTGTCCCTTCTTCCCTTGCAAAAAAAGAAAGTGAAGCTTTTCTTTCATCTGCGACCTGTCGCATATTTTATGAATAAAAACGGACTAACCTCTCATTTGTACAATACCTTACTTTCTGTACAAAATACATAAAGCCTATCAAAATGGTTATCTTTTTTCTCTATTAATTGAATATTCGAATTCAGATTTGTCTGATTGTAGATCCCTCAATTTTTTATTGAGGTAGAATGAAATCTCTATTGCACATCATCATATCCTATTTGATTACGCATTATCACTCCCCGCAATCAGAAGAGAAAAATCAAGAGTAAAGTTCTAAAAATATATGCTGCTAACAACCGTAAAACTTGTTATTTGAGTTTACTTCTTTTTATTTACAAACATTCCCATAAAGTTCGCATCAATAACATGATAAACTATAGAAGAAATACTGATTACCTTCAATGAAGTGCTAAAATAACCACTGGAAACTTATAAGACATTACGTATCCTTGACCTCAAAAATAAGTGCTTTATTTTTGGTTTATGAGCAGAAGCTTTTTGTAAGGTAGCACACTGAAAAAACTTGGCTTATAATTTACAATTGAGGGGAAAAAACTTCATGAAGAAGAGATATGTTCGGTTCGTTTCAAGAGCAGCAGTATGGTCCCCTCGATTTGGTGGATTGTCGTTCTTTATTTTATTATTTTCAGTCATTTTACAACGTTTTTCCGTCATTAACGTAACTGACTTCATAATTTTGATCGGAATCTCTACTGGCTGTGTGATTATTTCTCTTTTTCTGGCTATTAAAGCACTTTACAGCTTATGGGTCTATGGAGCCCTAGGGGGAATGAAAGCTTTAAAAGGGATTATTTATTCGTTGATAACGGCTACACCACTGATGTTATTTTTTGGACTTTGGTTTACCTTACCGGCTCTTTACGATATTTCTACCGATACACAAAGCCCGCCAGCTTTTTTTCGCACAATACGTCCCAGCGATGCTTTACCGCTCAAAAGTGTTTTGACTGAACAAGCAACATTACAGATGTCACAATGGCCAGAAATATCGGGGCGCCGTTATGATGGTTCACCTGATCGTATTCGCGAATCTGTTCTCAATGTTTTAGCAGCCTATGATTGGCCTGTTGTGGCTCAACGAGAGTTTAAAGGTGAAGAAAATGCGCTTTATATTGAAACGAGAGTTAAAACTTTTTACCTTGGGTTTATTTCGGATATCGTGATACGCTTAACTGATGAAGGGGATACAACTTTTGTTGATATGCGTTCTGCTTCTCGTTATTTGCCAAGAGATTTGGGGACAAATGCTGCTTTTATTATCGATTTTATGGATGCCCTTGATACGGAAATCGCTTCCCTTCCTCTTTCACAAGACGATGAATAACGATCAAGAGCGAGAGAGAAGACACTTTATTTCATAAAAATTGCTTATTTTTCAATAAATATGACACATAAGAAGAGAATCACTTTTCAAAAACTATAAACTGACAATGCTTATACAAAAGACAATAATCTCAAAACAACTCATTCTTTAAATAATTAAAAAGATTCAAAAATAGGAAATAAAAAACAGAACTCTTGATGATAATGCTTGATATTTATTAAAGACACTGTCTCACTGTAATCAGTAAACATTTTTTTTAATATTAATAGTATATAAAAATAATAACTATGCAATTATTATAACAAATATATCTTAATAATAAAAAATAAGGTTTTACTATTTATTATTGAGATATAAAATTAATTTTATAATTTATTTTATACATTTAATATGCTATTAAATAAATTAAATTTATAGTATATATTCATAAAAATTATTATAAAAAAAATTACAAAAATTAAACCTATCACTAACAATAATATATTTTTTTTGTATTCTTTTTTATTATAATTTTTATATTTATTTAGTAATAATAAATAATATATAATTGTAACTACACTTATTATTGAAAATAACATATTTACAACAAAATTACTAAAATCTGTCCACATTAACCATACCAACTACAATAATCGACAATAAAAATATAAAATACATAGATATTTTATATGATATTAGTTTATAAAATAATAAAGTCCAAAATATATTATAAAGTATATTATAATTATAATAAATCCTAATTTAATAGACTTTTTCCAAGTAGGAAATTTTAATTTAGAGGAAAATATGCTTAAAAATAGAAATATATTTGTTGCAAGTAATGCATTTTTAATATTAAATAAAATATCACCCATAATAAATTCCACTTAAAATTATATAAAATAAATAAATATTAATTAAATTATATTAATATAAAACTTGAACTAGGGAAAATAGTATAAAGAATAATATAAAAAATGAAATTATTCTTATTAATGATTTTATTTTAATATTTTTTTCATTACATCCCTTAGATTTATAATACAATTCAAATAAATATATAAATATACTTAAAAAGCAAGCTAATAAAAATAATTCATTAATAATATTTAAAATATACATAATGTACAAATTTCCAACTTAATATAATTATAATTTAAATTATTACTAATAATATATTTTAGTTACAAATGTTTGTAGATATATTCACTAAAATATATCTACAACATCATTAACAATTTAAAAACTTATTAAAATATTATAATTAATAATAGCACGCGTTATACTGAGCATTTAAACCTATACCTACTCCTACCCCATAGCCAAGACCTGCACCGATTCCTGCACCGGTTCCTGCACCGAAAGCTATACCCAATGGGCCTGATGAAAAACCTCCGGCTATACCGCCTACAAATACTCCACCAGTTTGTCCTACATCTCTTCCCACCACTCCGTATGAATTTGCTGTAGAGAGATAATCTCCAACAGTACACCCAGGTCGTGATCCACTGCTTGAAAAATTAATTGATGAAATACCAGACCAAGCATTAGACAAACTATGAGACCAACCACTAAGCCAACTAAACATAAAAATTCTCCTTAATATTATTAAAATAACTGTATCACAACGATACAGTTAGAATTTCATTATTATTCATTTTAGCAAATGTCAAATATAATTTGTATAAATAACAATAAAAATACTGTTTAAATAATAAATACATTATGTTTATATTATATAATATAAAATGTATTTATTGTATAAATATAATACTATTTACAATACTGTTTAAATATGCGACATCAATCGCTCTTTCTCTTAAACAAAATCATAAATTCAAATGAGTCATTCACAAGAAAAACTAGTATCATTCTCTTGGTTTACAAGAACAACAAAGAAATATATCTATTATGTCATCGAACTTAGTTGCGTTGCTGTTGTTTTGCGTTTGCTGGGCTTGGTGAATCCTTTTATTTTTCAAGCGATTATCGACCGTATTCTCCCTTTTCAGCGTATTGAAAGTCTCTATGCTATCGTTGTCTTGATGGTTGCTATCATGCTGTTTAGCACGGCTCTTAGCACTCTATCAGGCTACTTAGGAGCTTATTTAGCCAATCGGCTTACACTAGAATTTGGGCGGCGCATTTACAGCCATCTGTTAAGTCTTTCCTTGCCTGTCTTACGCACTTGGCAAGTGGGAGAACTATTCACGCGAATCGGAGAGGTTGATACAATTCGCGGGTTTCTAACAGGAACCATCGCCACAACTGTTCTAAATGTTCTGTTCGCAATCATTTATCTTGCGGCACTCTTTTCCATTAGTCCGAAACTGACCTTTATTGTCCTTATCATTTTACCTTTACAAATGGGTTCTTTAGCGCTAGTCGGTCCCTTCTTGCGCCGCCAATTACGCCGTGCTTTCACTCTGCAAGCCGCCCATCAATCGCGCCTCATTGAAAGTTTTACCAATCTTGAAGCCATAAAAGCGCATGTAAAGGAGCCAGCTCATACAATACGCATGCAAGAAACTTTAGCCCGTAGTTTAGATCAAAGCCTTACAACCAGTAAATTGCATCTTCTCAATGGAGCCATGAGCCATATTTTTGGTGATCTTTTCACTATTTTTATTATCTTTTTTGGTGCTCAGGCAGTTCTTCAAAACCAGATTACACTAGGACAACTTATTGCCTTTCATCTCCTCGCTGGAAATGTTTCTGGTCCTATCTTAAGCCTTGCATCCCTATGGGAAGAATGGCAGCATTTGAAAATCTCTCGTCTTCGTTTGGGCGATATTCTTAACTCCCCTTCAGAATGGGAAGAAGAAAAGCCGCCTCTTCAACTCAGCGCTCCTCCTCATCTTGAAGCCAACGATCTCTGTTTTTCTTATGGAGATAAGTCCATTATCAATCATCTTAATGTCTGTTTACAACCTGGGCAACCAATTATGTTACTTGGTCCTTCAGGGTGCGGAAAAACAACCTTGGCGAAGCTCCTTTGTGGACTCTCCCCCCCAACAAGCGGAAAGATATTGATTAACGCCCAACCTTTACAGAATTTTGATGTCCGTAGCGTGCGTAAAACAATCGCGTATTTTCCTCAAAATCCTTGCCTTTTTTCCGGAACTATTCTTGAGAATATGCTTCTTGCTAAACCAGATGCCACTAAAGATGAAATCGACGCTGCACTATATGTTAGTGCTTGCCATGATTTGATTGCTCAGTTGCCTTTAGGACTCAATACTCAAGTAGGAGAGCAAGGTGGTTTTTTATCAGGTGGTCAGCGCCAACGCTTGGCTTTGGCTTGTTTCTTTCTGATAAACCCAAGCCTGCTTATTTTGGATGAACCTACTTCCGCATTGGATGACGCTGTCAGTGCACAAATTGTTGAGCATTTATATAAACTTTCACAAGATCGTATTGTTCTTGTTATTACCCACAAAAGTGACCTCTTTCCTCGGCATGCAACCGTCTTAAACTTTACTGATTTGGAGGCAAAAAATGGCAGATAAAGCTCCCTATTTGCGCCCTTTGTCACCAACGCTTCATATGGTTGTTGCTGTTTTGGTCACCTTATTTCTCTTTATTGTGATCGGCAGCTTTATCGCAAAAACAGAGATTGTTGCACGGGGGCAAGGAAGTGTTATTCCCACCGCTTACGTTCAGCTGGTCCAAGCGCAAAATACAGGACGCATTGAGAAAATTCTTGTAAAAGAAGGGCAATTTGTTCATCAAGGCGATCTCCTTATTCAATTAGATCCTCGTGAAGCCCTCAATGAGTGCGCACGTGTTCAAGCAGATATCGCGCAACAAACTCTTCAAGCACAAATCGCAACAGCTATTTTAACAGCTTTACATGAAAGTGATCCTTTGGATAAAGATTTTGTGACCAAAGGGCTTGCCTATCTGCCAGTTCCTCCTTCTGGCAACACGACTGCAAGAATAGAAGGGGAAAAACTCATTAGCGCTACCCTTCAATCTCTCCAAGATAAATTAAGAGCGCTAAAAGCACAGGCGGACCGCGTCGAGCGCAGCGGTGCAACACAACATGCGCAATTAGATAGGTTGGAAGATGATCGTCAATTAAGCCAAGGGAAATTAAAGGCTGCAAAAAGCCTAATGGAAACAAAAGTCATTAGCCAAGCAGTTTATTTAGAGCGTTTACATGACTTTAAAAATGTCGAGCATGAAATTTTAACCAATCAAAGACGTTTGGAAGAAAATGCCGCCGAAATAAACACCCTCCGCCAACAACGGAAAAGTCTCATTTCCGATGAAATCGCCCGCTATCGGCAACTTTCGCGTGAAACAGAACTGAATCTTCAAGGATTAAAAGCAAAGCTTGATAGCACTCAATACCATCTTGACCACTTATCACTTTATGCACCTGTTGATGGACGTATCGATGATTTAAGTATCCATACTTTGGGCGGCTTTGTAGAGGCTGGTAAAACTCTCATGCGCATTGTCCCTGGTGCCGGCGGACTCATTGTCGAAGCGTTTTTTGATAACAGCGATATCGGCTTTTTAGAAAAGGGCCAACGCGCTTACATCAAGTTTTCTGCCTTTCCGCCTGAACGTTTCGGTGTTATCCACGGTACAGTCGTTAATGTAGGCGCTACAGCACGCTATGATAAAGAAATTAATGGTGTCTACGCTGTTTTAATCAAAATTGACCAAGATCACATCACTTTGAATAACAAACAACTTAAATTTATCCCTGGCATGACTGTGACAACGGATGTCATTACCTCAAAACGGCGTCTCATTTCTTATTTCTTTGAACCTATCACCAAAATTTTAGAACAATCTCTAAAGGAAAGATAATGTCTGTAAATGAAAATCCATCACCATCACTCATAGATCCTCTTACAGCGTTAGGAGCTATGGTTGTTTTAATGCTTACATCTCCCTTATACCGCCGCTGGCGAATCTGGGATATCGAACGAAATTTAGGACCAGCTTTACAGACTGGGCAATATAAACTCTATAAAAATGAACGTGGAGAATTTTGTGCCTTTATCACTTGGGCTTTTTTAGATGAAAAAAATCATCAATCTATGCTTGAAAAGGGAGAGCTTTTGTCCGATGCGAATTGGCAAGGCGGAGAATATATGTGGTTTATTGATTGTGTGGCACCCTATGGACATGCTGCTGGTATGGTACGTGACATGCAGCGGCATGTGTTTCCTAATCAGCATTATTGCTACGCTGTTCGGCGTAATGAAGATGGTGGAATACGGAAAATCACCCGCTGGTGTTGCTATAGAGCAAAAAATCCAGTCAAATAGTTTTTCTAAAGCAAGTGCGCATAAATCATTTCCCCCTCGTCTTGTAGAAAAGAATCTTTTAAAAGAGCTCTTTAAGCGATAGCTATAGTAAAAGAAAACCTTACCATATTTAGAGCTAACCCACTATAAATAAGTGTTTCTCAACTTACCAGACTTGCTATGAATAGCAACACAGAGGTTAAGGGGATTGATCCACTCTCAAGCCGAACTTTTATTAACATTTTACCGGAACTGGCTGGGGTACCTGGATTCGAACCAGGGAATGCCGGTACCAAAAACCGGTGCCTTACCGCTTGGCTATACCCCAAAAAAACACGCTTTATAGCGACTCCTGCACCTTATAGCGATTCCTGTGATTGGACGCAATATCTGAAAATCAAAGACTTTACTTTTTTATCATAAAATTTCTGAGTCTTGTATGGCATTGCCATCGATACAAATTCGTAGCAGAAACTGATATACAGTTGTGATTTTAACATAAGAAGGAACCATTTATCCATCAATTATTTTGCTCTTTGTATTGATTTTCTAGGAACAGAAAATGAAAATCTTGCAGTTTACTCATGTATCTAATAAATTTGCATATGATTTACTTTTCTTGATATATTAAAATCCCATCTTTCTCAATTTAAGAAAAAAGCTGTCACCACATTGGCAACCGGTAAGTGTATGATAGTGCTGCTGTGCTCTTGCATTAAGCATAAAGATGATAATGTCCACTAATTTTTACATTATATTATTCATGGGTAGCACCATAAAATGAAATCAAGCACATTGAAAAATATTTCCTAAAAAATAACACTTAATATTCTGTTAAAAACATTTTATATGGTATTTGAAAAAATAGAGCTACAAAAACAAGGAATAATAGCTATTTCCATTTACTTTTTATTCAAAAGATAATGATATTTATTACCCACTCATAGATGTAAAAAAATCTTCAGAAGCAATCTTTATGTAGACCAATACCCTTTTTGATTGATGAATATACATTTCCTAAAAGCTTCTTTTACAAAAAGAGAGACATTAAAACTATTTCATACAAACTAGGTATTCAACATTTGCTTTTAAATGCGGTAAATGGCAAATTAGGCTTATGAAATAAGCTTAACAATTAGAATCGAGGAGATTTTTAAATGGCTTTTGAATTGCCCCCGTTGCCTTATGATTACGATGCCCTTTCGCCTTATATGTCACGCGAAACGCTTGAATATCATCATGATAAGCATCACCTTGCTTATCTTACCAACACCAATAATTTTGTGAAAGAGTTAGGCTTAGAAAATGAAAGCCTTGAAGATATTGTTAAAAAAAGTTTTGGAAAAAATATTGGTTTGTTTAATAATGCAGCACAGTATTACAATCATAACCATTTTTGGCTTTGGATGAAAAAAGATGGTGGTGGTCAAAAACTTCCTGAAAAGTTAGCAAAAGCTATTGACGCTGATCTAGGTGGTTACGATAAATTCCGCGCTGATTTTATTGCTGCTGCTGGTGCCCAATTTGGTGCTGGATGGGCGTGGGTTGCTGTTAAAGATGGCAAGCTTGAAATTATGAAAACACCTAATGGTGAAAATCCCTTAGTGCACAATGCTCACCCTATTTTGGGTGTCGATGTGTGGGAACATTCCTATTACATTGATTATCGCAATGCTCGACCGAAGTACCTCGAATCCTTTGTAGACCATTTAATTAATTGGGACTATGTTTTGAAACTTTATGAAGAATGTGAATTTTAAACTGTCTCAATAATTTTTTAGTGTATGAAAGTCTCTATAATCCAATAAATTATCGGAGACTTTCATACAGAGATATTATGGATTAGCAAAAGTCTTTTCCTGCTATCTTTAGAATATATGCATAGATATAGGCAACTTCTTCTAGCTTTGAAAAACGTCCAGCTGCACCAGCGTGCCCTGAATCCATATTAATACGTAATAAAATTGCATTATCGTCTGTTTTTAGGTCTCGTAATTTTGCCACCCATTTTGCAGGCTCCCAGTAAGTTACACGAGGATCTGTTAATCCTGCCATCACAAGTATAGGGGGATAGTTTTGAGCTTTGACATTATCGTAAGGGGAATAGGAAGCAATAAGCTTATAATCTTCTTCTGATTCAAGAGGATTCCCCCATTCGGCCCATTCTGGAGGAGTGAGTGGCAATGAAGCATCTAACATTGTCGCTAAGACATCAACAAAAGGCACATTTGCTACGATCCCAGCAAAATCCTGTGGAGCTATATTGGCAATGGCTCCCATCAACATCCCCCCTGCTGAACCACCATGAGCAATCAGCCGGTCGTGAGAAGTAAATTTATTGTTTACAAGATAACGCCCACAAGCAATAAAATCTGTAAATGTATTGTGCTTAAAGAGATGCTTTCCTTTCTCATACCATTCTACTCCCTTTTCTTTTCCTCCGCGAATATGAGCAATGGCATAAATAAAACCTCTGTTCACTAGAGAAAGTACATTACTATTGAAACTGGCAGGAATAGAAATCCCATAAGCACCATAACCGTAAAGCAGACAAGGCGCACCACCATCAAGGGGAGTGTTTTTGTGGTAAAAAAGTGAAATAGGAATCTTCTCACCATCGTCTGCTATTGCTGTAATACGTCGTGTTACATATGCATCTTTATTATGCCCAGAGGGAATTATTTGCGTTTTTAAAAGCATTCGTTTACAATTTTTCATCTCATAATCAAACACTTGATCAGGTGTTGTCATAGACGAATAGGAAAAACGAATAGTTGGACTGTTATATTCTGCAACTCCTTGCAGACCTAAAGAATAAGCCTCTTCAGTAAAAGCGATGGAATTAACTTGTTTAGTGGTACGTTCCATTACTTTTATACGTGGAAGCCCCTCAAAACGTTCGATCCAGACAAGAAAATCTTGATAAGCATCATGGGATAATATTAGGCACCCAAGCTGATGTGGGATAAACTCAGACCAATTTTCTGATTGTGGAGATGTATATGGCGCTACCATAATTTTGAAATCTTTTGCATTATCTAAATTGGTTAGAATATAAAAGACATCACCACCCTCTGTAAGTAAATATTCAATACCTTTTTGTCGTTTCCGTACACATTGGGGAACAGTAAAAGGCGCCTCAGCAGGAATTAACCAGATCTCGGATGTTTCATGATCATGAATATTAATATAAATAACATCATTAAGCTTAGAACCGCTTACATCTAAGAAAAAACCTGGATTGTCTTCACGAAAAATAAGCTTATCTTGTGATTGATCTGTGTTTAATTGGTGATAATAGAGCTCTGAAGGTCGGTGGTTTTTATCCATCTTAGTATAGAAAAAACCTTCAGACCTAGCATCCCATACAATTTGACCAGATGTATCAGTAATTATGTCCGTACAGTCAGATAATGTCTCAAAATTACGAATTTTAGCTGTATAGAACTCTGATCCTTTGTCATCATAGGTCCATACCACATGTGTATGGTCAGGAGATTCTTGAACTGAACCAAATTTAAAATATTCTTTGCCTTCTGCCAAGACATCACCATTAAGGTACACGTTTTTTTCTCCGCCATTCCTTGGTGTCCGAAAATAATGTGGTTGTTGGCCTCCGGTAACATAAGAGAATCCGTAAGCAAAAGGGCCATGTTTTATAGGAACAGAACTATCATTCTCTTGGATCCTGTTTTTCATTTCGGTAAAAAGCAAATCTCGTAATGGTTTTGTATCAGCCATTTGAGCTGATTGATAAGCATTTTCTTTTTCAAGATAATGTCGAATATTGGGATCAAGACAGTTAGGATCTTTAAAAACATCTTGCCAGTTAGACGCACGTAGCCAATGATAGGGATCATCACGAAAAATACCATGATATATTTCCTTATGAGTGATTCTAGATGCTTTGGGAGGAATTGCAAAAGTGCGAGTCATACACAATCCTATATTAAAATATGTTAATAGCTTCGTTTATATGTTAGAATCACAATGATTGATGCAAGTGTAAAAACCTATAAGTTCTATTCACTTGCAAAAATAGCACCATGATAATTTTTAAAACTAATACCTTTCTGTTCATTACATATCACAGCTATTGTTTTCTAGGGATATAACACCACTTTTATAATGAAAGTGACTGGTAAAACAATTAAACTATTAGAAAAAGAATTGATTTTTTTTGAAACAGTATAATCGCATAATTTTACAGAAAGGAATAAATATATCTAAAATATTATTATTACTGTATAAAAAATAAAAATGTCCTATCTCCTTTTAATGAATAGTTTTATATTATAAATAATACTATTATGTCATATTTATAATATATCATGTTTTTTATTATTAAATTTTATAAATATAAATAATAAAAACAAATTTAAAACTTATTAAACATAAACTTACTAAACTATAAGTATTCAAAACAAAATATAATAATTTATATATTATATTTTTATAATTAGTAATTTTATTTTTACGTTCTCAAAAAAAATAAATAAATTTTATCATATATTTTTTTATATTTGTGATGTATTATATATTATGTATGATATGTTATAGGGTAAAAATATATTTTAGCATGTAATAATTTCGTTTTTCTTATTGTATATTATGACAAAAAATAGGTATTTATTTGATTTTTTTGTGTTTTGGCAATTTTATAGAATAATTGAATTGACAAAAAAGATTTTTGTACAATATGAAACTCATGTGCATGAGATCTTTATATCATGAGTATATGCACTATATCTCGATTTTGAATTACTCAATTTTAAATTAAAGGAAACAAGAATGGAACATCGTGCAGTCTTAGAGACTGAAAGCAATTTAGTTATTACATTGGTTGCTGATATTGTTGCTGCCTACGTGAGTAATAATTCTATTCGACCGACTGAAGTGCCAAGTTTAATTGCTGATGTCCATGCTGCTTTTCGTAAAGCAGGGAATCTAGAGTTAACAGAAGTCGAAGTTGAAAAACAAAGGCCTGCCGTTAATCCGAAGCGTTCAGTATTTCCTGATTATCTCATTTGCCTTGAAGATGGAAAGAAGTTTAAATCTCTAAAGCGTCATCTCATGACACATTATGGAATGTTGCCAGAGGAATATCGTGAAAAATGGCAGTTAGATAGTTCTTACCCTATGGTGGCGCCTAATTATGCAAAAACACGATCGGCTTTGGCCAAAGAAATGGGGCTTGGACGCAAAAGCAAACGGAAAAAAACTAAATAATCTTATTTTGCGAAAAAATGGTTTCGTGCATAAAGTTGATTTTAGTATACATGTTTTGTGTGAAGCTTTTGTATATATAGCAATTTCTACCAAGGGGATTACATATAGCTTTCGTTACGAATCCGTTTAATCATTGATTTCAAACCATTTGATCGTTGTGGTGTAAGATTTTCATTTAAACCAAGTTTTTCAAAGAGCTCTTGAGCATCAGAATTGCGAATTTCAGAAGCTTTTTTGCCTGAATAAAAAGCAAGAAGTATGTAAATGAGTCCACGCACAATATGAGCATCGGAATCACCTTGAAACGTCAATATTGGATCTTTTGAGTTATTACGTGAAGATAGAAGCCACACTTGGCTAACACAACCAGGAACTTTGTGAGCATCGTTTCGAGCGCTTTCTGGAAAAGGTGGCAATTCATAGCCAAGCTCGATGACATAACGATAACGATCTTCCCAATTATCCAAAAGCGAAAAGTTCTCTATAATATTACCGATTGTTTCCGCCATTATTTTAGTCCTGTTTCGTTTGAATAATCATTCTTGAATACACTTATAAAAAATAAATATTTATTCTTCCTAACATAAATAACACGAAGAACGTTAAAAATCCTTATTTCAAGATAACATTGCATGGTTTTGTAAGAACTCTTGTATTTCGATTTTGTAAGAAACATTAGGGGAAGTCTCTGATATCATTTTTGTTTCCTAATATGTTCCCTAAATATTCATAAGCAGCTCTTGCACCGTAATATGCGCGCTCACCAAGTGAACTTAAAAAGGATTTTCCTACTTTGCAGGTTTTTATATTACGGTCACAAAATGCGCCTAAGTCATTTAAGGCTTCCTTAAAAGCAACAATCACATCGCTCGTTGTTGTCTCATTATTTTGGGGGCTAGAAGAATGGTTACTGCTTGGATCTGCTACAAAAAATGAAATAATGACAAAAATAAAAAATAAAAAAAATGATAATTTGATTAAAAAACGTATCATGGACAATCAATGTACCGCAGTGGTAAATACAATAAAAGAAGCATTTTATACACTGTTGCTTTATAAACAATTTATAAAATGTGCTTTTTATAAAATTGAGTATTCATGTATTGGATCTATATCATTGGCTTTTTTATAAATATGGCACAATTCCGCTGTATAAAATGGGATACATTGTCTATTCAGTAAAAAATTAACATCAAAATTATACACTTACAAGCTGGTCATGTTAATGAACATACTATGATAAAAAATGAGAGAGATAATCGTGTTGTGTACATAATTATTTTAAATAATAGTCCACCATCTTAGCTTAGTTGAAAAAGCTAAAAAGAGTAAACTCTGTTATTCTGACTCTAGTGTCGATAAAATATTTATATTATCTATAAAATTTTTACTGGAATGTTATGAAAATAGTCAACCTGTCAATAAAAACATCAAAAAATAACTGCATCTCTTATGATTACATCTCAAGCCAGTTTTTTCTATAACATTGTAAATATCAATTTAATTAATACTTATGAAAATTATTTAATAGAAGGAATTTATACCAAAATATAATAATATTAAGAGATAATTATTATTACCAAACCGTTTATGGATAAGTAACCATCTATATGTAAATTATAAAGAATAGATAATGATTGTCATCTTTTTAGCGTTATAGGCAAATATTTTCAATTTTATTTTAAATAATAGGCAAACATATGCCCCAAAATGAAGAATAACGTGGCATTATTGTTTAGATAATTATATGTGATAATGCAGTTTGCAAACACCAAAATGATCTTGAATGCTAATCATTTGGTGCTCTCTTTATACACATTAAAGATTTGTATAAAATAAAATGAATAAACGTTGATAAGAACTCTTGTTGATTTATCAACTTATAAATTGATATAATGAAGCCGCTCATTTTAGGAGTTTGAAAGGAAAAATCAATAATGTCAATGCACTTCTCTCTGGCTGGAAGTAAAAACTGATTCATATTCGTTTCCTAATTTATATTTGTTTCTTTGTAAAAAATAAACGCAACTGAAAATAAAAGTAATGGCAACAAAACGAAAGACCTACCGAAAAAAAACTGTAAAACACCGTAAATACTATAGTAGTATTGTTATAACACTTCTTCTTATAATTTTTCATTTTATTTTTTGGAGTGCAAAAACTCTTTATTTCTATACACGAAAAAATACTTTATTTTTTGTTGGATCTTTTCTTTTTAGCATTAGTTTTTTATTTATTTCATTTAATGCTTTATTTTCGCAAATGACAACGCATCAAAATATTTTAACTCAAATGAAATTTTCCTCTGTTCAAAGTATAGGTAAGAGCTCTACTTTATCGGAAAAAGAAGAAAAATCACAAGAACTCTCCCGTGTAACTTCTGTACATTCTCAAAGTCATAAGCACACAAATTCACCTTTACCCTCTCAATCAGCAAGCATGCTGGAAAAGCAAAAAGAACTAGCAAAATTAGGACTTTATGATGGACCATTAGATGGACTGGAAGGACCTAAAACACGCCGAGCCATCACTTTATGGAAACAGCAAACTGCTCAGAGAATGCAAAAGAATGTTCTATCTAATCCCGCAGCAGATGGAATCGCGATATTAATTAAGCAAAGCGAAATAGAAACAAACAATACAAAAAATATGACACACTTAAAAGAAGCTATTTTAGAGCCTTCTGTTGAAGATATTATACAAGTGCAAAAAGCTTTACATATTTTTGGGAATGAGGAGGTTATTGTCACAGGAATAGAAGATCAAAAGACGATAGAAGCCTTAAAACAGTTTCAAAAAATATTTGATCTTCCTGTAACAGGTAAAATTAATCACACAATTTTAATGAAAATGCGTGAAATTGGTTTATTAAATTGAAGCTAATCATAATAATCTCTTAATTTATAATGATAATTCATCTTTCGTTTGTTTAATGCTCCCCTCAAACATTCCTTCATCTCAAGCCCTCTTATTTTCAATCAATCAGAATGGTTTTCTTACACATTACATATTGAGCCGTATAATTTTCTTCAAAAAAACCACAACCGATTGCAGAAAAAAGAATATTGCAAAATAGCAAACGCGCTTATTCTAGCATTTTTATTGCCTCTGATGATAAAAGGACACGAAATTTTTGTAGTATCATGTAAACCTTTCATATTATCGAACCACGAATTGTCCATATATTATCGTCAATTTGATCTTTATAAATATGATGCAAAGAATTTGTGCAAACACCTGTAAGGATGAATAGACGTAAAGCTAATTGTGTTATGGTTGTTGTTTTGCAAAGTGTCTGATAAAAACCGGCACTTCTCTCTAATCTATTGCTGGAAAGTTATGTGTTTTATGACATTGTCTTCTTAAGAGAGCGTGTGCGTTTAGTATTGCCTATAAATCAACATCCAAACTTACCGCAGCAGTATGTTTGAAAAAAATGTTAAGACAGTTTAGTACTTCTCTCAGCTGTTATAGCTTTTATATGCCAAATGGAGGCAAGAATATTACGCATCTCTGTTTGTATAATCTCTTAAAACAGGAAAACAGCCTAATTTGGGAAAAATATGAAAAGTTAAGGTAAAAACCAGTTTTCATCTTTGTCATTTCCTTTTAATTCAGCTTTACGCCTTTCAAAGACATCTAAAGCAATATCTTTAAAATAACGGAAATTACCTATTGCCTCATGCTCTTACTTTATCACATGTCTTTTTGGTCTCACTCCCCCTCACCTAAAACAAAATGTCCCAAACGGAATATACTTGGATTGCCATTCACGGGCTTTCTTAAAAAACATCTCTAAAGCACCTAAAACCACTTCGCAACAACGCCCATGAATAATAATAGTAGTCCCACTGCACGCGCCGCGCATCATCTTTACGCTTTTTGTCAAGAAGCAAGCCGGCACCATTACACACTGTACCTACCTTCAATTTGTGACAGCTCTTGACACTTGAGACGTTTCATAAGAGGCATATCCTTGCTTTATTTTTTTATCTACAGACGCTCATCCCGCCTGTAACATACAAAAAACATGGTTTTGATTGATTCATTATAAAAGAAGTCGAAATAAGAAGATCTTATGATATTTACAGCTTTCATTCAACATGAGAAATAAAAAATTATCTTTATAAATCAATAGATTGTGTAACTTTGATATTCCTTTATAAATGTAAAGATGGGAGTGCATAATGGAGTTTATAAATTTTGGGAAGATTTTTATAAACTTACGGGGAGTTTTACATAATCCCCATTCCACGAATATCAATGTAAAATGGGGCATCCATTGAGAAATGTCTATCTCAAACAGCATGATGCGCAAAAAAAATGCATTTGTTTGGAGCATTCTATTTTGCGTGAGGAGCTCATTCCCCTATAAAAAAGCAAACGCGTAAATTGACTGCACAATAACACGTTTCTCTCTATCAAGAGGTTCGCCAATAAAAAGTGCATTAATAATACATCTTTGTCTATCCTGTGCTTTATATTTTCTCTCATAAACCTCTAAAAAAACACTTTCTCGCGTAACACAACTTATCGTGCATTTTAGAAGCATTTTTATTCCCTTTATTAAAGAAAATAAAAGAATATATAAAAATTTATTTCAGTAATAACGATACAACAAAAAATATTAACCCATTACATCCTTTTTGCTATTGCGGCCTGAGCTGCTGCTAAACGAGCAATTGGCACTCGAAAAGGAGAACACGAAACATAATCCAGGTTATTTTCTTCGCATAAAGCAATAGAGGCAGGATCGCCTCCATGTTCACCGCAAATTCCCAATTTTATTTTTGCACGCTTTGAGCGTCCACGCTGTGCAGCAATGGTAATAAGTTCCCCTACTCCATCACGGTCAATAGACACAAAAGGATCTTGCTCTAAAAGACCTTTTTGAAAATAGGTTGCCAAAAAAGGAGCTGCATCATCACGGGAAATCCCAAAAGTAGTTTGTGTCAAATCGTTTGTTCCAAATGAAAAAAATTCAGCAGTTTCAGCAATTTCATCTGCTCGAAGCGCCGCTCTTGGAAGTTCAATCATCGTCCCAACCATATATTGAATAGTGCTTCCCTTTTCTTTCATCACTTCCTCAGCAACCTGATCAATACGCGCTTTCACAAAATCGAGTTCAGATTTTAGTGCAACCAGTGGCACCATAATTTCAAGCATAACAGGAGATCCAGATTTTTGGGCAGCTTCTGCTGCTGCTTCAAAAATCGCCCGCGCTTGCATTTCTGCAATTTCAGGATAAGTAATAGCTAAACGGCATCCTCGTAATCCAAGCATAGGATTAAATTCGTGCAACTGCTGAGTGCGTTCAGCAAGCACTTCAGCAGAAACACCCATAGCTGTTGCAACATCAAGAATTTCTGCTTTCGTTTTAGGCAAAAATTCATGTAATGGTGGATCTAGCAAGCGGATAGTAACAGGTAAACCACACATAATTTCAAATAATTCACTAAAATCTGAACGCTGCATTGGCAACAGCTTATCTAGTGCTTTACGACGACCACTTTCATCATGACTTAAAATCATTTCACGCATGGCAACGATACGTTCATCAGAAAAAAACATGTGCTCCGTACGGCAAAGACCTATACCTTCAGCCCCAAAAGAGCGCCCCATACGGGCATCAGATGGTGTATCAGCATTAGCGCGAACTCTTATACGTCGCATCCCATCAGCCCATTCCATTAATTTTGCAAAGTCTCCGCAAAGCTGAGGCTGCAACATTGCAACTTTCCCTTTGAAAATTTCTCCACTTCCACCATCAATTGTGATAACATCACCTTTTTTTAAGCTTTCTCCTGAGGCAAACAACGTATTTGTGTTATAATCAATCCGCACACTGCCAGCACCAGAAATACATGGTTTTCCCATCCCCCGCGCAACAACAGCAGCGTGACTTGTCATACCGCCACGCGTTGTTAAAATTCCTTCTGCAGCATGCATACCATGAATATCTTCTGGGCTTGTTTCTACACGGACCAAAATAACTTTGCGACCTTCCGCCGACACAGTTTCTGCCTCTTCTGAAGTAAAAACAATTTCACCAGTTGCGGCTCCAGGAGAAGCAGGTAAACCACGTCCTATAACAAAACGTTCTGCTTTAGGATCAAGTGTTGGATGCAAAAGTTGGTCCAGCGACTTTGCATCAATACGCATCACAGCCTCTTCACGGTTTATTAACCCCTCCTCAACCATTTCAATTGCCGTCTTGAGAGCCGCACGAGCCGTGCGTTTTCCTGAACGAGTCTGAAGCATCCATAATTTACCTTTTTCAATGGTAAATTCGAGATCTTGCATATCCCGATAATGCTGCTCAAGCTTCTGCGCAATCTGACATAATTTCAAAAAAGCCTCAGGCATAATTTTTTCTAACGACGGTCTATTTGAACCAGCAACAATACGCGCACTTTCTGTAATATTTTGAGGCGTTCGAATGCCCGCCACAACATCTTCCCCTTGCGCATTAACTAAAAATTCACCATAAAGTTCTTTTTTCCCTGTCGATGGATTGCGTGTAAAAGCAACACCTGTTGCCGAATCTTCTCCCATGTTACCAAAAACCATAGCTTGCACATTAACTGCCGTTCCCCAACTTTCAGGAATGCTATGTAAACGGCGATAAGTAACTGCACGTGCTGTCATCCAACTTGAAAAAACGGCTCCAATTGCCCCCCATAACTGTTGTTCAGGATCTTGTGGAAAAGGGGTTCCTAATTTTTCTTCAACATAGGCTTTATAAGAAATAATAACATTCTTCCAATCATCTGCTGTCATTTCTGTATCAATAGTGTAACCATTGCATGCTTTTACTTCATCAAGAATCTCTTCAAAATACGAATGGTCTAGCCCCAAAACAACGTTAGAATACATTTGGATAAAACGCCGATAACTATCATAAGCAAAACGTTCATTATTGGCTTGTAAAGCAATTGCTTTTACAGTTTTATCATTCATGCCAAGGTTCAGCACTGTATCCATCATCCCTGGCATAGAAGCCCTAGCCCCTGAACGAACAGACAGCAAAAGTGGTCTTTGTTCATTCCCAAATTCACGTCCTGTTTGTTCAGCAACGTATCTTAGTGCTTGCTTAACAGATTCCTGTAGCTCTTCTGGATATGATTTGTCATGGGCATAATAAAAATTACAAACTTCTGTTGTCAGCGTAAATCCGGGTGGTACGGGCAAACCAAGATTACTCATTTCTGCCAAATTAGCCCCTTTACCTCCGAGAAGGTTACGCTCACTTGCACTTCCTTCTGCCTTTCCATCTCCAAAACTATAAACCCATTTTTTCACTGTACAAATCCTCCCATATCAGCTTCAAAACATCATTCAACCCAGGCTCACTTAAAAGCAATGATTTGATTCAAAATTGGCTCAACGATATCGCTTCATAAATGCATAATATTAATCCTTCCAAAAGAGATAATGACCAAAAGTATCACTATCCATCTTCTGGAAGATTAAGATTCAGTTTTTTAGAAAACTATCAATCACCGAAAAAAATTCTTCTACTTTCATGGCACCTTCATATTTACTACCATTAATAAAGAAAGTAGGTGTTGCTGTGACACCAAGCTCTTTACCGCGTTCAAAAGATGCATTTACTTCATCTAAAATGGACTGATTTTTCAAACACGCAGTAAAACTTTCATCTGTAAAACCAGCCATTAAGCCAATTTTCTTCAATGGTGTTAGAGCATTTTTTCCGAAAGCCCATTCATTTTGTTTTTGAAATAAAACTTCTATCAAAGGAAAATAGCGATCTTCCGGTGCACACCGTGCCAACATAAAACCTGCTGTTGCCCGAGGATCAAAAGCATATTCTCGGAAAATAAGTTTTACTTTTCCTGTTTTGATATATTTTTTACGAATTTGGGGAAGTATATCATTATAAAAATGCGCACAATGGGTACATGTCAACGAAGCATACTCAACAATGACGACTGGTGCATCCGCCTCTCCCTCAAAGCGATCCTTTACTTTACCCGATTGGAGAAGCTCTGCCATATCAACAGTTGCCACTGATTTGGGATCACGCGCTAAAGCAACTGTTACACTGTTTTGTACAATCGTTATGAAGAGAAAAATTATCCCGAAAGATAAAAAAGAACGATATTTTACCATAAATAATACTTTTCTGTTGTTATTAACGAATAGGAATCCAATGCTTTCTCATATATTAAAGAAAAATATATAAAATATCTTTCTATTTATTATTTTTTTCCAAAAAAATGCAACAGCCAAGTTGATAAAGTGCTTGGTGCAAACTTTTATCTTCAATTCCTTCAAGCATTTTTTCCACGCATTTTTTGTCTTGTTCACTCAAAGGCGGTTTTAGAGGCAAGTGATTCATAAAAACCGACATACTCCTTTGCTCAATCTTGATGCGATCAATAGCAATATAGCCAAAAAATCCGTTAATTCTATGAAGTAATTCCTCTGTTTCATGCATCAATTTTAACGCAGCAAATCCTTCACATGCGACAACAAGTGTTGCTGGCTGAAAAACTTCATCTTGATCTGCACGACGTTTCCAAATAATTTTAAGCGGCATTGTATGTTCACTGATATCATAGCCCGCAATCTGTGGCCAATGTTCTATAAGCGCTACATTAAGCCCTGTCCGTTTGCGTAAAACTGGATCAAGTATTTTGTATACCGCCTCAGAAAGAGAATAAAAGATACGTTTTTTAAGTTGTTTTCTCATTTTTAGATCATTGTTCAACCGCTTACTAAATTAAAATCATTTGTTTCATCTAAAAATTTTTGCCTCCTCAATTTATGAAATATCAACAAAATAAAAAGCCTTTTCTCACCAGAGCCTTGACAATAAAAGAGCAAAAAACATGAATTACAAAATAAATAATTTTTTCTTTTGCATTTTATATCTCCCTATGCTTGAAAGCAATCATGTATGAAATTTCTTCGCACCTCCTTGCTTGGTACGATCAAAATCACAGACATCTTCCATGGCGGATTACCCCCGAAAAGCAAAAACAAGGTATCCGTCCTGATCCTTATCAAGTTTGGCTTTCTGAAATCATGCTTCAACAAACAACCGTTGAAACAGTTAAGCCTTATTTTAAAAAGTTTCTAAAACTATGGCCTGATCTTTCCTCTTTAGCAAAAGCCTCCCAAGATGATATCATGAAAGCATGGGCTGGACTTGGTTATTATTCACGCGCACGTAATCTTAAAAAATGTGCGCGACAGCTTGTTGAAAACTACGCGGGACAATTTCCACAATCTGTAAAAGAATTGCGAACTCTAGCCGGTATTGGAGATTATACTGCCGCAGCCATTGCTGCGATTGCTTTTAACCACCCTGTAGCAGTGGTTGATGGTAATGTCGAACGTGTGGTAGCGCGACTTTTTGCTATCACTTCAATATTGCAAAAAGCAAAAGTTGAAATTAAAGAAAAAACACAAAAAATTACTGCTTTAAATCGTCCTGGTGACTTTGCTCAAGCAATGATGGATTTGGGAGCAACAATTTGTACTCCACGCAAACCATCTTGTTATACCTGCCCTCTTCAATGTTTATGCAAAGCAGAAAAGATGCAACAACCGGAGTCTTTTCCAGTTAAAGCCCCTAAAAAAGAACGCCCTTCAAAAACAGGTATTGCTTTTGTGGTCCTTAATAAAAAGAAACAAATTTATTTGGAAAAACGACAGACGCAAAAGCTCCTTGGTGGAATGACCCAAATTCCTAACAATATTGGCATAAACAACGAAAATGGGCTACAAAACGCACCCTTTACTGCCAATTGGCAATTCAAAGGACAAATTACGCATGTTTTTACTCACTTTTCTCTAAAACTTGATGTTTACTATACCGAAGATGTTCATGAAATGAATTGTGAAAATGGTTGGTGGTGTAACATTCAACATCTTGCCGAAGAAGCATTACCTACTGTTATGAAAAAAGCCATTTCCGTAGCACTTCCCAATTCTTTTAGATTTAAATAACCTTCCCTATTCATAAAAATGTTTTCTAATGGAGACTTTTGTATCTCTAGCGATCATTTATTAATCTGTAAAAGAAAAATTTTAAAAAATGAAATAACCAATTTTTTCTACAGACAAAAATTAAGGAGCGATAGAAACGCTTAGAAGCTTTAGATTTAAATTTCAGGATCTATCCTTTTTTCGCTTATGACGGAGCAAGTTAGCACCATCGTTATATTTACCAGCCCCCTCAACATCCCTTGGTACGTGAAACGGATTATAAGAGGTACTTTTAGTTCTTTCGTTAACAATTTTTATTCACACGCCACCCCCGTTTATGACATGCAAGAAAGTAATTTTCATCGATTCAATATGGAACAAATTTGAAATAAGAAAACTTGACGATATTCCGAGGGCAATTCGATATGAGTTGCGCTAAATTATCTTTATAATCAATATATTATATGCACTTTACAGATGTACGTATTCAAAAAAGCACTTAATTTTGAACTTCTGAATGAACCTTTTAATTCTGATATTTCATTTTTATAAGCTTATATTGAAATTTTACTGTTTTGGAACTAAAATGAGAACATAGATTGAAAATTTCTCATTTTAATTTCTTCTAAAAGAAGCATAAAATACTCGCTTGTCGCTTACAAGCGAGATTTAGTGTGTCAATAAAAAACATCTAAGAAAGACTAAAACACCCTCACGTCCATCTCAATCAAGATCAGGTATATTGGTGGTCAATAGAATGAAGCGATCAGCTTAGTTCATAAAACACCCGTTTTTAACATTTGTGAACGTATGATCATTCTTAAATGATCTATGGACTTCAACCGTCCATTTTCCTCATAATACCAAAAGGTCCAACCATTACAACTCTGCGAATCTTGAGCCTTTCTTCCCATTGCGTGAATTGAGCCCGCTTCACCACCATGCATAATCGTACCATCAGCTCTTACAATAGCAGATACTTGCTTCTTACGATCATACAGAACTTCTCCAGGATAGAGTAAACCTGCTTCAAGCAAACTGTTGAATGCTACGCGCGGTTCTGCTTTTTTTCTATCCAAAATCGCTAGTTCTGGTTGCGCTAAAGGTTGAACCGCCGCAATTCTCTCACATGCTGCATCGATGTAATCTTGCTCGCGTTCAATCCCAACAAAATCACGCCCTAAAAGCTTGGCAACAGCACCTGTTGTTCCCGAACCAAAAAACGGATCGAGAATAACATCACCAGGTTTACTAGAAGCCATAATAATACGCGCTAATAACGCTTGCGGTTTTTGTGTTGGATGTAATTTACGCCCCGAATCATCCTTTAAACGTTCAGCTCCAGTGCAGAGAGGGAAAAGCCAATCTGAACGCATTTGTAGATCTTCATTTGCCGCTTTTAAGGCATCATAATTAAATGTGTACTTTTTATCTTTTTGATCTCGCACGGCCCAAATAAGCGTCTCATGAGCATTTTGAAAACGGCGCCCTCGAAAATTAGGCATCGGATTATTCTTGCGCCAAATAATATCATTAAGCATCCAAAAACCTAAATCTTGTAATGCCGTCCCAACCCGAAAAATATTATGGTAAGATCCGATAACCCAAAGTGTTCCGTTGGGTTTTAATACACGACGACAAGCAAGCAACCATGCACGAGTAAAAGCATCATAAGCAGCAAAACTCTCAAACTGATCCCATGCATCATCAACCGCATCAACAAGCGAATGATCTGGACGGTATAAAGCTCCATCCAATTGCAAATTATAGGGTGGATCCGCAAAAATCATATCAACAGAATGTTTTGGAAGTTTTTCTAAAACGGAAACACAATCTCCTTTAAAAATTTTATTGCGCCATGGCATTTGTGAGGGAGTACGAAGGAAATCTTTTTGAAGCTGAATAACTGTCATGAAAAACCCAACAAAATTAACTGAATTTGCCCTATAATCAACCAAAATAGTTTATAGGCCCGCATTACCCATCTATATTTACAAAATAGCGTAAACGTATCGTTAAAGTTCTACAAAATTGATGATTGTTTTTGTTTTTTTAGTAAAAAAAACTTTCATATGAATGAAACCTTAATTTTTTTTTCAATGTACTGTTCCCATATCTTTTATTTCGTAAAAGAATTAAGAATCATTTTCAAAGCGTATTTTTATGAAATAAGATCTTCTCAATATCGTTTTCATGAAAGTTGTCCATCTCGTAACATGTAAAGGAATATCTTATGCCTCAGATAGATCTTATTATTTTTGATTGTGACGGAGTTCTCGTCGACTCTGAATATCTTGCAGCAAAAATTGGATCTCAATTGCTCAAACAAACAGGATATGAAATATCACCCGAAGAATTGAGTGAGCGTTTTGCAGGGCTTATCTTTCGCGATATTCTTAAACACGTTGAACAGGAAACAGAAAAACCTATTTCTGCTCATCTCATAGATCAAATGACTAATATTTTTCGTACACAAATAAAAACTAAATTACGGGCTATTGATGATGTAAGAGAAGCTGTAGAAATTATCCAAACACGCTATCCCTACTGTATCTGCTCTAATGCAAAAAGCGTAGATATAAAAGAGATGCTCATCACGGTTGATCTCTATGACCTTTTTGAAGGTAAAATATTTTCAGCACCTGAAGTTGGAACAAAAAGAACGAAACCGGCCCCTGATGTTTTCCTTTTTGCCGCACAACAATTACAGGCAGAGCCCCAAAACACTATCGTTATAGAAGATTCACTTCATGGTGTACACGCAGCCATAGCAGCAGGCATGCGTGTCATCGGCTTTACGGGAGGATCACATAGCTATCTTGGCCACTCTAATGCACTTGCAGAAGCTGGTGCAGAAACAGTTATTGCAAAACATGCTCATTTAGGAGAAGTCTTAGAAGCAATGGCAGTATGGCGAGATCTATTATAAAAAATCTCTTGAATATATCAATTTGTAAACTCTTGTAAGAAGCATTTTTATTCAAATGTCCTGCTCTTCTCGCTGCTCCTTTTATAATAACTTCAATAAATGCGTAATTCACGACACGGGTGAATTGCATCTCAATGTGAAGGAAAAATATAGCGCCTCATTGAGATCATAAGTCTGTTAACCATTGCACGTGCTTTAAAAAAAGCCAAAAACAGGAGTGCCAACTCATGAAAATTAAACCCTGCTTATCTATCTCAACTCCGATATCCCACTCCCAACCTCAGCAGCTCATCCTGATAAATTATTATATTTGTCAAAAAAGGAATATTACGATGCCTTGCTCGATAAGATGTGAGAATTGCTAGCCTCTTTCATCTGATCAAAAAAATCACATACTATGGTAAAATTGTAAGGGATGTGCCTATTGATCATGGAAAAAATATTAAAATTCGCGGAATCTATGGAACACAAGACTTTATTGAAAATGACAAATGCGTCCTTGTTGAGTTACAAAGGCTTATATTTACTCAATCCAAATCTCATAAACTTGTTGAAGGCTTATTTACTTTGCTGCTTAAATAGTATTTTAACAGCATCAATTGGTACAACCTCCCTAAGATTACAAAAAACAAAAAGAATACACTCTTATGAAGATGTGCATTTTATAAAAAATATTTCATACCAAGTAATTTACAGACAATATATTGATTTATAATCATAATTTATCATGATTCAAATTAAGCAAAAAAACCGAATATTGTAAGATTCTCTCATTTCAAACCTAGATATGCTGAATTAAATAAATAAAGAAATAAAAATGCCTTTTAATGAATCATCTCAAAAGGCAAAAATTGTAGCAACATTAGGAGCGAGAAAAGTGTATGGCAATGCCATCTTTCTTCTTTATAAACGTCAAAAATTCTGATGCCCTAAGAATTTTATATTATGGGGGCTTTATCATCATATCTATCATTGCAAAATAGGCTTGAGTACCTTGAGAACGGTTTCTTTAAAAAAGCACATAAATATGAAACATATAATCATGTTAAACAAGCGACAGCGATACCAATAGTTGCTTAAAATTTTCCGAAAGCACTTAATAGCCTTTTTAAATAAGCAATGAAATCAGATCTTTTCAAAAGTAATCCACTTTCTAAAAATAAAAGCGGCTTTTCAGTTTGGAAAGAAGAAAGTGTTGAAAATATTATCTAATGCTGATCTTTCGGCACTCATAAATATGTCTAAATTATATTCTTCTATACACTGCCTTGCATCATAGTAATATGCTGTTCACATTGGCAATAAAAAGATAATATCATTTATCTCTATCCAATTCGAGCTCTACTTTACACTATGAGAAAATTGTACATTTTTTAGTATCTATAACATATTATTATCTATAAGATAAATGTATATATTTAATAGTAAAGTAAGAATTATTATTCTGCTATCACGATGCAATTAAATAACCATTGAATAATAATTTAATAATATCTATAGAACACACATTCTACAATAATGACTATCTATAATAAATACTATAAATAATAAAATTTTAGCGTGTCCATTCATATTTTAATTGTTAATAATATTTTTATAACCACATCATAATTTTCATTTTTTCTATTATACTATCGATAATAAATAATTTTTTATATATTTAATATGTAAAAATTTTGATCAATTTTATTATCTATAAATGTATTTAAAAAATATATTAATGTCATTTTATAAAAATTATACGATAACCATATGTTATTTTATATATAACACATAATAAAATATTGTATAAAGTTTTTAAAAAATATAATTTGTAATTATGACTGTTACTTTTTTACAATAACGTTTATAAAAATTATAGTTATATTTTTATATGTATTTTTATTATTGACTAAAAATACATATTGAACTATATGGCTTGTATATAGTGTGATATACATAAACATTATGTATATTTCTTACATATATAACTTAAAAATATTTGAGGTAAAGTTATGGTAAAAATATTTAAAAATTATATTTTAAGCATTTTTATAGTGAGCACTTTTTTTATTTCACAAACTGTAAATGTTAATGCAAACTATTTGAAAAACGATACTCCAAAAGAGGAATTTTCTGTTTTCCCAATGGAACAAGTAAAATATGCGAAATCCGATGTAGTTTCTACGACTGCTTTCTATGCTCCGTCTGTAAATTATCAAACAGAACATGGAACAATAGGTGAAGGAAAATTTGAAAAGGTCGTTGAGCCTATGACTATAGGAATGGGGCTATTGTTTACTGGACATGTAATGAGCTTTATAGGATCGATAATAAGTTGGATAAAGGACATAGTATTGATGTTCAAATAATTCAACCTCGTCTAGAACTCTATAATAATAGCTTTATTATGTGGCTATAATTCATTGTAAATAATTACATAATGAAGCTCATTATGCTACAAAATATAAATGTTGTAGATTACATCCAAATATCCAAAGTATAAATTAAGTATAAATTTACGCATATATATTGAATAGTATAAATATTTGAGGTAAATTATGATTAAATTATTTAAAAATCATATATTAAGTATTTTCATTATTTCTGCCTTTTCTCTTTCTCAGGTTGTAAATGTGCATGCAAACTCTTTACAAAATAGTACTCATCGTGAGAATATTTTTGTTTCTGCAATAGAACAGAAAAGAAAGGATGCAGTCCATACCGTTTCTCTCTATAGACCTAGTCTAAATCGTGGAGTGGGTAATGAAGCTACTATTGAAGGAAAATTTGAAAAGGTTGTTGAACCTCTTACACTCGGGGCTTTTGGTATGGGGATGGCACTTGGATATGCATCAAGTACGATAGGCATGTTTTTAGGATGGATAATAAGTAAAATAATATTGTATTTTAAATCTCGTTAAAATTGAAATTTCATCAGAATAAGACCTTCTCATATGAAATATAAACTATGAACATATTCCGTGTTTATCCATTGTTGATGACAAAAACTAATGAATTATCACACTAAGAGTGAAAAAAGCTTTAAATGCTTCTGTTTCTCTCAATGTGCACTAATTCTGCCGATGCATCTATTCAATTCAGATTAAAATAAAAGTATTGGTGGTAAACTATGATTAAAGTATTGAAAACTTACGTATTAAATATTTTTATAGCAGTTGCTTTTCTGCTTTCACAAGTTATAAATGTTCATGCCAATCATTTGAAAAATGATACTCAATGGGAAACTGTCTCTTTAATAGAACAAGGAAAGAAAAAAGCTATCGATATAGCTGCTCTTTATGTCCCAAGTTTCACTCATAAAGCAAAAAGTGAATCTGCCTTTGAAGGAAAATTTGAGAAAGTGTTTGAACCAATTACGCTAGGAGTTTTTTCTACAGTAGGAGCTTTGGGTTTTGGATTCTTGACTGGATCTGTTATGGCCATATTTAGCGGGATAATCGGATGGGCAATAGGAAAAATTAAAGGCAAATAATTCAAAGATACTTAGTTATTTTTTTCTATTTAAAATGAAAATACTTTACAGCCTGCTTCCCATCATTTAGCAGGCTGTTGTATGTTTTCTATGGATAAACTTTAGGTTACCATACTGTATAGCACAAATATAATATCTATTATTATACAAAGTGATAAATTAAGCTAAAAAAGATTATTCAAAGTATAGATTTGCGCACGAAATGCCATAAAATTACCTTATAAATCTTCCAATGTGAGTTCTGAGATGTATCATTTTAACATTCAGTTTAGCAGATTTAATTGTTACAAAGTATTAAGAGCATAAAATAACTATGAATGATTGAGTTTTATACAAAAGTTCTTCAATAAATACCATTCTATCTATTTAATTTTATTATTTAAGAAGGTGTACAAGTGAAGATACGTTGTAAAATTTAAGTGAATGAATAATAGAGAAAAAAAATTTGACTGTAACAGATTTTCTGTGAACATTTGGCGTTTATATCTCAAAAATAAAAATGCTTAAGGCTATTTCCTTTCATTATTGAATTAAAAAGAAGAAAAGAAGCTCTATCCATTTAATAATTTAAATATTATGAAAAACGTGAAATAAATAACTTCATCAATTTGCCAGAAATAAAAAAAGGATAAGACTTATGGAATATATCAGCACGAGAGGTGAAGCTCCTGCTTTAAGCTTTACGGAAACAATCATGACAGGGTTGGCAAGTGATGGGGGACTTTATTTGCCAGATAAATTTCCTCAGCTATCATTTGATGCGTTACGAGCACTTCGTGGTCAGTCCTATACAACAATTGCTAAAACTATTCTGTGGCCCTTTGTGAATAACGAAATCGAATATACAGCTTTTGAAAATATGATCGCTGAATCTTATGCAACCTTTCACCATCCAGCAATCTGTCCGTTACGACAAACTGGAGCAGATGAATTTATCCTTGAACTCTTTCATGGTCCTACTTTAGCTTTTAAAGATGTAGCAATGCAGTTTCTTTCTCGACTGATGGATTATGTTTTGACTGAAAAAAATAGATGTGCAACGATTATTGCTGCAACATCAGGTGATACAGGAGGAGCTGCAATACAGGCTTTTGCTGGAAAAGAACACTCAGATATTTTTATTTTATTTCCTAAAGGACGTGTATCGCCTGTTCAACAACGGCAAATGACAACCAATCATTGTTTCAATGTTCATGCCATTGCCATTGAAGGAAATTTTGATGATTGCCAAGCTCTTGTCAAAGCAATGTTTAATGACCACAATTTTCGTAAAAAAAGAGCACTTTCAGGTGTTAATTCTATAAATTGGGCGCGTATCATGGCGCAAATTGTTTACTATTTTTCATCTGCACTTTCTTTAGGAGCACCTGATAGAGCTGTTTCATTTACTGTTCCTACTGGAAATTTTGGTGATATTTTTGCAGGTTATGTCGCAGCCCGTATGGGATTACCCATTGCTCAACTGGTCATCGCAACGAATGATAACGACATCCTTGTACGTACATTGACCAGTGGTACTTACAAAACACAACCAATAGTCCATACAACATCACCTTCTATGGATATTCAGGTCTCTTCTAATTTTGAACGTTTGCTCTTTGAAAGTGGCAATCGTGATCCAATGTGGATTCGCAATGCAATGGAAAACTTGAAAAAAACGGGTCTCTTTACTCTTGATGAAAAGCAACTCAAAAATATTCGTTCCCTATTTTCCGCTGGAAAAAGCAACATGGCTGCAACAGCTCAAACAATTGATAGTGTCTATAAGGAAAGTGGCTATCTTGTTGATCCACATACAGCGGTCGCTCTTCGAGTAGCGCGTGAAAACAAAAAACCGCATATTCCAATGATCGTTCTTGCCACGGCTCATCCAGCTAAATTTCCTGATACTATTAAAAGTGCTTGTGGCCTTCATGCTCCATGGCCATCTCATCTCAATGATGTAATGAAACACGAAGAACATTTTATAAATCTTGCTAATGATGAAAAAATAGTAAAAGATTATATTTCTTTAAAATCGCGTGCATCTTATTAAAGTTAGCTGCATTAATTTAAATCAAGAATATTCTGATACCCTTACAATGAGGTATTTAGCTTATTTAATGGAGTTCTAAATACATGGATGTAGATATATGTCGCCTTAGTAATGGTTTGACTATCGCCACACATACAATGCAACAAATTGATAGTGTTGCCCTCGGAATATGGGTTAAAGTGGGCTCACGCAATGAAACCTCCACACAGCATGGTATTGCTCATCTTCTTGAGCATATGGCTTTTAAAGGAACCGAAAACCGTACTGCTTTTCAAATTGCAACCGATATTGAAGATGTTGGCGGTGAAATCAATGCTACAACCAGTATTGAAACAACAGCTTACTTTGCACGTGTTCTTAAAAGCGATATCCCACTTGCTATAGATATTTTAGCCGATATTTTAATGCATTCAAAATTTGACGACGATGAACTAGAACGAGAAAAACAAGTAATCTTTCAGGAAATTGGTGCTGCCCATGACACTCCTGATGATATTGTTTTTGATCACTTTACAGAAACAGCCTTTCGTCATCAATCCCTTGGACGCTCTATTTTAGGAACAGCTAAAACTATTCAATCATTTACATCTACTGATCTCCATGATTTCATCAATAAACAATATAGTGCAGATCGTATGATTGTCGTTGCTGCAGGAGCTGTAAAGCACGAAAGTTTCTTGCGAGAAGTTGAAAGTCGTCTTGGTACTTTTCGCTCCCATTCAACCGCACCTTTTACTAATCTTGCAAATTATGTCGGTGGCGACTTTCGTGAATATCGCGATTTAATGGATACACAAGTTGTTCTAGGGTTTGAAGGACGTGCTTATCACGCGCGTGATTTTTATGCAGCCCAAATTCTTTCTATCATTCTTGGTGGTGGTATGTCTTCACGTCTTTTTCAAGAGGTAAGAGAGAAACGTGGATTATGCTATTCTATTTATGCTTTTCATTGGGGATTTTCAGATACTGGGCTTTTTGGTGTTCACGCAGCTACCGGACAAGAAGGGCTCAAAGAACTTATTCCTGTGATTCTTGATGAACTTTCCAAGGTCAGCAAAAATATTCACGCCAACGAACTGCAACGAGCACAAACGCAATATCGTGCAAATCTGACAATGTCACAGGAAAATCCCTCTAGTCAAGCACATCTCATTGCTCGCCAAATACTCCTTTATGGTCGACCAATTCCAATATCGGAAACAATTGAACGCCTCAATCTCATCACTCCTAAAAGATTAACTGATTTAGCACATCGTCTTTTTACAAACTCCACTCCAACACTAACTGCTGTCGGACCTGTAGGACCCCTCATAAATTTTGATGATTTAACGTCAACTCTTTCATACAAGCTAAAGTAAAAACTTCTTTTCAAAGCAGCATCACAATAACATCACATATTTTATCATAAAATTTACCACAAAAGCTCTCCTCATTAAATAAGTTTTGGAAATATTGGGCAAATAGGCGTACAAAACTACCCAATTCATACTTCATGTGATAAAGATTCTAATAAGTGAAGGTATATCCGTGAAATCTGGAAATTCATGGTTTAACTTTGCCCTTTTAAAATATAAAACTTCATTCGCTTCAGGTTCCATTGAAGCAAATGGGTGTGTGGTCTATTTGTATATAAAATCACATAACTTAAGAAAAAGTGATAACAATTTATTATGTAAATAAATTATAAAAGGTGGACGTTTTTTCTCAAAAGTCGAAATGAAAATTAAACATCCTAAAATATTGAGAGTGGGACATTGTGAAGAGTTTGCGTAAAATAATTGACATCATTTTCATTGTAGTCGTTAGTTCTTTTGTCCATCTTACATCAGCACAAGCAATTGAACCAGTTAAAATTTCTTCTCAAGATGCTGCTCTTGATCTCTCAAAAGCAATTGAAATTCACCATACAAACAACTCTATTTTTCAAACAAGTACAGCACCAGGACCAGATGGTATTGTATGGCGTATTGAAGTGCAGGCAAAAAATGAAAAATTTTCCGGAAATTGGGCAGTTTTTTCTCTTGCAAATCCAACAGATGAACAAGTTGATCGTCTCATCGTTGCCCCCCATTACCGCATGGCACGTTCTGGATTTTTTTGGCCAGACCTTGGATCATCAAGGATTCAATCCATAACGCCAAGCGAAGGTTTTTCCCTCGATCGTCAACTTAGTGCAAACTCTGATATCTTTCGTATTACCCTTAACCCTGGTGCTGTTATTACATTTGTGGCCGAACTTAACTCTGCAAATCTACCGCAAATCTATTTATGGCAACCTGAAGCTTATAAAGATGCAATTAATTCTTATACGCTTTATCATGGTATTCTTCTTGGGATATCAGGTCTCTTAGCGCTTTTGTTAACTGTTCTCTTCGTCGTCCGTGGAACAGGGCTGTTTCCTGCAACAGCGGCAGTTGCTTGGGCAGTGCTTTTTTATATTGGTATTGACTTCAACTTTTTAAATAAATTCTTTGCAGTTACACTCACAACCCAACCAATCTGGCGTGCTGGTACAGAAGTAGCACTTACTGCTACACTCTTCATTTTTCTTTTTACCTATCTCAGCCTTAACCGCTGGCATTATCATTTTAGTTACGGTGCTATCGCTTGGACCATTGCGTTTTGCAGTCTAGGAGCCTTTGCTATTTATGATCCCATCAGAGCAGCTGGAATTGCGCGTTTGTCTTTTGGCCTTACCGCTGTGCTTGGTATAATATTAATCATCTATTTCTCAATCAGAAGCTATGACCGCGCCATTATGCTTATTCCAACATGGTTGCTCATTAGCTTTTGGTGCGTTGGAGCCTATGCCTGCATAGCTGGACATTTAAACAATGATATTATCCAGCCAGCATTAGCGGGAGGATTAGTGCTCATTGTTCTTCTCATAAGCTTTACTGTCCTGCAACAAACTTTTTCTAATGACGCTTTCCATGAAGGAATATTTTCCGACCTTGAACAACAAGTACTCGCAGCAAAGGGAGCTGGAAATATTATTTGGGATTGGAATATTGAGCGTGATCGTATTGTTGTACATCCAAACATGGCAACCCTTTTTGGTACTGAAATTCATAACCTCAATGGACCTATGCGCAACTGGATTTCAGCCTTGCACCATGATGATCGTGAACGCTTTCAAGCCGTATTGGATATCATTCTTAAAAATAAAAAAGGGCGCATTGATCAAATTTTTCGGCTTTCTTCCGGTGGTGGTTATTATCATTGGTTTTCTCTTCGTGCACGTCCGGCTATGCAAAAAGATGGAAAAATCACACGTGTCATTGGAACTATTGTCAATATTACTAACCATAAAAAATCCGAAGAACGCTTATTGCATGATGCAATCCACGACAGCTTAACTGGACTTCCTAACCAACAAATTTTCTTTGATAGACTACAAAATTATACCTCTTTAGCGAAAGCAAATATCAAAATTAGACCAACTGTCTTTATGATTGATTTTGACAATTTTCGCCAAATTAATCGCAAATTAGGCATAGCAGTTGGGGATACTGTACTGCTTATAATCGCACGTCGTTTAAATCGTCTCATTAACTTTCAAGACACCTTATCGCGTCTTTCAGCAGACCGCTTTGCAATTATTTTACTCAGTGAAACCGAACCACAAAAAATTGCAGCATTTGCAGATCATTTGCACAAAACAATTTCAGCACCTATTTCACTTTCAGAAAATAAAATAATCCTTTCAACCTCTATCGGATTGGTTACATGGAGTGAAAGCCGGTCGACGGCTAAAGATATTTTTAATGATAGTGAGTTAGCGATGATTCGCGCAAAACAAATGGGTGGGAACCATATTGAACCTTTTCGTCCTAATTTTCGCACTTTGGGTCTCGAACATAATACTCTGGAGAAAGATGTCCATTATGCCATAAAACGTAATGAGATGAAAATCCTCTACCATCCTATTCTTAATTTATCAGACGGACATATTATTGGTTTTGAAACAATTGTAGAATGGCATCATCCCACTTATGGAAATTTAAATGTCTCTGATTTCATAAAAATCGTAGAAAATGAACAAATTGTTATGGATTTGTCACAATTTATCATCGATAATGCCATTATTGATCTTATAAATGTACAAGAAAAGTTTTCCCAACAATCTTTCTTTATTTCAATTAATTTACCAAGCGCAGAAATGATTCATCCTCGTTTTATCAGTCAATTGCGTGCCGCTTTGCTTCGCCATCCGCTCCACAAAGGGCGTCTGATGATTGAAATATCTGAATTTGTCTTAAGAAATAATCCTGAACAATCAGCGCACTTTCTTGAACAAATTAAAACACTTGGAATGAATCTCGCACTCGATAATTTTGGAACAGGTTATTCGTCTCTGACCTATCTCGTACGTTATCCATTTGATATGGTTAAACTTGATCGTTCACTTATCTCAATCGACTCTCTTAAGAAGAAAATTGTTCTAAAGTCTATCATTAATATGGCAACAGATCTTAATTTGCAAATTATCGCAGAAGGTGTTGAAAATGAAAAAGAAGCAATCTTCCTCCGTCAAGAAGGCTGTAAATATGTTCAAAGTACACTTGTGACGAAACCGATTGCCATAGAAGAATTAATTACGCTCGTTCAGAGCCATTTCCCTTATAAAATAAAAACATAAGGGATAAAATAACGTGTAAAGTTAAAAAGCTTAGAAAAAACTCTACGCGTGTCCCATTTCAGAAGCAAGATAAGTTGGATCGATACCCATGCGTGTTAAACTTTTATCATACTTGCAGCTTAAATCGCTTTCAAAAAGAAAACTAGGTGATGTAGAACTGATTAGCCAACCATTTGTAGAAATTTCTGCCTCAAGTTGCCCCGCTTTCCATCCAGCATAGCCTAATGCGACCAGTGCATGTTGCGGACCTTGTTCGCAACTGATCGCTTTTAATATATCAATTGTCGCAGTAAAACAGATCTTATCCGCAATAAAAACAGTTTCTTCACAAGCATAATCATCTGAATGAAGGACAAAACCACGCGAAGGATCAACAGGACCACCATAGCGAACTGGAAACTGTTTTATTGGTTCAGAAAGACTTTTTTTTTGGCCACTGTCTATGATTCCTAAGTGAAGCAAAAGCTCTGGAAAATCAATGTGATGCAATTGATTGAGAATGATGCCCATCGCACCGGCATCAGAATGCGCACNAAAGCTCTGGAAAATCAATGTGATGCAATTGATTGAGAATGATGCCCATCGCACCGGCATCAGAATGCGCACAAATATAAATAACAGAACGAATAAAGCGTTTGTCATTCATCCCAGGCATTGCTATGAGTAATTGTCCACCTAAAAAGCCATTACACCGCTTCATTAATCTGTTATTCTCCATAATTGACATGATAAAAATTTGTTCATTTAGCACACTAGGAAAATAAAACTCCAATGAAAAAAAGTTATATATTTACAAATTTACAAAATATCGCAACTTTCTTTTATAAAAAGCTTTTAGTTACTTTAAGCTTAACATTCATAGTTTTAGAATTACTTAACATTCCTGTAAATGCTCAAACAGAACAAAAACTCCAGCTTTTCGCAACATCTTGGTATGAATCAGATGGTGGTCGTATCCGATTAGCGATCACTGAACCTTCTCTTTCTGGAATAAGAGAAGGCATTATTGAAATTGAGCTTAAACCAGGATGGAAAACTTACTGGCGTAATCCAGGTAATTCTGGCATGGCACCATTTTTTAATTTCAACCAACAGATTTCTTATGAAATCTTTTATCCTACTCCACAGCTTTTTGAAACAGAAAATGATTGGTCATTAGGTTATAAAGATAAAGTAATATTGCCCTTCAATCTTTCTGGTTCAAGCAAAAATTTAAGTGGTGCTTTCACTCTTGGATTATGTCACAAAATCTGTCTTCCATTTACTGTTAACTTTGATTTTTCGCCATCTGCTCTTAAAAATAAACAGCTTCCTGCTTCCTTCTTAAAAAAGGCGCAAAATTCTTTGCCCCGCATGACGCAGAATGCACTAAAAATAAGTGCTGAAAAAAATAATAGTACCCTTCTTATAAAAATACAAAATAACAACAAAACCACTCCTTCCTCTCTCTTTTTAGATGGAGGAGAAATGCAAATTGGAGCAGCAAGAAAAGTCAGTGATAACGCAGAATATACACTCTTCAGTGCTCCACTCTATTTCACACCAGAAGAAATAAACCAAAAAATTTTTTATACAGTTGCTTTTAAAGATCACGCCTTAAGTGGAACATTCATATTCCATACGCAGCCAACCCCTCTTGCGTCTCCGTGATAAAAGAAAAAGCTCTCAAAAAGCAATTATGCTGGAAAACGTCCATTTTCACGATATTGAGTAATTGCTTTGCGAGCAAGGGCATCTGCGCGTTCATTTTCTGGATGTCCCGCATGCCCTTTTACCCAGTGCCATCTAACTGTATGACAAGAACTAGCATCCTCAAGAGCTTGCCATAGCTCCATATTTTTAACAGGATTTTTTGATGCAGTGCGCCAATTATTCTTTTTCCAATCTTCAATCCACTTAGATATACCGTTACGTACATAAACTGAGTCTGTATAAAGATCGACCAAACAGGGCTCTTTAAGCGCCTTTAATGCACAAATTGCCGCCATGAGTTCCATTTGATTGTTTGTCGTATGGATCTTACCGCCATAAAGCTCCCGTTCATGACCATTCCAGCGTAAAATTGCTCCCCATCCTCCAACTCCAGGATTCCCTGAGCAAGCACCATCTGTATAAATTTCAACGACTTTTTGTTGAGTTGCCATAAAATTTAAAAACCTAATTCACTTAGCGAATTTACATTACTGAAAAAACAAAGCTTGTGCCAATACTCCCATGGATCTTTCTTAATAACAAAGCTATTAGGCGGTGTATTAAACCAATCATATAGACGTGTGAGTAAGAAACGTAGAGATGCACCACGAGCTAATAAGACCATCTTGTCCAATTCTAAAGGGATCAATGGTCTTATTTTTTGATAATTTTCCAATAACTTACGTGCTTTGGTAAGATTATAGGAATGATCAGGCTCAAAGCACCAAGCATTTAAACAGATCGCTAAATCATAAGCAAAAAAGTCATTACAAGCAAAATAGAAATCTATCATCCCAGAAAGACGATGATTCACAAAAAAAACGTTATCATTAAATAAATCTGCATGAATAATGCCTATTGGTAAATTACATGGCCAATTTTCCTGTAAAAAAGCCAATTCCAACTCAATTTTTTGTCCAAATTCTTTTAACAATGCATCTTCTTTGGTTTGACAACGTTGCCACAATACCTTCCAATCCATAACAGAAAGAGTATTTTTACGACTGAGTGTAAAATCCTGTCCTGCTAAATGTAATTGTGCTAACCCCGTCCCCACTTCGCCACAATGATCTATATTGGGCTGGCGGATCCACTCTCCTTCCAGAAAAGTAATAATAGCAGCAGGACGTCCTGCTAGTTCACAGATCATCATTCCATCATTTTGAATAACAGGTTGAGGACAAGGAATTCCACGCTGTCCTAAATGCTGCATCAAGCGACAAAAAAAAGGTAAATCATCTTTTGAAATACGCTTTTCATAAAGTGTTAAAATAAATCGCCCTTGTGTTGTCTCTAACATAAAATTAGAATTTTCAATCCCCTCTTCTATACCTTGATAAGACAAAAGTGATCCTATTGCATAACGTGTTAAAAACACTTTTAAATCATTTGGGTGAATATCTGTATAAACGGCCATTATTCTGCTTTCGTTGTAGACATGTCTGTATTCTGATTTTCATTTTTTGCATTATTTGCTTGACCATTAACGAAAGCCATATCTTGAGACGTTAAAATGACGTCGCGTAATTCGCGACTCACTAAAAATTTTTCCGTTTCTACCACTGTTTCAGCTAATTCTATTGTGACATCATAACGCTCACGAAATGCTGAAATAATTTCATCAATAATAATTTCAGGAGCCGAAGCCCCTGCTGAAAGACTGACTATAGAAAGAGATTTTAGGTTTTCAAAATTAATTTCATCAGCGCGCTGAACTAAAATAGCTTGCCGCGCACCAGACTTTTCGGCAACCTCTACTAAACGTCGTGAATTAGAAGAGTTTGGTGCTCCAACAATCAAAAACAAATCACTCCCCTTTGCCGCTGCTTTAACCGCATCTTGTCGATTCGTTGTAGCATAGCAAATTGATTCAGCCGCTGGTGCTGCTAATGTAGGAAAACGTTGTTGTAATATATCGATAATTCCTGCAGTATCTTCAACAGAAAGTGTTGTTTGTGTAACAAATCCTAATTTATCTGGATCATTGGGTTGATAATGCAAAGCATCTTCTATCGTTTCAATAAGCGTCACACCCCCTTCTTCAAGCTGTCCCATTGTCCCTATCACCTCAGGATGACCAGCATGACCAATCAATATAACATGACGACCATGACGTTGATGTCGTATCGCTTGTTTATGAACTTTCGAGACCAACGGACATGTTGCGTCGAGATAAAACAAATTATAGTATCGTGCTTCTTCTGAAACAGATTTTGGTACACCATGAGCAGAAAAAACAACTGGTTGATTGCGATGTTCTTCTGGAATCTCATTAAGTTCTTCGACAAAAACAGCACCCCGTTGCTGTAATCCCTCAACTACGTAGCGGTTGTGTACAATTTCATGACGAACATATACTGGAACACCATATTTTTTTAATGCAAGCAGAACAATCTGGATAGCACGATCAACCCCTGCACAAAATCCACGTGGACCACAAAGACGTATCGTTAAAGGGGGAAGTCCAGACATAAATCATCCTTAATCTCTATAGTTTTAGCTATATATTCAAACAACCTATTATTATACATGAATAAGCAATGTAAAAAAACGTGCAATATCATCTTTTGCATAAGAACACACTCTATCGTGTTTTCTTACAGCATTTTCTTGAAGAAAAGCTCTTTTAAAATTTGCTCTTTCATTTTACGCAACTAAAGAGCGATAAAATACCAAACAAGAGATTCAATCAAAAGAATTCCAAAGATAGCTGCCAAATAAAGTAACGAAAAGAAAAACGTTTTTTTGGCCATCAAAATAGTTTCATTATGTGTATCAGCTTTCCATAAACGATAGGCAAAATAAATAAAGATAATGCTTAAAATTGTTGAAAAAATACCATAAAAAATTCCGCCAAGACCAGTAAAGCAAGGAGCAGCAGCACACAATGCCATCAAAACAGTATAAAATAAAATCTGTTTTTTTGTTGAATGTTCACCTCGTACATTAGGCATCATAGGGATACCTGCAGCCTCATAATCAAGAGATGAAAATAAAGAAAGAGCCCAAAAGTGAGGGGGGGTCCACATAAAAATGATTAAAAATAATAAAAAGCTATCAATACTCACTGTCCCTGTTGTCACGGCCCATCCAATCATTGGTGGAAAAGCCCCAGAAGCACCACCAATAACAATATTTTGTGGTGTGATACGCTTTAACCAAATTGTATAGATAACGACATAAAAGAAAATCGTAAACGCAAGAAAAAATGCCGCAAACCAATTAATGAAGCTCCCCATAACCAATACCGAGAGCATAGAAAGAACCATGCCAAAAATAAATGCCTTTTGGGAGCTGATTTTACCCATGGGAATAGGACGCTTTTTAGTCCGTTCCATCACAGCATCAATGTCAGCATCATACCACATGTTCAGTGCTCCCGCACCACCGCCACCAGCAGCAATACATAAAATTGCTAAAAAACCATACCACGGATTGATAGGAACAGGCGATACAAGCAAACCAACCAGAGCCGTAAAGACCACAAGAGACATAACACGTGGCTTTAATAATGTGATGTAATCACCAATACCGGATTTTGGTGGCGTTGATTTACCATTCACAACCGATAACTCTTCTGAAACTGACATTCCACTCAAAGCCCTTTTCCATTTCTGTCATTCACAAATCCAATATTATCTGACAAATATTATCTAGCGTATGGAAATGACCCATTAAGACCAATCGTATTTTTGAGAAAATATGAAATATCTCTTTCGCACGTATCCCCTAAAAGTAAATGGAAATATTGGCAATAAAAATACATTTTTTCAATCAACGTTCTCTCCACATTACAAATGTATCATAAAAATATATCATATGAATTAATATATTTGGGTAAATACTGATTTTGTGTTATGGTTTTTTATGGGGAATTCATTTTTTTATGTAAATCTATGCATGGTTGTGGGTGTTGAGTCGGATAGGATTTTCTGTGATACTTTATAAATTACTCAAAAAAACTTTTTTTATTGGTGCTGTTCTTTACACGCTTTATAGTAGTTTTATCAGTCATGCATTTGCACAAACACCCTATGCACAAGATGTCCCTGCTCCGCAAACCTATGGTGCATGGACAAAAGTGTGTTCTCTACCACCAGGTACACCTAACATACAGTGTGAAGTTGTACAAAACGTTCACACACAAGGGCGTCAAGATATTACCTTGCGCGTTACATTTTATAAACTTCCTCAAAAGCAAGGTGCTTTGATGCGTGTTTTTGTTCCGATTCGCGTTGAATTACGTCCTGGCGTTGGAATTAAAATTGACGATAAAAATATGGGCAGAATGGAATATCGTCGTTGTCTTGGTGATAATTGTGTTGCTGAAGCCTTTCTTAAAGAAGACATATTGCAGCTCTTTTTAAAAGGAAAAATGGCAACCTATTTTATCTTTACAACTCCGGAACAAGGGATTGGAGGTTTTGTTGACCTTCATGGTCTTGGCGACGCCTATGCAACCTTACCGACATGAATGAAATCAATACATTTTAAACAATCAAAATCTCATCGTATATTTTGAAAGATTCTTAAAATTAGATTGATAAAAATCTTCTGAGCCCCCATAAAAATAGGATAATTCTTATGAAATCGCTGATTGATCATTTTGATATTGCTTCCTCTAAAGTGCAATCACTTATACAGGAAACACTTCATCATGCTGATGATGGTGAGCTTTACCTTGAGTACACAGAAAGCGAAGCTCTTTTATTTGATAATGGACAGCTTAAAAACGGCTCATTTCATCAAGATATGGGATTTGGACTACGCGTTGTTGCTGGAGAGGCTACTGGATATGCTCACTCTAGTGAGTTATCAGCTGCTGCACTCAAACGTGCCAGTGAAGCTGCTAAAGCTGTTACCTATAATAATCATGCAGGGACTTATAGCATAGCACCTCAACAAACAAACAAAAGGCTTTATCAACCGCATAATCCCCTTGATGCTCCATCATTTGAAGAAAAAAGTGCTCTTTTGCAAAAAATTGATGCCTATTTACGTGCTAAAAATGATAAATTGCATCAGGTGACTGTTTCTCTTTCCGGCTCGCTACAACATGTTGAAATTTTACGTGCAGATGGTTATTTGGTTCGTGATATTCGTCCCCTTGTGCGACTTTCTATATCTGTGGTCGCAGCTGAAGGCAATCGTCGTGAAAATGGTTTTTATGGATGTGGAGGGAGACAAGCATTTAACCAATTTATTCATGAAGACAATTGGAAAAAAGCCGCGGATGAAGCCTTACGTATGGCTTTAACAAATTTAGAAGCAGAAGCAGCACCTGCTGGATCTTTTGATGTTGTCTTAGCTAACGGATGGCCTGGTGTTATGCTCCATGAAGCCGTAGGTCATGGTTTAGAAGGTGACTTTAACCGTAAAAAAACATCGGCTTTTGCTGGACTTTTAGGACAACAAGTTGCAGCAAAAGGTGTTACAGTTGTTGATGATGGAACAATTCCACAATGCCGTGGCTCTCTCACTGTCGATGATGAGGGGACCCCTTCAGGATATAACGTTCTCATTGAAGATGGAAAACTCGTTGGTTTTATGCAAGACAGACTTAATGCACGGCTTATGGGAGGTAAATCAACTGGAAATGGACGGCGTGAATCTTATGCTTATGCACCAATGCCACGAATGACCAATACAATCATGCTAGGAGGAGATAAAACACCTGAAGAAATCCTTTCTTCACTTAAAAGTGGTATCTATGCTGTTTCATTTGGTGGAGGACAAGTTGATATTACTTCCGGAAAATTCGTCTTTGAATGTACTGAAGCATACCGAGTAGAAAATGGCAAAATTTGTGCACCAATCAAAGGTGCAACTCTTATTGGAAATGGACCGGATGCTATGAAACGTATCACAATGATTGGTAATGATAGTAAACTAGATAATGGTATTGGTATGTGCGGAAAAGCAGGGCAAAATGTCCCTGTTGGTGTTGGTCAACCTCATCTTCGAATCAATAATATGACAATCGGTGGAACTGCGCTTATAGAGGAATAAGCTTGCTCATTCCTTCCCAGTATTGCCTCCTTCTCGTCTATTATGACCATTTTGTGAGGGGGAGATTACAATGAATTGATTTATAAAGATAATCTAGCGTTATTCATATTGTATTAGAACCTTGAATACCGCAAGATTCTCTCATTTTAAATCTGTGTCTGTTGGATCAATCAAAATCATTCGTTTATACGTTACAGGCGGGGAGAGTTATATGGATAAAAACTGTACAAGAAAAGACTAAAGATTCCTCTTATGGGCCGTCTCAAGTACCAAGAGTTTTAAGAAACATTAGGGGATGGCAAATATAACGACGGCACAGGCTTATTCAGACACATCTTTTTCGTAAGATATTAGTCTTTTGTGTGGTTTTTTTGTGTGGGGTAACTTGTCTTTTATATTTCATAATAAAAAAGCTTAAAAGAAAAAAGCACTTTCTACATTCAGTGCTCTTAGCTCAACGAGAAAAAGGTTATTATTATAGATAAATTTTGGAGAAATTTTATAATAATACACAGGTCAACTTTTAAAAAATCTTCATAGTATTAAAAAACTTTCAGGCTAAAGTTTCCAACCTTTCTTTTTTTTCTTTTTGCTCAAAACAGCAACAACTTCGACATGTGGTGACCATAAAAATTGATCAATCGGTATGATTTTTTCTACTGTATACCCCCCTGCAACAAGAAGAGATAAATCACGAGCAAATGTAGTAGGATTACAAGAAATTGCCACAACACGTGATACTGTTGTCTTCGCTAATTCACGTACTTGTTGCTCTGCACCAGCACGGGGAGGATCAAAAACAACACTCTCAAAACATTCAAGTTCCTTTACAGAAAGGGGATGTCGGAAAAGATCACGTTTTTCACAAGTGACCGTTTTTAAACCAGTCGCAAAACGTGCTGCTGTATTTAGATTTCTTAATGCATCTTCATTATTTTCTACTGCATGAACATTCATCTTTTTTGCCATACGCAAGGTAAATGTTCCTACCCCTGAAAACAAATCAACAGCATTCTTTGCTTTTTTTAAATGAGTCAAAATAATATTGCCCATTATATTTTCAGCTTCACAAGTTGCTTGCAGAAAACCACCAGAAGGAAATTCAACACGGACATCTCCAAAGTAAATCTCTGGTTTTTCTCGTTCAACCAAAACTTCACCGTCAACAGATAAACGTATAATCCCATATGAAAGAGCAGCACTGATCATTCTCTGACGAAGTGATTCATGGTGTATAATGCAACCGCTTAAAGCAACATCTAAACCATTTTCAACACATGTTATCGTAACATGAAACCGTTTGGCAGAGCTCTTTAGAAAAGCACAGAGCTCTCTGATATTATGCAACTGAGAAATAAGCTCTGGACGGCTTACTGGGCATTCCTCAAGAGCTACAATCTCATGAGAGAGATAACGGTTAAAACCAACTTTTTGCCCCTGTGGGGTCATGGATGCTGTTAGAGTAATCCGCCGTCGGCTATAAGGTTTACATTCTATTAAAGGCGCAACAACATTATTAAGTCCATACTTTTTAAGCGCCTCAACAACCAATTGTTGTTTCCATACGCGATAAGCATCCATATGCCAATGCTGAAGAGTACACCCTCCACATTCTCCAAAATGCTGACAAAGAGTATCAATGCGTTCTGATGATTTTTCTTTTAATGTTATATATGTTGCATATTTTCCATGAACAGTAATTTCAGCACACTCTCCTGGTAAAGTAAAAGGAACAGAAACGAAGCCGTGAGACGTCTTAGCAATACCATAACCATTTGCTCCGATATGATCGATTATGACATTGTCATTCACTCTTGTTTTTCTCCGAATAGTAAATATTCCACGTTGCCATCACCACCTGTAATAGGGGAAGAAATTAAACCTTTTGCACTCCACCCTGTTTGTGTATTTAACCAAACAAAAAGCGCCTCAGCAGTTTCTTTAGCACTTGATGGACTTAATATTCCTCCCTTACTAAAGTGTTTACGACCAACCTCAAACTGAGGCTTTACCAGTAAAACAGCTTGGGCACCCTTCTTGGCTAAAGACAACACGGGAGGCAACGCAAGTTTGAGCGAAATAAAGCTAACATCTGAAACGATAAGATCAATTTCTCGCCCACCTAAATGTTCCTGTTTAAAATCTCTGACATTCAAGCCTTCTAATAACGTTATAGCACTGTTGCCCAATAAACGTTTATCAAATTGATGATGCCCAACATCAACGGCAATGACATGATCTGCTCCACGCTCTAAGAGAACTTGCGTAAAACCACCTGTTGATGCACCAACATCAATGGCTGTCACTTTGTCCGTTACAATTGGAAATGCATCAAGTGCAGCAATCAATTTTAACGCTGCCCGAGAAACATAATTCTGCGCTGGATCACAAACGGTAATCTCTGCATCATCAAAAACGATTTGCCCAGCTTTAAAAACGATTTCTCCGTTAACTTTAACAGTTTGGCGCATAATTGCATCACGTGCGCGTGAACGTGTCGTAAAAAAGTTTTTTTCAACTAAAAAAATATCGAGTCTTTTTCTGGAAGCCATCTCATACTCGAATTTTCTATCCTGTTCGAATCTCGCGTCCCAAAACAGCAAAAACCGTCTTTAAAATACCCATAGCGTCAAGTCCGACACGTGAAAGAACTTTTTCTGGTGAACCATGATTCAAATATTCATCAGGAAATTTTAGTGTACGAACTTTCAAACCATGCTCTAAGAGCCCTTCTTGCGCTAAAAATTGTAATATGTGCGCTCCAAATCCACCGATTGCCCCTTCTTCAATTGTCACCAATACCTCATGCTCACGTGCCAAACGACGCATCAAATCTTTATCTAAAGGTTTTGCAAACCGTGCATCTGCAACCGTTGTAGACAATTCTTCAGCCTCCAACGCATCAGCAGCTTGCAACACTTCTGACATCCGCGTTCCAAAACAAACCAAAGCGATTCTATTTCCTTCACGCAGAACGCGCCCTTTTCCAATTTCTAATAACTCACCACGTTGCGGTAAATCTATACCAATCCCCTCACCACGCGGATAACGAAAAGAAATTGGTCCCTGATCATAAGCTGCAGCTGTACGCACCATATGCATCAGTTCAAGCTCATCAGAAGGTGCCATAACAACAAACTCAGGAAGAGTGGCCAAAAAAACAATATCAAAACTTCCAGCATGTGTTGCACCATCTGCCCCCACAAAACCTGCTCGGTCAATAGCAAAACGTACCGGTAATTTTTGAATTGATACATCATGAATAATTTGATCATAAGCACGCTGTAAAAAAGTAGAATAAATTGCAACAAAAGGCTTATACCCTTCACAAGCAAGTCCTGCCGCAAAAGTTACGGCATGTTGCTCAGCAATACCAACATCAAACATTTTTTCAGGAAATTTTTCCGCAAAAGCATCAAGGCCTGTCCCTGTTGGCATCGCTGCTGTTATGCCAACAATCTTATCATCATGGCGAGCTTCTTCTATTAAAGCTTTAGAAAATACCTTGGTATAGGGTAGAATATTACTTGATGCTTTTACCTGTTTTCCTGTCGTGACATCAAAACGATTAACACCATGATATTTATCAGACGAGGCCTCTGCAGGTGGATATCCCTTTCCCTTATGGGTTACAACATGCACCAAAACAGGACCATTAGGATATTCACGAACATTTTTAAAAACAGGCAATAAATGCCCCAAATTGTGCCCATCTATGGGGCCAACATAATAAAAGCCAAGCTCATCAAATAAAGTTCCCCCAACCAAAAGGCCACGCGCAAATTCCTCTGAACGACGAGCTTTATCCAAAAAAAACTTTGGCAATTTTTCGCTCAACATCTTTACGCGTTCACGCAAATGACGATAAGAAGGACGAGACACTAATCGTGCAAGATGTGCACTCATAGCACCTGTAGGTGGTGCTATAGACATATCGTTATCATTAAGAACAACAATCAAGCGTGCATTCAAAGCACCAGCGTTGTTCATTGCTTCATAAGCCATGCCCGCAGACATTGCACCATCACCAATGACAGTTATGATATTGCGTCTTGTCTCTGCTTTCAAAGCACTTGCCACTGCCATACCAAGCCCCGCTGAAATAGAAGTAGACGAATGCCCCGCCCCAAATGGATCATACACACTTTCTGAACGTTTTGTAAAACCAGATAATCCGCCCTCTTGACGTAATGTGCGAATTTTTTCTCTACGCCCCGTTAAAATCTTGTGTGGATAGGTTTGATGACCAACATCCCAAATAATCCTATCCTCTGGTGTATCAAAAATATAATGTAATGCAACAGTGAGCTCAACAACACCAAGTCCCGCCCCAAGATGACCACCTGTTACAGAAACCGCATCAATTGTTGCGGTCCGCAACTCATCAGCCAACTGTACCAAATCAGACTCAGGTAATGCCCGCAAATCTTGCGGAAAACAAACACGGTCAAGCAATGGTGTTAAGACCTGAGACAAAAAAAATCCTTTCTATTATCTTAACTCAAGAAAACACAATGATAAAAATATATCTTCTCTACTCTTTTATTTACAGTTTTGCATCTTTTTTACTGAAAAATGCTCTTTTCTATTTGAGATGAGCTATAATTTCCTCATTTTTAACTTATTTTATAAAAAAGAAATCAATAAAACTTTCTGTTTATAAACTAAGGTTATTGCTTCTCTTAAGTCCCACAATAAATATCCAAAAAGATTTAAATTATTTAGCATCAAGTGGTTCCACTCCTTCTGGAAAACCTTCTTCTGAAAGCTGGATTTTTTCAACTTTAGCTTCAGCAACTCTTAAGAGTTTTTCACAATGCTTTTTAAGCGCTTCACCGCGTTCATAAATATCAATGGATTGTTCCAAAGGCACATCGCCACGTTCCAAATTTTCGACAATAACTTCAAGTTGCTTAAGCGCTTGCTCAAAGCTTAAGGTCGTAATATCCCCCTCTTGTATCTCTTTTTTCATATGAACCTCAAAAAATATCTGTTCTGGATATACGAACTCCAAAACCTTCCAAACCTACATAATGATGCTCTTTAGAAGCATAAACAATAACAGAGCCTATCCCTAAATATTTTAAAATTTGTGATCCTAAACCAATTTTGCGCCATTCTTCTTCGCGTTCAATCGCCTGCACATGGTTTTCTGAACTGTTTCTTGTCATGTTTTGAATACCAACAGTTGATTGTATAACAGATCCTTCACGCAAATAAATAAATACGCCACGTTTTTCTTTTTCCATCATACGCCGCATCATCACCATAATATCTGAAGTTTGACAAAAAACGTCACTTATAATGTTTTCATGATGTAAATGCACAGGAATATTCTCACCCTCACGGACATCACCAAAAACAATTGCAATATGCTGAACGACTTCCCAAGGGAGTTGATAACTTTGAACAATAGCGGGACCTACGAATGTTTCAATAGGCATTTCTCCAACATGCTTGATCAATATTTCCTTACGTTGGCGGTAAGCAATTAAATCTGCAACCGTTATAATATGCAACCGATGTTCTTGCGCAAATTTCATAATCTGATCGCCATGTTTAACGCTTCCATCATCATTAACTAACTCACCGATAACACCAACCGGCGGCAAATTAGCTAATTTACATAAATCAACAGCAGCCTCCGTGTGACCTGAACGCATGAGCACTCCCCCTTCATGCGCAATTAAAGGAAAAACATGCCCTGGACGAACAAAATCATCCGCACTTGCATTTGAATTCGCAAGATTACGTACAGCTAATGTACGGTCATGCGCTGAAATTCCTGTTGTTATGCCGTGTTTAAAATCAACAGTAACCGTAAACTGCGTCCCATGTGCAGAGTTATTATCTGGTACCATAGGAGAAAGATTAAACCGTTTTGCTTCTTTTTTTGGCATAGGTGTGCACACAATACCTGTTGTGTGACGAAGAATAAACGCCATCTTTTCTTCTGTACAATGCGCTGCAGCAACAGTTAAATCACCCTCATTTTCACGGTCATCATCATCTGTCACCACAACAATTTCACCGCGTTCAAAAGCTTTAAGTGCAGAAACAATTTTTTTTTCATCATACGCCATTGTTCACCTTTTCAATCACCCAACTTGACCGCGATGTCTTAGATAATGGTCAGCAATAGCACAAGCAACCATCGCTTCACCAACAGGAACGGCACGAATCCCAACACATGGATCATGACGTCCCTTTGTTATAACGTCTATATCATGACCATCAACATCAATGGAACGACGAGGTGTTAAAATTGATGAAGTAGGCTTTACAGCAAAACGCGCAACAATTGGCTGTCCACTCGATATTCCCCCTAAAATACCTCCCGCATGATTTGATAAAAAAAGCGGTTTTCCATCATTTCCCATTCGCATTTCATCCGCATTTTCTTCTCCCCTCAAGCGGGCTGCCGCAAAACCATCACCAATTTCCACACCTTTTACCGCATTAATCGACATAAGTAACGAGGCAATATCTTGATCAAGCTTTGCGTAAATAGGGGCTCCTAAACCTGCCGGAACATTTTCTGCAACGATCTCAACAACCGCACCAACAGATGTCCCCTCTTTACGGAGTTTACTGATATAGTCACTAAAAATTTGAACCATCTCTGCATCAGCTGTAAAAAAAGGATTATTATCGACCTCTGACCAATCCCAACGATCACGATTAATATTATGAGGACCAATTGCTATCACTGCTCCTCGTACAATCAAACCAGGAACGATTTTACGAGCAAATGCACCTGCTGCAACACGTGCTGCCGTCTCCCGTGCCGAAGCACGTCCCCCGCCTCGAAAATCACGAATGCCATATTTAATATCATAAGTATAATCCGCATGTCCTGGACGATACTGATGAGCAATTGCTCCATAATCTTGAGAGCGTTGATCTGTGTTTCGAATCAACAGAGAAATTGGTGTACCTGTTGTCACCAATGTCGTTCCATCGTCTTGAACAACAACTCCTGAAAGGACCTCTACTTCATCTGGTTCTCGGCGCTGCGTTGTATATTTTGATTGTCCTGGCTTGCGTTTATCAAGATAAGCTTGAACTTCTGCAAGAGTAAAAATAATTCCAGGTGGACAACCATCAATGACACAACCAAGAGCAGCACCATGACTTTCACCCCATGTTGTTACACGAAACAAATGACCAAATGTATTATGCGACATGAAAAAAGATCCATTTCTCTGTCAAATATATACAACGATAACGTATGTTGTGTGCTATACACAAGACAACTCTTTTCTCCCAAATACTCTTGGACACCTTAAATTTGGTCAAATTACTGCTGTCTAATAAAATCTTATAAACCAAACTTTATTCTTTAACGACAGAAATGTCTGGGGCATCAACTGCTTTCATACCTATGATATTATAACCCGAATCGACATGATGGACTTCGCCGGTAACAGAACGAGACAAATCTGAAAGAAAATAAAGCGCAGAATCACCAACCTCTTCAATTGTTACCGTACGACGTAATGGAGCATTATATTCATTCCATTTTAAAATATAACGAAAATCACCAATACCAGAAGCCGCTAACGTTTTAATTGGTCCAGCAGATATAGCATTAACACGAATATTTTGGGGACCTAAATCTACCGCTAAATATTTCACGCTCGCTTCAAGAGCGGCTTTGGCAACCCCCATTACATTATAATTGGGAACAACCTTTTCTGCACCATAATAGGTTAGTGTCAAGATTGAACCACCATCTGGCATCAATTTTTCTGCACGCTTCGTTAGAGCTGTTAGGGAATAAACGGAAATATTCATCGTCATCATAAAATTTGATTCGCTGATATCAATATAACGACCACTTAATTCATCTTTATCAGAAAAACCAATAGCATGAACTAAAAAATCAAGTTTTCCCCATTTCTTCTCTATTTCTCTAAAGACCGTATCAATAGAGACACTGTCAGAAACATCACAATGTCCACAAACAAATCCCTTTAATTCTTCAGCCAAAGGCTCGACACGCTTTTTCATTGCTTCACCCTGATAGGTAAAAGCAAGCTCTGCCCCTGCGCTACTTGCCGCTTTAGCGATTCCCCAAGCGATGGAGCGATTATTGGCCAACCCCAAAATTAAACCACGCTTACCGTACAATAAACCATTACCCTTAGCCATCAGCACTGCCCCATTGTTACTTAAAATTAGTATTATTCACCTGCCTATGACACAGGTCAACTTTTTCTTCAAGCAATTGGTTTAAAATCAAACAAAAACTACGCTTTTATATATAAAATTTTTAAAATTAATCTTGTTGCATTTGCAAAAACTGTTCTAGTGCGGCGGCATTTTCATCTCCCGGCAACATAATGCGAACATGCACATAAAGATCATCTCTTGTACCATTTTTTAAACGAAGCCCTTTCCCTTTCAACCGTAAAACGCGATCAGAACTTGACCACGCAGGAATCGTTAAAACCACACGCCCCTCCAACGTCTCAACTTCTTCTTTTGCTCCCAAAACAGCATGTTTAAGAGAAACTGGTAAATCAAGATGGAGTGCTTTTCCTTCAACCCGAAAACGAGGATGTTTTTGAATCTGAATGGTTATCAACGCATCTCCTGCTTGCCCGTGAGGTACCTCTTCTCCCTGACCTTTTAAACGAATAGTCTGTCCGTCTTCAATATAATCTGGAAGTTTAATTTTTAACTTTTTTCCATTTGGAAAAACAGCCTCCACCTTTTCTGCGCCAACCATCTGCTCTAATGTTATGGCAAGATTAGCACGAACATGTGCTCCTTGTTGGGGACGGTTATAGTGTGTGGAATTCGAAAAGCTACCTCCTCCTCCAAACAGATCCCGAAAAATATCACTCGCATCAAAACTTGCACCACCTGAAGAGGAAAAATCAAATCCCTTTGCTCTTCCTGAAAAGGGATTTTGTTTATTGCTAAAATTTTCACCAGCACCATAGGCTTGATAAAGCGGTTTTCCTTCCATATCAATTTCACCGCGGTCAAATTGTGCCTTTTTATCTTTATCACCTATAATTTCATAGGCTTGATTAATTTCAGCAAATTTCTCTTTAGCCTTTGTATCATCTTTATTATGGTCTGGATGATATTTCTTCGCTAATCTTCTAAATGCCGATTTAATCTCTTGCGATTTTGCGGTACGTGCCACACCCAGAATCGTGTAGGGATCACGCATATTGCCCTCTTTTCAATTTCTTCGTTTTCAAAATATCAACTGATACGTTGTTCAATATCCCTTATAGCTTCATTAGTCTATTCTAGAGAATAATTTCTTCTTTTCTCTTTATATGTCTATCAATAAACTAAAATACCAGATAAAATGAGACATTTATTTAATATAGCTCCTTGTAGTCTATGCTAAAGTAAAAAATAATTAAACTACCATAGAAATACACGATAGCATTGGCTTTTTGAAAATAAGAAAAAATAGTACTGTAACTTCTTGATGATCAAGTAAATGAGAAAATGCCTCACCCATGCTCACTGATATTTGGAGAAACTATGAGCACAAAAATACCAACAGATGATCATTTTATGAAAATGCAAAAACCTTTTGAACTTTTCGCAAAGTGGCTTGAAGAGGCAACGATAAGTGAAATAAATGATCCGAATGCTATGGCATTAGCAACAGTTGACGAAACAGGACTCCCTAATGTTCGTATGGTTCTCCTCAAAGACTACAGTCCCCAAGGATTCGTCTTCTATACCAATTATGAAAGCTGTAAAGGACAAGAAATTTTAAAATCAATGAAAGCATCCTTAGGTTTTCATTGGAAATCACTCCGTCGTCAAGTCAGAATTAGAGGAATCGTTGAAAAAGTAAGTCAACAGGAAGCCGATGCCTATTTCCAATCGCGACCACGTGGTAGTCGAATTGGTGCATGGGCCTCTAAACAATCTCAACCTTTAGACAATCGTTTTGTGCTCGAAAAAGCAATTGCTCAATATACTGCGCGTTATGCTCTAGGCAATATTCCACGACCACCTTATTGGTCTGGGTTTCGTGTTAAACCCCTTTCTATAGAGTTCTGGTGCGATCGCCCATTTCGTTTACATGATCGTTTGCTTTTTACACGGGATTGTGTTGAACACAGCGATTGGAAAAGACAAAAACTTTATCCCTAATCCTTCAAACTTCATCGTTATGAAGATTTTTTCTTCGCAATAATTAAACAAATATTTTTTATTCGAAAAATTCTAAAAGAAGATGATTTATTCTATTTAAATAGAAGAATTTTATTTTCACTGTAAAGGTTAATTGGTGATATTTTCTACTGTATTGCTTAAAAATAGATTAGCAACAAGCTTATTAAAAAAAACATACTGTATTCAGTAGAAACTATGATTTTAGCTAACTTATTTTTAGACCGCAGGATAAAATATCATCCATATACCCCCACATACTAAACCAGAAAAAATCACAAAACCAATAAGCGAATTAGATTTGAAAAGCCTGAGGCATTGTGAACTATCATCTATATCAATGACTTTAATTTGAATAAACATATGGATACTTGCCACAAAAATCCCCAAAAAACTAAGAACAGGGACTCCAGCTAAATAAAATGCTAGACTAACGAACATCACAAAACCACCATACAAAAATACTAAAGCACGCTTGGTTGCTTTACCAAAAAGAAGAGCCGTAGAACGGACACCAACAGTAACGTCATCTTCTTTATCTTGATGTGCGTAGATTGTGTCGTATCCTATGGTCCACAAAATTGATCCCACATAAAGCAAGATTGGTGCCCAGCTTAAACTTCCAAAGACAACAGCCCACCCCATTAATGCCCCCCAATTAAATGCAACGCCTAAAAAAAACTGCGGCCAATATGTTACGCGTTTCATAAAAGGATAAAATGCAACAGCTATCAATGACGAAATACCTAGAAAAAAACTAAACCTATTAAATTGTGATAAAACGACTAAACCAACAAAACATTGCACAAGGATAAAAACTCTCGCTTGAAACCGACTCACATGACCTGTTGGCAATGGGCGAGAACGTGTCCTTTCTACCTGAGCATCAATTTTATGGTCAATAAGATCATTCCAAGTACATCCTGCCCCTCGCATAGCAATAGATCCCAGAAAAAAAAGAAAAAGATACCAAACCCAATGAAGAAACATTGATAAAAGAGTATCGTAATGCATGTTATAAGAGAAAAAAGCCATTGTTGTTGACCAAAAACAAGGCCACATCAACAATTGCCAACCGATAGGTCGATCCCAACGCGCCAATTGCGCATAAAACCATAAAGAACGGGGAAGGAAGCTGTAGACCCATTGTTTGGAAGATGCATCCATAACCCGTCCTTGGCTATCATAGGACTGAACATGCGCGATATTTTTATTTTTTTTCATCAAATGATTTACCTTTGGTCTTGCGATAGAGACATTTCATTCTTATGAGAAGAGGATGAGATTAATTATCTTTTATGAGAGGAGCAAGCAATGAATATTCTTCTTATTGGCTCAGGTGGACGAGAACATGCTTTAGCATGGAAAATAGCAGCATCACCACTGCTAACAAAGTTATATTGTGCTCCTGGAAATCCTGCAACAACAGAATTTGGTGAAAATATTAATTTGAACATTGATGACCATCCCCTTGTTATTGATTTTTGTAAGGCACATTCTATTGATCTTGTAATTGTAGGACCAGAAGCACCCTTGGTGGCGGGTATAACAGACTCTCTTAATAGCGCTAACATCTGTGTATTTGGTCCTACTCAAAAAGCTGCTCAACTAGAAGGTTCAAAAGCCTTTACAAAAGATTTATGTCGGAAGAATAACATTCCTACAGGAAGTTACCAATGCTTTAATGATGCCTCTAAAGCTAAAGCTTACATTCAGCAACAAGGTGTTCCCATTGTTATTAAAGCTGATGGCTTAGCAGCTGGCAAAGGTGTCGTGGTTGCAACAACTATGGAAGAAGCGTTTAACGCAGTTGATGCCTGCTTCAAAAGTACATTTGGAGATGCAGGAAACAAAATTGTTGTAGAATCTTTTCTTGAAGGTGAAGAAGCAAGCTTCTTCTGCCTTTGTGATGGTAAAGTTGCTCTTCCTTTTGGATCTGCTCAAGATCATAAACGTGTAGGTGATGGGGATACTGGAGCAAACACCGGTGGTATGGGTGCTTATTCACCAGCGCCCATCATGACCCAAGAAATAGTGAATCGTACTCTCAAAGAAATTGTTGAACCAGCTTTAAAAAGCATGAAAGAAATGGGCGCCCCCTTTAAAGGTATTCTCTTCGTCGGATTAATGATAACGCAAAAAGGACCCGAATTAATTGAATTTAACGTACGATTCGGTGATCCTGAATGTCAAGTTTTAATGATGCGCCTCAAAGATGATATTTTGCCAATTTTTCTTGCTGCATCTCAAGGAAAACTTGAAAATAAGCCTCTTCGGTGGTCTGAAAAAACAGCTCTCACCGTTGTTATGGCTGCTAGTGGTTATCCAGACTCTCCCCAAAAAGGTACTGTTATCCGTAACGTTGATCAAGTAAACACTCTTCCCGATGTGAAAGTTTTTCAAGCTGGTACAGTGTTGCGTGATGGAGAACTCATTGCAAATGGTGGACGTGTACTCAATATAACTGCAACAGGAAAAACGATTACGCATGCACAAAAACGTGCTTATGAAGCTGTTGATTGTATTGATTGGCCAGAAGGTTTTGTTCGTCGAGATATCGGATGGAGAGCCGTTGCGCGAGAAAATTAAATCCTTTGAATATTCTTTTTTTACGATTTTCTTATTTTATATAAGAGCATGATACAAAAATTTTCTCACTGTTTTACGTTGACCATAACTTTGAAAAAATAAGTGTGCTTTCCTTTGAACAATCAAATATTGTAAATAGGATATCTACTCATGATAAAATAGGAAAATTTTCTGAATCTGAAGATGTAATATAAAATAATCATTTTACTGTTGTCTTTACTTTAAACGCATTTTCTCATCATTTTTATAAACACTTTCTTTCTTATAAAATCCTGAGGAAAAACGTATATACTATCATTCCTTTTATTTATCGCGTTTTTAGTGAAATTCCGCTTTTACGAAAAATAAAATGCCCAAAAAAGATAGTTATGTTATTCACATACAAATTCTTAAACAATATCTCTCATGCTTATCATTCCCATTTTACGACACTACCTGCAAATAGTATAAATCCATTCTGCCAGCTTTCTGGAATAAAAATAAAAACCTATACCATCATTGTATTTTCCAATTCTCAATATTACGATAACCCTTTCTATCTAAATGATTTTGATTATAAAAGAGAGATGAAATAAGAATATTCTGCAATATTCAAAGCTTTCATTCAACATGGAGAAATGATTTATAAAAAAAATTCAAAAACACTTCCAGTAATCTTCTGGTGTTTTTAATAATGTGGCAAAAACCCAAAATTATACCGCAAAAAAACAGTTTCTATTGTTATGAAAACCGTTTTTACCTCTCTGAAAAAAGCGTTTTACATCATCGATTCCTGCTGCCAATGTATGGTGTCAAAAAACTCTCATTTACAATCATTGACTTTCTCTTTGTTTTCAAGAACCAAAAGTCACACCAAATCCCGTCTGTAAAGGTCTGAATTCTCATTAAGCGGGTTCCTCTTGCTTCCCACTCATATGCTGCACTTACACAAAGACCTACAAGCAAACTTAAGAATATTCGCCATATCTTCTAACAACACTTCATGTGTGAAGTTTACATGCCTTATGTTACCTCCCCAAACAACGATGTTTTACAGCACAACAAGATAAATGCTGACGGTCGTACAAAAATGAATGCATGTTAATTTACTGGAGTGCAATTCGATTCGCAATCACCAAACGCAAGCCTAACGGATTGCTATAACGAAGTAAAAAATGCTTTTGTTTAGAATGTGCTGTTGTAGCAAAAAATCGATGTAAATCAGAACGATCTTTTACAACCAGAATGCGATTATCTTCATTGATCATAAGCATGGGAAGGCCATAAGTATCCGCCCATAACCGCCAATCCAGAAGAACATTATTCAAATCTCTGGAAACCAAAAGCGGTATACAAGCTTCCTCATCGGCATGAAGTAATTCTAATGCAACAGCTCTTTCTCCTGAACGCGTTTTTACGGTACGTGCTGCAATTCCTTGAAAATGATAAGGGGGTATTAAATGCGATAAGCTTGAAGGCATATCCGTTTTAAAAGAAACACCACGCTCATTTAACGAACAAATAACCTGATTACCCGTTTTGGATGAAAAATATGTCGTCGTTTGTGGCAAATGGCACGGATCTAACCGAAATTCAAGCACCGCTTTTGCCTGATTAAAGCATTGATTAGCCATATACATTATCCCAATTTATCTTAAATAACATACACCCTTTAGCAGCTTTTTCTCATTGGATTATTAAAAGTTTGAATAAAAAACAACTGGTTTCTTTTTTGGTTATTAAAATCTAAACAAAAATGCATGATCACCATTCTTGAATTATAATACTTTTCCAGGATTCATTATCCCTAAAGGATCGAGTGTTTTTTTAATCCCTTGCATAATATCCAATGCGACAGGCGATTTAAAAGAACGAAGTTCTTCGCGCTTAAGCTGACCAATTCCATGCTCAGCAGAAAATGCACCTCTATAGTCCACCACTAAACTATGAATGCGATGATTCATTGTTGACCATAACTGCAAAAACACTGTCGTATCAGCTCCTACAGGTTGTGTAATATTATAATGTAAATTTCCATCGCCCATGTGTCCAAAACAAATCACCTGTGCTCCTGGAGCAATATCTTCAACAATGAGCGCTGCCTCAGCAATAAAATCAGGAATAGAAGCAAGTGGGATTGCAATATCATGCTTAATGGACCCTCCTGCTAACTTTTGTGCTGATGATATACTTTCTCGTAATTGCCAAAAAAAATCTTGCTGTTTTAAAGATTGCGCAACAACTGCATCTTCTATCACCGCATTCTTTAAAGCTTCTTCTAAAATAGTACTCAATACCGATAACGCCTCATCATTGCCTTGCAACGATGAAATGTTCATTAATACATACCATTCATGTTTCCGCTGAAGAGGAGGCTTCTCACACATCTTATAATCTAAAGCCATTTGCAAACTGAGATTTCCCATGAGCTCAAAACCTGTCAACATCCCTCCTCCATATTCTTGAGCCAGAGATAAAAACTCTAAGGCCTTCGCCGGACTATATAATCCCACCAAAGCAACAGCTTTTCCTTTTATTTTTGGAAACATCTTCAAAACGGCTGCGGTTATAACTCCCAATGTGCCTTCTGCACCAATAAAAAGATCTTTTAAATCATAACCGCTATTGTCTTTTTTAACAAAACGCAAATCATCTAAAATACGCCCATCCGGTAAAACAACTTCTAAACCAAGACAAAGATCACGCATATTGCCATAAGCTAAAACAGCTGTCCCTCCAGCATTCGACGAAAGATTTCCTCCTACTTGGCAAGAACCTTCAGATGCCAAAGAAAGAGGGAAAAAACGACCTGATTCATCCACTTTTTTCTGTAAATCCTGTAAAATAACACCAGCCTCTACAACAACAAAATTTCCCTCAAGATTTATAGCTCTAATCTTATTTAATCGCTCCATGGATAAAAGAACGCTCCCTCCTCCTTCATCTGGTTGTTGTCCCCCCACAAGCCCTGTATTTCCACCCTGTGGCACAATCGGTGTGCGCGTTTTGCTCGCTAACTGCATAATCGATGAGACCTCTGCGCAAGAAGATGGACGTAAAAGTAAAGGTGTTTTTCCATGAAAAAGCCCACGCTCTTCAAGCAAATACGGTGCAATCAACGCTTGATCCGTTATAGCATGCTTAGCACCAACAATTTCCCTAAACCCTTCAATTAATTCCTGCTCCATGTTCATTTCTCCTTTGGAGCCGCAGCCCGTATAAGACGATCATTGATAGCCTCTCCTAATCCGTATGATGGAATAGGTTCTACTGCGATACATCTCACTTTAAATGAATCTAATTCCTTCATATATTGAAATAAATGAAAGGCTGCCTCTTCCAACTTTCCATCTTCGCTAAGGTTTAAAATAGAAACGGCATTTTCAGCCCCCATAACACGCTTTGAACCAAATGCTAAAAGCGCTTCACCATTTTCCACCTTTTCTACATTCAAACGAACCGTAGCATTGGGAGCATAATGCGATTTTAACATCCCAGGAGCTTCAATCGCCGCCCTTTGATCTATCCGTTTTAAAGGCTTCCCCACAACCTCTTCAATTTCATCAGCCGCAAGCCCGCCTGGACGCAAAAGATAAATATTTTCACCACAAATTTTAATAATCGTTGATTCCAGCCCTATTTTAGCAGGTCCTCCGTCCAATATCAAAGGAACAGATTCCCCCAAAGATGCAAAAACAGCCTCAGCTGAAGTAGGGCTAAGACGCCCCGATTGATTCGCACTAGGAGCAGCAAGTGGACGGCCAAAATGTTGTACCACTTCCGCAAAACGACTGTCTGGAAAACGAACAGCCAAGGTATTCAAACCAGAGGTTGTTAAAGGATGGATATTATGCTGTTCCTTTAAAGGCAAAACCAATGTCAAAGGCCCTGGCCAAAATTCTTCTATTAATTGGCGTGAAAGAAAGTCAATTTTAACATAACGTTCCGCCATTTCGATGCCGCTAACATGCGCAATAAGAGGATTAATTTGTGGACGACCCTTTGTAGAATAAATAGAAGAAATTGCCCTCCCATTGGTTGCATCGCCCGCTAATCCATAAACAGTTTCCGTTGGTAACGCTACTAACTTCCCTTGTTCAAGAAGCGCTATTGCCTCTCTTATCGAAGCACTATCGAGTGGTAGAATCGTCATGACACATCATTTCTATAACACTCTTTTAGTGGTGCAAAACTATAACGATGTAATCCTATAACTGGTCCATATTTATCAAGAGCTGTACGATGCGCTAGCGTTGCATAACCTACATGCTTCTCTAAACCATACCCTTTATAAACTTGTCCTGTACATTCCATCATCCGATCACGCGTTACTTTCGCAATAATAGATGCGGCTGCAATTGAAACTGAACGCTGATCGCCCTTAATCAATGCCATTGCAGGACAGGACAACTCAGAAGGAATATCACGCCCATCAACAAGGACATAGTGGGCTGGAATGGCTAATCCTATAATACAGCGACGCATTGCTTCTAACGTTGCTTTTCTAATATTAGATTGATCAATTGTACGAGCACAAAGACTGGCGACTGAAACCGCTAATGCACTTTGCAAAATTTCATGATAAAGTCTATTTCGTTGGAAAAAAGAAAGTTTTTTTGAATCATTTAACCCATTAGGAATACGATCTCTATCCAAGATAACGGCTGCTGTTACCACAGGTCCAGCGAGAGGCCCCCGTCCTACTTCATCAACACCTGCTATATGAAAAAAACCCTGTTTTTGCAAATCCAATTCGCACGAAAAATTTGGTTGAAGCGGCAAATTAAACATCTTTGATACATCACAAATACAACAAACATACATCTATTTCTGTAGCCTGATCATTTTTTGCAAGCATTACAGTTTTAAATGGCTCTTCAAACATTCCACGAATTCTTGCACAAAAAATAAAAAAACACATTTCTTTGGTTACCCTCTTTTATTATGTATAATAAAATCATGATAAAATAAAAGCTTTTATATTTATTTATCAAATATTTCCTAAAGTCATGATAGGTTTTACAAACCAATTTGGGTACATTGATTTGATAAAAAGAGCTGCTTGTTGCGCCGTTTGTTTATTTTTAAAAATGCCAAAGCAAGTTGCTCCCGTTCCAGACATACGGGAAAAAAGAGCCCCACATTCATCTAATATAGATAACACTTCAGCTAACTGAGGTGCTATTTTTAATGCAGGAGAAAAAAGATCATTACGCGTTTCTTGTAAAACTTCAACTAATGAATCAACACTCTTTAAAGCGTCTGTATTAATTTTTAAAGAAGGATTATGACGCTTCTCTAACGCTTTAAAAACAGCTTGTGTTGAAATCTCTTGTCCATGATTAACCAATACCATTGCTAATGAACAAGCTTCTTTTAGTCGTATCATCTCTTGACCAATTCCTTTAACCAAAAGCGGCTGCTGATACTCTAATGCACAAAGGCACATGGGAACATCAGCACCAAGAACTAAGCTCATTTTTGCTAATTCTTCGTAAGAGCAATCAAGATTCCACTGCCGACGCAACATGCTGATAACCCCAGCTGCATCACCTGAGCCACCACCAATGCCTGAAGCAACAGGTAATGTTTTTACAAGCCGAAAAAAAGCAGGTTGAGCACATTCCGGAAAAGTCTTATGCATAAAGTCCCTTGCGCGAATAACCAAATTGTCTAAATGAGAAACAAGCCCTTTTGCAAACGACCCCGTCAAAACAAACTGATTATTTTCACAAGGTGCATAGTGTAGACAATCACCGCTAAGACTAAAATAAACCAAACTCTCTATTAAATGATACCCGTCAGCACGTTGCCCTACAACATGTAGAGCTAAATTCAATTTAATAGGTGTAAATAAATAGGAATGTCTTTGGAACGAAGTTTGTACATTTGATATCATATGACGTAATATTCACTTACATAGGGTTCTTTTAAAAATTTCCCCCTTTTACCCATACTTTTAGCACGAGCCCTATAAACAGCTTGGAATATTCTTAATCGTTTTCTAAAAAACAATAAATATAAAGAGTTCTCATACAAAATAAACGACATGTTCTCATTCGTATCATTTCAAGCCTTTTTTCTTCTAGTATCTGTTTTTAGATAAAAATCTCTCTGGCTTGAATGATCCTTTCCATCACAAACCATAACGCTGCCAAAGAGCTCGCTCTTCTGCTGCCATCAATGCACTATCAACGACTGTATAGACCGTATGTGCCGTCACTCCTGAAGGCGTTTTAGGTCCTAAAAAACTTTTTGGAGGCATAATAAGTCGAAGTTTTGCATCATTACCAAAGCGCTCCTTAATAACAGAACGTACATCATTCAATCCATCAACCAGACCAAGCCCAACGCTTTGTTTTCCACTCCAAAACATTCCTGTAAAGAGATTCGAATCATCTGATAATTTTTCAGCACGCCGTTCTTTAACCAAATCGATAAAAGTTTGATGCACTTCAAGTTGGAGAGATTTCAAATGCTCAATATCCGCCTTTTTTTCTGGCTGAAATGGATCTAATGTAACTTTGTTCTTTCCTGCTGTGTATACACGCCGTTCGATACCAATTTTCTTCAAAAGTTCCGGAAAACCAAAGGAAGCTGAAACCACTCCAATGGAACCAACAATTGAAGAAGGATCTGCAAAAATTTCATCCCCTGCACAAGCAATCATATAACCACCAGATGCTGCAATATCTTCAATAAACACAAGAACCTTTTTATTTTTTTCTTCTGCCAAGTCACGAATGCGCTTGAAGATAAAACGCGATTGTACAGGTGAACCACCAGGAGAATTAATAATAAGTGCAACAACCGGTGACTTTTTGTGTGCGAAAGCCTTCTCTAAAAGATTTGCACACCTACTGAGGGAAAGGGTACGAGATATAGATGCTGATGAATCCATAATTGCTCCTTGAAGGCGCACCACAGGAATTTCAAGTTTATCGGAAGAAAAACGGCGTGGAATAAAACTTTTAATAAAATCCATCAAAACAAAATCTCCTTATAAATTAAGAACAATTAAATAGGCAAGGACAACAAAAAGGAAGAACGCGATACCATCCAAAAACGCCAATCAATCCCCACATTACAACCAGAAATATAATTTCATCCAAAGTCAAACCTCCCTAACAACAAAGTGTAGACTTTAAATAATAAACTAAAAAACACAAGATACTATTAGAAAAGTTCCCACAAGCTTATATATCCATTATTAATTGCATCAACTCGGGGTGAAAAAGTATGGTCATTACCTTCATGTATAACCAATGCCGGTAAAATAGATAAAGCTGCTCTGCTTCCTCGTTTTGCGTAAAATAAAAGACGAATTGCTGCTGTCTTTGCACGTGCATGCACAGGAACGATACAAATACCACCAAAGCGCCCTTCTAAAGCACGCAAAATATCTACTAGTGATTGTGGTCGTGCAATGAGCCCTAAGTATCCACCTGGCTTGACAATCGCTGCTGCACTCCGCAACCAATTATCAAACATCGCTTCAGGCATAACATGTGCTTCAGATTTTTGTTGATCAGGTGTCTTGCGATCAGTGGGATTATTAAAAGGTGGATTCATAATCGCAAAATCAAAGCTATTATCTATCAAACCTGCTTTTATACGGGCATTCCCTTTGAAGGTAACATCTGCTTCTAGCAAACAAATTCGGCTAGCAAATTGTTTATTTTGTTTTAGCATAAGCGTTTTTTGAGCATAAGATATCATAAAAGCCGAACGTTCAACTAAGGTAACATGAACTTTCAGACAACGCGAAGCAACAGCTAACCCTGCAGCTCCAGCACCAGCACCTAAATCAACAACCTTGCCCTTTAAATCACTTGGAACCAAACTAGCTAATAACATCGCATCCATTCCAGAACGATGACCATATTTATGGGGTTGAACCAAATAAAATTTCCCGCGGTGAAAACTGTCAATTGTTTCACCACTCTGATTCGCTGCTTTATCCATTTAAAAGCCTAATGCTCACCTTTATAAACTGCATTTTTGCCATTCAGCTGCTATTTTAAATTTTTTATTATTTTATAACAATAAGATTACACTCGCTAAAGAACATTTCTTGCCAATAACATTCCAAGCTAACACTTTTAAACGACATCAAAAGCTTGAGTCAAAACCAAACCCCCTTTATGCTAATGAATAAAGTAAATTTTATATATGTCCATTGCAATACTCTAGGAGTAAACACATTGAGTGCAGCTATCAAACCAAAACAAATAAGAAATAATCAAATTTCTCTTCAACCTCTTGTCAATCTTACTCAAAAAGATATGGATTGCGTAAATCAATTTATTCTCTCTATGGCAAAATCAGAGGTTGAGATGATCCCTGAAATTTCTAACCATCTTATTTCATCAGGTGGAAAGCGATTACGCCCAATGATTACGCTCGCTTCTGCTCATATGTTCGGTTATCAAAGTGACGGGCATATAAAACTCGCAACAGCTGTTGAATTTATGCATACAGCAACATTGCTACACGATGATGTGATTGACGAAAGTAATTTACGACGTGGAAAATCTACAGCACGGATGATTTGGGGGAATCAAGCAAGTGTACTTGTTGGTGATTTCCTATTGGGCCAGGCCTTTAAAATGATGGTCGATGTCGGTTCCATAGAAGCGCTCTCTGTCCTAGCCAACGCTGCTGCAATTATTGCTGAAGGAGAAGTTATGCAACTTTCTGCCGCAAAAAATATAAAAACCAGCCCTTCAGAATATCTCAAAATCATCGATGCAAAAACAGCAGCACTTTTTTCAGCAGCCGCTGAAGTAGGACCCATTATTGCTGGCTATGGAAATAAAGAGCGTTCTTCATTACGTGAATATGGAACATCCTTAGGTTTAGCTTTCCAATTAATTGATGATGCACTTGACTATAGCGGTAGTGCTCAAAACTTAGGAAAAAATATAGGGGATGATTTTAGAGAAGGAAAAATCACAATGCCTGTTATTCTCGCATATGAGCGTGGGAATATGGTAGAAAAAGATTTCTGGAAAAAAGCGCTTGAAGATGGCAATAATAATGATGAATCCTTCGCACACGCGCAACACTTAATGGAAAAGTATGATAGTATCACAGATACAATAGAACAAGCACGCATCTATGGAAAATATGCAATTGATGCTCTTGTTCCCATGAATGAAAATCTTGCTTATAATGCTCTCGTTGAGACTGTTGAATTTTGTATTGCGCGCGTAAACTGAATTCTTTGCAAGAATCGCAGTATTTCTCAACAAAGTAATGAGATATGATCTATAAACAACACCATCAATTGATTATCTTGAAAAGGATTAGCTCCATGTGCTCTGCAACGGTATCTCGACTTTTTGCCCTCTTTATCGTGGGTATCATGCTGATGCCATCCCTCACCTACAGTAAAATAAGTGCAGCAACTCATACAAGCTCATTTACAGGTGCTTATTTAGCTGGACGGGTTGCAAATCATGAAAATAAAACAGAACTTGCTATCAATTATTTTAAACAAGCACTGGTTTATCAACCTGATAACATTGAAACACAAAAAGAGCTCCTTGAAGCTATGCTCTCGGTCGGAAACTTTAAAGAAGCTATCCAACAAGCCCAAAAACTCAAAGAGAACGATGTTATAACTCCCTTTGTTTCCTTAACTTTGTCAGTAGAAAGTCTCATCAAAAAAGATTATAAGAATGCCAAGGCTCTTCTGAAATTAAAGGAACTTCCTACGTCCAATAATCCAATACCTGAACTCATCGGCGCTTGGATTACATTTGGATCTGGACAAAAATCTCAGGCAATCGATGATCTTAAGAAACTCAAAGGTCCTGTCTGGTATGATCTTTTTATATCTTATCATCTAGCACTTATGAGCGACCTTGCAGAACGGCCAAAGGATGCAAAAAAATATTTCATTAAAGCACTGAGTAACAAACAGGGAACTCTTATCGCTCCTAATACTTATGAGCGTATTATCATAGCCTATGCCTCATTCCAATTGCGCCATAATATGCGCAACCAAGCTCTTCAAACAATCCAGCATGGCGAACAAATGTTGTCAGGTCGAGAAGTCCTTAAAAATTTTCAAGAAAAAATTGAAAAAAATTCTTTCTTAGAGAGAGTTATTAAAACACCTCAACAAGGAGCAGCCGAGGTATTATATAATTTTGGAACAGCCCTCAACTACAAAAACTCAGGGCGAATTGCACGTATTTTTAAGCAATTATCTTTCGCCTTATACCCTCAAAATGACGCAACACTGTTTCAGCTCGCACACATTTCTGCTAAATTGAACGATCCACATCAAGCAATTAAACTTTATCGCGCTTTATCCCCTAAATCTCCTTATTATAAAGATGGACAACTTCATCTTGCATTCCTTCTTGCCAATAACAACAATTACAAAGAAGCAATAAAATTACTCACATTGTTAAATAAAAAATTTCCCAATGATCGTAATATTTTGATAACGCTCGTTGCTTTTTATATGCAGGACAATAAATTTCTTGAGGCCATTAAAACTCTAGACTACGCTATTACAAAGATAAAAAACTTTCAGCAGGACGATTGGAAACTCTTTTATCAGCGTGGTATTGCTTTTGAACGTTTAAAGCAATGGCCAAAAGCAGAACTTGACTTGCGAAAATCACTTGAATTTTTCCCAAATCAACCGCAGGTTCTTAATTATTTAGCCTATTCCCTTGTGGAACGTGGTGAGAAGCTTGAAGAATCGCTCCGTATGCTACAAAAAGCCTCTGCTTTACAAGCTCACAACAGTCATATTCTCGATTCTTTAGGGTGGGCTTATTATAAACTAAAAGAATATAATAAAGCAGTGCAAATATTAGAAAATGCTGTCAGATTACAACCTGAGGACCCAACACTAAATGATCATTTAGGGGATGCCTATTGGAAAGTTGGGCGTAAACGTGAAGCAATCTTTCAATGGAACCACGCAATTGACGGAAAACCAGAAAATTCTGAACAAATTCAAGAAAAGTTGAAATTTGGTTTGCAATAAACGATGCTTAACCATAAACCACATGAAATAATAAATAGAGAAACTAAAATTACTTTGTTTTTTGTTTAGTTCAATATAAAGAGTATAAAGCGTGAAACTGCCTGAACATCTTAACCCCAAACGTTCTTTTCAGGGACTAATATTAACTTTGCAAAATTATTGGGCACACTATGGGTGTGCAATTTTGCAACCTTACGATATGGAAGTCGGAGCTGGGACTTTTCATCCAGCAACAACATTACGCTCTCTAGGACCACGCCCTTGGAAAGTTGCTTATGTCCAACCCTCTCGACGTCCAACAGATGGCCGATATGGTAAGAATCCAAATCGTTTACAACACTATTATCAATTCCAAGTACTTCTCAAACCCTCTCCGCTCAATCTACAAGAACTTTATATAAAGTCGCTACAAGCTATCGGGCTTGATACAAAACTGCATGATATTCGCTTTGTTGAAGATGATTGGGAAAGTCCCACTCTTGGTGCTTGGGGGCTTGGATGGGAATGTTGGTGCGATGGAATGGAAGTCTCTCAATTTACTTATTTTCAACAAGTGTGCGGCATTGAATGCGCTCCAGTTTCAGGGGAACTCACATACGGTCTTGAGCGTCTAGCGATGTATATCCAAGGGGTTGATAACGTCTATGACCTTAACTTTAATGGTTTGGAGGGAGAAAACAAAATAAGTTATAGAGATATTTTTTTACAGGCAGAACAGGAATACTCATATTATAACTTCGAATTTGCTGATACAAAACTGCTCCATCAGCACTTTATCGATGCAGAACGCGAATGCAGCGCACTTCTTGATGCTGGAAAACCAAATAAAGAAAATGTATTCCATCGCTGTGTTTTTCCTGCCTATGATCAATGTATTAAAGCGAGCCATATCTTTAATCTTTTGCAAGCACGTGGCGTTATTTCTGTAACCGAACGACAAAATTACATTCTTCGCGTTCGTAATCTCGCGCGCCGTTGTGGGGAAGCCTTTTTACTCACAGAAGCTGGACAAATATATACTGGAGAAGCCTAATGTCTGATCTTCTTCTTGAACTTTTCAGTGAAGAAATCCCCGCACGTATGCAACGAAAAGCTGCTGCTGATCTTAAGAAATCTGTTACAGATCAACTTGTGAATGCTGGATTGATCTATGAAGCTGCTCGTGAATATTGGACACCTCGTCGGCTAACATTGGACATACGCGGACTTTCCACACGCTCCAAAGATGTCCATGAAGAACGCAAAGGTCCCAGTATAAAATCACCACAGCATGTAATTGATGGTTTTCTACGTGCAACAGGATTAAATGATGTTTCTGAAGCGCATATTGGACATGATGATAAAAAAGGGCATTTTTATATTGCTAAAATTGTTAAAAAAGGTCGAGCTGCAGAAGAAATTATTGCCGATATTTTACCGGATATTATCCGCAACTTTCCGTGGCCGAAATCTATGCGTTGGGGAAAAGATTCAGCACAAAGTGGTACTTTGAAGTGGATTAGACCTTTACAAAACATTCTTTGCATCTTCGGACCAGAAATTGGTGAAACACATGTTATTCCGTTTACAATTGGTTCTCTTAAAAGCAATAATTTAACTTATGGTCATCGTTTCTTAAGTGATGGAGAGCCATTTCAAGTGCGCCGCTTTGATGACTATGTTACTCAACTTGAAACCCATAAAGTCATTCTGGATGCCGAAAGACGAAAGAATATTATTTTAGCTGATGCCCAAAATCTCTGCTTTGCAAACGGTTTAGAACTGGTTCAAGATAATCCCCTCCTAGAAGAAGTTGCTGGTCTTGTTGAATGGCCTGTTATCCTGATGGGTGATTTTGACAAATCATTCCTTGATATTCCTCCAGAAATTATTCGCTTGACCATTCGAGCCAATCAAAAATGTTTTGTCACCCGCAAACAAGGAGAAAAAGTAAAACTTTCTCATCATTTTATTCTCGTTTCTAATATTCTTGCAAATGATGAAGGCAAAGAAATTTCGAAAGGAAATAGTAAGGTTGTCCGTGCCCGTCTTTCTGATGCACTTCATTTTTGGCAAACCGATCAGCATGATTTGCCTGATCTTCAACAATTGGAATCTTCTATAAAAAAATTTGAGCTTGATATAAAAAAACCTCTCGATCAAAGAATGGCGCGACTTGATCATTTGAATGTAACTTTTCATGCTAAATTAGGTACACAAGGAGCAAGGGTAGAACGCATTGCTGCACTCGCACAAGAAATTGCCCCTTTGATACAAACAGATCCTCTTTTAGCAAAACGTGCAGCCATCCTTGCAAAAGCTGATTTGCAAACAGAAATTGTCGGAGAATTTCCTGAACTACAAGGTGTTATGGGGCAAAAATACGCCCTTCTTCAAGGGGAAGATCCTCGCGTAGCTGTAGCAATCGAAGACCATTATAGACCTCAAGGACCAACAGATCGTCTTCCACAAGAACCACTTGCTATAACCGTTATGCTCTCCGACAAAATTGACATGCTCGTTGGCTTTTGGCTCATTAATGAAAAACCAACGGGCTCAAAAGATCCCTATGCGTTAAGACGAGCAGCATTGGGAATTATTAGGCTTGTACTTTCGCGAGATTGGAAAATCAATCTTATGCCGCTGTTCCAGTTAGCAACGAATCTTTTCTTACAACAAAAAAATAAATATGAAATCTCTCAAAGAGAAAATTCACAATTGCAGAATCTGCTTCCAGAAAAAACAGAATATATTTTATCAGATCTGTTATTCTTTTTTCATGACCGTTTGAAAATCTATCTAAAAGAGGAAGGCGCTCGTTACGATGCCCTTGAAGCCGTTTTAAATAAAGATTCTGATGATTTTTTATTGGTTGCACGTCGTGTCGAATCGCTTATCGCTTTCATCAATACCCACGATGGAATGAACTTTGTAGCCTCTGTAAAACGTACTGCCAATATTCTTGAAAATGAATTTCAAAAAAGCACAACAATAGCGAATAAAATTAATCCTGAGCTCTTTGTCGAGAAAGAAGAAAAGCAGCTCTATCATGCAATCTGTGAAGTAGAAAGAAAGGTTCTTGCTCCCATCAATGCAACAAATTTATCATTTGCACTCAGTGTGCTAGCGCCACTTGGAAAATTGATTGATATATTTTTTGAAAAAGTATTGGTGAATGATAAAAAAACTGATGTTCGTGCTAACCGTCTTGCTCTTCTCAAACGCACTCACATTGTTACACAATCGGTTGCAGACTTCTCAAAACTTGTCATTTAAAATCAAAATACCCTATTAACTGATAAAAACAATGAAGATAATTTTTTCTTTTTTATGACTTTTATTAATTAATATTGAGAAAATTATGTAACCAAAGAGACTGTTCTTTATCTCTCAAATATCATTAATTAAGATATGTTTTCATTTTGATAAATGATTCTTTCTCAAGAGACTCTTTGATAAGTTCATCTGCCTTGTTAGAATCTATTTCCCTTGCAATAAGGGTACGTGCTGTAGAAATTGCCAAATCAATCGCCGATGAAGAAACCATGCGTATTGCATCCGCTTCTGCTTGAGCGATTTTTTGTTCTGCCAATTTATTACGGTTTTTTACATATTCTTCTGCTTTTGCACGGGACTCAGCAATAATAGATTCAACTTCATGCTTTGCTGCTGCAACAATTTCTTGCGCATCTTTTTCTGCTTCTGCATGTTTGCGTTGATATTCAGCTAATATTTCCTGTGCCTCTTCACGAAGACGCAGAGCCTCATCCAGTTCATCTTTGATACGCTTTGCACGCGCATCAAGATGGTGTATAACCCTTTGTGGAATTTGGAAATAGACTAAAAGAGCCAAAAAAAGAACTAACCCAACAAATGCCCAAAAAGTATCAGTCATCTTTGTCTTCCTCAATAATCCGCAGTTTTAACAACTGAACGAACAGCCTCTTTGCTAATATCAACGTCAATCAATTTTTTCACAATTTCAAGAGCTACTTCTTCAGCGATAGAACCAACATTTTGCATCGCTTTATCCCGAATTTTTGCTATCTGTTTTTCAGCATCTGCGAGTTTTTTCTCTAAACTCTCTTCAATTTCTTTCCGTTCAAGCTCTGCCTTTTCTTTTAATTCTTCACTAGCTACCTGCGCTATAGCCTGCGCATTCAAACGCGCTTCTGCTAATTTCCGCTCATAAGTTTCAACGACAATGTCTGCTTCCTGCTTCATGCGCATTGCCTGATCTAAATCAGATGCGATTCGATCTCGCCGTGTTTCAATAACACCACCAATACGTGGTACAATTACACGAGAGATAAAAAGATAAAAAAGACCGAAAGAAATTGCCAACCAGAAAAAATGCGAACCAAAATGCACAAAATCAAAAGGCGGAAACACACGATTTGCATGCTCTGCCACCTTTTTAATATGTTCTATCGACGTTTCAGTGTTCTGTGCATAAGCGCTTGAAACAAACATCTTCTTTCATCCTTTAAATAGCTTATTAAAGCCCTCTATAACCGATGATAACTGACTGACATCTCTCTGGCATCTCTCTGGTTAAGAGCTAAAAGGGTAAATCTTTCCTCATGCAAGAACAGATATACCCTTTTGATGATGATCAAACCCCAAAAAGAAGTAATAAAGCAATGAGCAATGAAAAAATTCCCAAAGCTTCTGTTACAGCAAAACCAAAGACGAGACGTCCAAACTGACTATCTGCTGCTGATGGATTTCGTAATGCACCAGAAAGATAGCTACCAAAAATATTACCAAGTCCTAAAGCTGTTCCAGCCATACCAAAGCAAGCAAGACCAGCGCCAATATATTTTGCTGCAAGCACCATTTCCATGTTATTCTCCTTTAAAGCGAAATTGCATTATTCGACGGAATAACCGCCAGTTTTATTAATGTCCTGGATGAATTGCATCATTAAGATACATACAAGTTAAAACCGTAAAGACGTAAGCCTGAAGGAATGCGACCAAAAACTCAAGTGCAGTAATTGCTACAGTCATAATAAGCGGTAAAACCGAACCACCCACACCTACGAGTCCTACCCCAATCATTGAAACAACAAACCCAGAAAACACTTTAAGCGTAATATGACCAGCAAGCATATTCGCAAAAAGACGAAGAGAAAGACTAATTGGACGGGAGAGAAAAGAAATAACCTCAATCATTGTCACCAGAGGCAAAACCACAACAGGAACTCCACTGGGAACGAACAGTTTCAAAAAACTGACCCCATGCTTATAAAAGCCATAACCAATCACCGTCAAAATCACCACCATTGCTAACGAAAACGTGATCATAATTTGAGATGTAACCGTATAAAAATAAGGAAAGAGACCAATAAAGTTAGCAACTAAAATAAAAGTAAACAGAGAAAAAACTAAAGGAAAAAACTGCATCCCCTGCACACCAGATGATTCCCGCAGAGTCGATGCTACAAATTCATATGCCATTTCCGAAAGAGACTGCATCCGCGTTGGAACCAATCCACGACTCGATGACGAAATGAAGAGAAAAATAGAAGTTACAACAACCGTAAGGACTGTAAACAATGATACATTTGTAAACGATAAATCCATATTTCCTATGGAAATCTTAATCAGCCTTGAAACCTCAAACTGATGAATAGGATCTGGAGCGTGCGTTGTCACTTCAACCTCATTTATCGGACCTCTCATTGGCCCCTTTATCTTGTTTTTGGCGCAATGCGCCTTTTTTTCCTAATTGACTGGAGGAAACATACCCCACAGACCGAAGAATACTCAATACACCAGCAGCAAACCCAAAGAAGAGAAAAAATACTAATCCCCAAGGCCATGAACCTGCTAACTTATCAAACCCCAACCCCAAAACAATACCAACTATAACACTTGCCAGAAACTCACTGGAAAGCTTAATTGCGCCTGCCATCCTTCCTTGTGATTTTTCCCGCTTATTCTTATGCTCCCGCTTCTTTAATGCTTGCTTGCGCACTAAAGCCACGCTTAAATTCCTACTACGACATTCCAAATCCTCTGAATGAAGACACTCTCCTTGCTTTTTCTCTTCAGCCTCCTTACGGCTCATAACGGGTTTCTCGCCCATCGCCATCATTGGCTCCTTAATTAAAAAGCAACGTAAGAATACATTTCATAAAACCGTGTGCATCATATTGTTCCCAAATTTATTCGTCAAGATACTAAAAGAAATCTATCACAAGTTATCGTATAAATTTTATTGCAGAAATAACGTATTTTTCAATTTACATGCTTTCTTAAAAAGATATTCTGAGCACCTAAACCGATTTCACGACAGCACCCGTGAATGTATAACAAAAGTTCCCGTGAATAATATAAAACTCATAGAACAACCATTTTTACGCTTAACGAAAGGTGTCAACTGATACCATCTTATTTTCCGGCTCCCAATGTTATATCAATCCTAGTTTTGAAAGAGAACATAGAAAGCTAAAAAACAGTATGAGAGCGTTAGTTTACACCTTTTATTCAAATAAACTTGCACTTTTTATTTTATGAAAATAATAATCAATGGTTTCTATATGATCCTATTCGCAAAGTATTTTACATATGCCATTACAGGCCCCATCACGAAATGAGCTTGAGGGTATTAAGAGAAGTTCCTTTAAATACAAGATATTAATAAATCTAAAATTTCAAATAGATTAAGCCAATAGAACACAATAAAATTTAAATACGATTACCATACCACTTTATACAATTTTAATCCACTTTTATGAACCTCGCTCTTTACAATTGAATATCGGTAGATTTAGCAAGTATTTTTGCTTTTTATTCAGACAAAACTATCGTAAGCAAAAGCGCTTATTCATAATCTTTATTTTTATGAAACGATAATCTAATACTGCTTTTCACACAAGCATCATAATTATATTCCCCTACCCTCATATTGCATCTACTCTTGCACTTAAATAACCCATTAAGAGGATTATGTACTCTTTCTTAAATACTCCCTATCACACTCTTCTCATGACATGCAAATAAATGATCATCAATAAAATTAAAACTTTAGCAAATAAAATTTTAATTTTATGAAAAGAAAGATCATTGAAAAAACTTACTTTTAAGATTCTTAAGTATAGATTTCATTCACTCAAAAAATTAAAGAGTTATCATTTCTTCTTGGAACGTGTCGCAAAAGGATTATCAGAGGCTCGTAATGATATGCGAACAGGTATACCAGACATATCAAATGTTTCACGTAACCCATTGACAAGATAACGCAAATACGACTGTGGCATACTTTTGGGACGCGAGCAAGAAATCATAAATCCAGGAGGACGTGTCTTAACCTGTGTGATGTATTTAACCTTAAGTCGACGTCCAGAAACCGCAGGAGGTGGATGATGTGCCACAACAGTTCCAAGCCATTGGTTCAATTTAGCCGTCGAAATGCGACGATTCCATACACGGTGCATCATCATGACATTTTCCATCAGTTTATCAATCCCTTGACCATATTGTCCTGATAAAGGAACGGCTCTCAAACCACGAACTTGAGGAAGAAATCGAGCACATTTTTCATGCAAATCAATCAATGTAGTCTGACTGTTTTCAATAAGGTCCCACTTATTGAAAGCAATAACTGGAACACGCCCTTCACGAATCACAAGATCAGCAATTTGTAAATCCTGCTTTTCAAAAGGTATCGTTGCATCAAAAACAATGACCACCACTTCTGCAAAACGAATAGCACGCAAAGTATCTGCAACAGATAGTTTTTCTAATTTTTCTTGAATTCTCGATTTTCGACGTAAACCTGCAGTATCAAAAAGTTTAATATGACGACCACGCCATTCCCAATCTACAGAAATAGAATCACGCGTGAGTCCTGCTTCTGGTCCTGTTAACAATCGCTCTTGTTTCAACATACTATTAATAAGAGTGGATTTTCCTGTATTGGGACGCCCCGCAATCGCAATCCTAATGGGCTTACTTTCATCGTAAATAAGCTCCTCTTCTTCCAAATCCTTTACATCATCACCAACAGATGCAGGCTGTATCATCCTATTTTCTTCTTTGTTGTTGCCAAAAGCATGCTCTGACCCAACAGCATCTATAATTGCATCACGCAGATCACTAAGTCCCAAACCATGTTCAGCCGATATTGGGCACGGCTCTCCCAAACCTAATGACCACGCCTCATACTCTCCTCCTGTTGCCGCTCTTGACTCAGACTTATTGGCAACAAGCACAATTGGCTTTCCTGATTTGCGAACCAATGAAGAAAAATTTAAATCACTTGGTGTTATTCCGCTCTTTGCATCAAATACAAATAAAATAAGATCCGCTTCATCAATTGCAACTTTTGTATGAGAACGCATACGCCCCTCGAGTGTATGATCACCTGCTTCTTCCAGCCCAGCCGTATCAATCACATCAAAACGTAGATCTTGAAGTTTTGCCGCATGAATACGCCGATCACGTGTTACACCAGGCTTATCATCAACCAAAGCCAATTTTTGCCCAACCAAACGATTAAATAGTGTCGACTTCCCAACATTGGGACGACCAATGATAGCAATGGTAAGGCTCATCGATTTATTCCTTATTTGCCTTGCCCTCAGCTTGTATAAGCTCAAGCATCATTCGAGCCCGATCTGTTATTTTTGAACCCAAAGCACCTTCTTCAGAATTTTTTTTAAAATAATAAACCGCCTCATCCATTTTATCCGCCTTATAGGCAGCTAAGCCTAAAGCTTCTCTTGCAGACATACGCATAGGATCGGTATCACTTGCCATATCTTTGATGCGCTTTTCAACATCAGCTAATGTCCCTGTATCAACCAGAATATAAGCCGCCCGAATTTTTGCAACTTTCTGCAAAATCTGCGGTGCTTTCTCATCCGCTGCAACAGAATCAAAGATCTCCACTGACTTAATAATATCACCTTTCTCCATGAGTAAAGAAGCCTCACGTAAACGAGCAAGAAAAGGATACCCCCCAAAATGAGAGGTTTTAACAGTTTCTAATTGCTTTATCGCTTTATCAAAATCACGTGTATTCGCAAGATCAAGACTCTTTACAAATGCATCACCAATATAACCAGCTTTCTTTATTTGCGTATGATGATAAACTTGATAAGCAACTATCATGAATATAAAAAGAATAACTGCTCCAATAATTGAAAAACCATACCGTCTCCAAAAAGCAAGCGCCTTTTCCTGACGAAATTCTGCATTCACTTCAGCAATAAAACTATCATACGACATATATCATACCTTGAAAAAAGTTACTTTATCTGTGCTTTTACGCATAAATGGATAAAGATGGTAGTCCTAATTAACTAAAAATCTTTAAATTGCTCGTTTATTTATTTTAAATCAACATGTAGCCAATTCAATCGGATTTTTGCAACAGTCTTAATCGAAAATGATATAAGCACCCTGTTTGTACATATTACAGCTTTTACATATATTGAGTCTTATGAAAAATTCACTGCCTTAATATTTATCATGATTGCCTATCATCTCAAGCAGATTTTCTCCCCATTATATAGAGAGATAATCTTTTAAAGTCTTCAACCGCAATCGTTGGTTGTATTGGATTATAGAATTATAATAGAAAAACCAATTCTTGAAAAAACTTGAATAAACAGTAAATTTCCATGAATATCTACTAAAACCAAATAGATAAATTTTTATCTGTATCAAAAATACCGAAGCGCCATGATTACAGTGTGGTATAATTCCAAATCTTCAGTTAAAGCTCTTTATATAAAGTATATCCCTTCAACTTATCTTCATACGATTAACAACCTTTTATAATTGATTCTTAAAGTTTCTAAAAATATCCTATTGTAAAGGCCAAACCCACATAAGCATTGGAACAGCAATAATAACGATCAACACCGCCAATGGAGCACCTAAACGTGGATAATCACTAAAACGATATCCTCCTGGCGCCATCACGAGCATATTACTTTGATGTCCAATAGGTGTAAGAAACTCACAGCCCGCACCAATTGCAACAGCCATCAAAAAAGCTTCAGGCTTATAATGAAGGGAATGAGCAAAACTTGACGCAATTGGTGCTACCATCATCACTGTTGCTGCATTATTCAAAAATGGCGTAACCAACATAGCTGTCACCAACATAAGCGCTAAAGCACCGGATGGCGGGAAAAATATTGCCAATTGGCTCAGCCATTGACCAATGAGATCCGTACATCCTGTTTTCTCTAACGCTTCACTCACTGGAATAAGAGCCGCTAATAGCACTAATATTGAGCCATCTAATGCCTGATACAGATCACGCGCGGGCAAAACACGAAAGATCACCATTGCAGCAGCAGCAGAAAAGAAAGAAAAAGCAACTGGAACAATATGAAAAGCTGTAAAAATAATTGCTATAAATAAAACAGCTAAAGAGATGAAACCATGTCGTAAATTTCCAAACACAATATTTCGTTTTGCTAGGGGCAAGCATTTCAATTCTCTTAATAAATTTGGAATAACTGCATCCTGTCCTTGCAAAACAATCACATCTCCAAGATGGAAAATAATATCATCAAGTCTTCCCCGCACCCTTTCATGTTGACGACTTAACGCAAGCAAATTTACATTATAGCGATCAAATAAGGAAAACTCTTTCGCACTAATACCGATAAGAGGTGAATTATGGGTAATGACTGCTTCAATAATATCAATATCACTGTCCTTATCACCTGCAACAATAGTTCGCCCCTTAGAAAACTCTAAACGAGCAGAATTCATCACGCTATCTAACCCTGTATGTGATCCTTCCAGCAAAATAATATCATTTTCAGACAAAACAAAATCTGGTAATGGTGAAATAGATACTTTGTTTCTGATGATTTGAATCACCATAACATCACCACTTGATGGCTTAACCAAATCAACAATATTTTTTCCCACAATCGGTGAATTTATTGGAATATGTACTTCTGCAACATAATTACGAATATCAATGGCATCATCAAACGATACACCTGAACGCACACGCACAGGCAAAAGCCAATAAAAACAGACCAAATATACAACACCAGCCGTCGCAATAACCGCACCAACTGGTGTAAAATCAAACATAGTAAAAGGTGTTCCTGCTAAACGTTCTTGCATCGCTGAAATAACAACATTGGGAGATGTTCCTATCTGTGTCATAAGCCCCCCCAACAAAGAACCAAAGGCCATGGGCATCAAAAAGACAGAAGGAGAAACCTGAGAACGACGTGCAAACTGAAAAGCTATCGGAAGCATAATCGCCAAAGCACCAATATTTTTAACAAACATTGATAATACGACAACAGAAAGAACCAAAAACGCTAATTGAAGACGCACCGATTTCACGTCTGGCCATATCCGTTGAATAATAAATTCCATTATACCAGAGCGAGATACAGCCGTACTGACAACAAACACACTCCCCACGATAATAACGATATCATTACTAAAACCGCTAAAAGCTTCCTTCGGACTGACAAGACCAAGGGCACAAGCTATTAATAAAGTAGAAATAGCAACAAGATCATAACGAAATCGATCCCAAATAAAAACAACCATCATGAGACCAATGATCGAAAAAGCCATTATTTGATTTTCTGTCATAACACTTACCTCTCCCCATTAAATTATAATGAACAAGAACATATTTTTTATGTTTTAAATATTCCTATAAACAGCAGCAAGATAAAAGCAGACATCGAAATATTTTAGGATAATTTTAAAGTGATAAAAAATTATGATGCGCATAAACTTGCCTCTCCTTATTATGCGTGCTTTTCTATAAAGTGCTGAACCCAAAGAAAATTGATAAAAGTTGATAAAGCTATATTGCAAAAAAGATGAGAATAACTCTAATATAGAGAGTAGATAATTGTTGAAACTGGTACACGCTATATTTAAACCTTTGTCGTTGCTTAAAAGAATTTATCTTCACTCTCAATTCAAAGAGTGATAAAAATGAAAGAAGAAAGAATGGTCAATCTTAATAGTGGGTATCAAAGTAACCTCAGATATTGGCTCACTTGCATTATTGGATTTGTTGCTATCTTGGCAATTATAATTGTTGGTGGATTTTATATTGCAAAACCCTATCTTGACAGTTTTGTAAGAAAAGAAATAGCCCGTCATTCCATAAAAGCCGAAACATCTGAAGTAAGCATTCTAGGTAAAATCAATTTGAAGAATGTGACAATACCTGTTCCAGCTGGTACATCACTTAAAATTGGTGCCATTTCTGCCCGTCCTCCTCTTTCCTTTATTCCCGGAACTTTTACATTTTATAATGTTGATTTAAAGTATAATAATATTCATGTGCAAATTCCCCAAATTTCTCTTCGGAATGTATCCTTAAAAGAAAAAGATAGAACGATAACATCACGTCTTTTACAATCAATGATGCGTATTGAGCTTTCCTCAATTATTGCTCCCAATATACAACTTTCTATAGAAAATAAAAATAACCGAACAGAAACGGTTGAAATCAAGAATTTCCAGCTTTCTGATTTTAGAAATAACCATATCCATTCAGTTAGTATCAAAAATATGGATCTTAAAACGGTCGTAGCAAATGGTGCCAAACAGATGCAACTTATGGCTAAAAGTAATACAATAAAAGCCCATGATATCGACATCAACTATGCCTACTCTATCATTTTTGGAAAAAACAATGCTCTCAATCAAGGTAAAACCGTTACTGGCCCCATTTCTTTGAATAATATAAGTGTCGATATTTTTGAAGAAGCAGAAAAAAACAGCTCTTTCTTCCTTGGGCAGTTTAAAACATCTGGTTTAAAGATGAAACCGCTTGAGCAAACTCCTGAAAAATTAATCAAAGCTTATCTTAATGCAAGAAAAGAGAATAATAAAATCGCTGAAAAAGTAGCACAAAATGGTCTTCTTCTAAACATACTGCTCGCCATTACCTCAGCGGATGCCAAAGTTGATAATATCACCGTTGATATACCGCAGTTGAAAGCAACGCTCGAATCATTCCAATTCAAACCAAGTTTGTGGAAACAACCTATCCCTAAAAAGCTTTTTCTTTCTCTCAATAACCTTTCCGTTTTACCTAAAAAAATGAATGAAAAAGACTTAGAGTTCTTCAAAAACCTGAACTTTGAGCGCTTTAATGTTTCAGGAAAAATTGATATTTCTTACGATGAAAAAAAACGTATGCTCTTTCTTGATACAATGTCTTTCAATATGAAAAACGTTGGATCTGGGAACATCTCGGCTAAGGTTATTGATGTTGATGAAAAGCTTTTTTCTGGTCAGAAAAATATAATGATTGCTGCGTCTCAAGACCTTGGCATCAATGAAATTGATATACAATATACGGATGCAGGTTTCATTGATAAGCTTTTTTCTTATCTTGCGCAAAATCTTAATGACAGCCAACATGATCTAAAAAAGGAACTTTATGACGATTTCTATCTAATGATGACGCAGACCCCAAAAATTCTGCTAAAAAATCATGACGAAGCAGAAAAAATTTCAAAATCCTTAGGAGAATTTGCTAAAAATCCACAAACATTGATCGTTAAAATTAAAGCAAACGATAATAAAGGTCTCGCAATAGTTGATCTCGAATCTGCTCTACAAAATGATCTATCTAAGGCTTTAAGCAAAGTACATCTCACTATTAAAAATGAAGCGTCGCGTTAAACATTTTGTGCTTTAAACATGATGATCTTGTCTATAAATTAAGAACTTTATTCCTCTTTTTTCTTTTGTATGATACAGAAGGTATCATACAAAGTCATTTATACAGAGAGTATAGAATCTAAAATTGACGATGCTTGGAGTTGTTCATGTCTGATTTATCTTCAAATCGCCTGCCTAATCGCGCTTCTCGTGTCACTAATCAAGCGCTTTCTGCTATCGAGCGTTTTCTCCATATTGAAGCTCTTAGTGGTGTTGTTCTTTTATTAGCTGCTGCTTCTGCACTTATTTTTGCCAATTCTAAATATGCTGCTTTCTATGAATCTTTTTGGCATACACCTCTTGGCTTTAATTTGGGTCATTTCACTCTTTCATGGGATTTACATTTCTGGGTTAATGATGCCCTTATGACTATTTTCTTTCTCGTCGCAGGAATGGAAATTCGACGCGAAATTCATGAAGGGGCTCTTGCCGATTTTAAACAAGCAATCTTACCAATTGTTGCTGCAATAGGGGGCGTTTGTGTTCCTGCAATTATTTACTTTATCTTCAATTTTAACGAGGGACATATCCGCGGTTGGGCTGTGCCAACAGCAACAGATATTGCCTTTGCTCTAGGTATTCTTGCTCTTCTAGGGAAAAAAATTCCCTCTAATCTTCATATTATTCTTCTATCATTAGCAATTATTGACGATATTATCGCTGTTCTTATTATTGCTTTTTTCTACTCAACAAACATTGATCCTAGCGGTTTAATGATTGCAGGAGCGGGTATTGCTTTGGTACTATTTTTTCAGTGGATCGGGCTTGCATCAGCATGGCTTTACATTTTACCTGGTGCAATCATTTGGTGGGGTTTAATGGTAACAGGCGTTCACCCATCGCTTGCTGGCGTAATCTTAGGGATGATGACTCCCGTTCTTCCTACCCGTACTCTTGTAGCGCCACTCACCATGCTCAGTAACGCTATGCAAATTCTTCAAGAAAAAAATACAAAAACAGATCTGCATCATATTTCAACAGCATTGAAAAAGATGCGCAAAGGACAACGGGCCATGATCGCCCCAGTAACACGTGTTCAAAAAGCATTGCATCCATGGGTTGCATACGGTATCATGCCAGTTTTTGCCTTCGCAAATGCAGGAGTAAGTTTTGCAAACTTTGATCTTTCTTCTGACAAATCATTCTTGATTGTTTTGGGTGTTGTCATTGGTCTTTTCATCGGTAAGCCTCTTGGTATTATCACTGCCAGTTATATAGCTGTAAAATCAGGGCTATGCCGCCTCCCCCCTCATATGACCTGGACAGGCGTTTTACTCATTGGTTTTTTAGCAGGAATTGGCTTTACAATGTCTATTTTTGTTTCAATGCTCGCTTTTAAAGATATTATTCTGCTTGATGCGGCAAAAATTGGGGTCCTTTGTGGCTCAGGTTTATCTGCCCTTATCGGTCTGGGATATGGATTTATTTATATTAAGCGCAATAAAGGAATTTCTCATAGTTCCTAACAAACTAACTAAAAATACATTTTTATGCAGAACTTTTAAAAAGCGATTTCGCTCATTTGTTGGGTTCGGACGATATTTAATGTAAAAGCTGTTGTCTCGCCTCATCTTTACACTTATGAAGGAGAAAACTAACATCATCATACTATTTACGAGCCTCTAATGTTACAACACCTTTGACTCTTAAGAAGACTTATAAGAGATATTTTTATTCCTTTCTTCAATATTCTTTTACTCATGCACCGGCTCCACTCATGGTGTGCACAAAAATGATTTTAATTGTTTCAATATGAAAGGCTTCGTGGTTTCAGAAAAGCTGCCTTTCGTCGGGACTATTATTCACTATAAAGAAAAAATTAATTATTATAAATCAATATCTTATGTTTAATCATACGAAACAGATAAGAATAAGCAAAATTCAATAATCAGTTAAGTAATTCCATGGTTTATTTTTTTTCAATAAACCACCCTCCTCGTTACTGATTTTATTGCGGTATTCTAAATAACTTTAATTTTTATCTTCTTAAAAGCACATTATTTTTGGATAAAAAATATTTGATTTATCATTATAAATCTTGAATGGAGTCTAAATATCGTATGATTTCCTCATTTCAAATCTGTACATGATGAATCAATCAAGACTATTCTCTTACACGTCACAAGCCGAGGAGAAGTATGGATTATTTGAAGAAAGAAATAAGAATGCTTCATCATATCCATATAAGCGCTGTTCAACAGGAAAACTAAAAATTAAATGATGACGACCAGCTGACACCTTTGATCTAAGTAAAGGAGATGGTGGTCCCCAATAAACTTTACGTTACGCCATCCACAGGCGCCATAATGTGGGGGCTTGGGGAGAGAGATATTTCTTCAAAACAAGCGCGTAAATTGGCACTATAATAGCGTTTTTTTTACGTGAAAGGCATATACGATTTAAATAACGCAATAAACAAAAATGTGAACCAATGTGTAATATCCATTATTTAAAAGATATTGCTGTCAATACCTTTGAAAATTGTAAAGCAGAATTAAAAGGAAATTGTAAAATGGAAGTTGGTTTTTACTTTTATGGCTTCATCTCACCCAATTAGGTTTTATCTCCATTTCAGAAATTACCCCACCAGGTATACGCAACATCCTTATTCCTATCTGGCATACAAAAACAGGAGTTGCTCGTAGGCCCCTTATCCGTCTCAATATACCATCAAATATGCATCTGCACTGACATTAGATATTGATACAGGTAACAAAAAACAAAAGATTTATTTGGAATAACAACGTCATAACATCACTACTAGATTGACAATGGAGTGGAAAAATATTCCCGTTTTTTATCATCGACACATCGCTTGTCTCACTCCATGAAAGAATTAAACTTGAAGCATGCTTCCACAGGGAGCACTCTAGTTTACGTAATTAACTCGCGGGAAAAAAGAAAATCCTAGTCATTTAGACTATTCTAAAACATATGATTGGTGGAAAAATAGAGCATATATATCGTTGTTCTCCCCTTTTTCCGCTCTTATTTGATATTTATTTTCTTTTTGTTTAAAGAGCTCGCTCTATATTTCTTGATATCATAAAATACTCTTCATAGATAATTTAAAAAGCAATATTTCCGAGACTTTCAAATTGTACAACGCTACATAAAATACAAGAAGGGTAAAATAATATGGCTATATTTCTCACAAGAAGAGTTTTGCTTACAAAGACCACCATTTGCAAAATATGTAAACATGATAAGAAACTAGCACGATATACTGAAAAAACGAAAGAATGTATTTCATGTGTGATTGGCAGTATGATACAGAAAATACTTATAATAGAGTAGTTAAGGGAAGAAAGTTAACCTAAAGAACATATGGAGATATCAAAAACTTTGAAAATCTTAATCATAATTCAAAAAAGAGAAATAGACATGAAAAAAATTTAAGTAATAAAATCATAAAAGCAACACACTGTAACATTATCATTAATTTTGATCTATATTTACATGATTTTATGAAAAGTACTTCTGAAGAAGCTATAAACGCATAAGACATGGTAATTTTATAACTTATAGTGCAACATAAATATTATCTATAGAGATATATTTTTTATTGCCTCGTAATACGGAAAAAATTAAATTTTCAAGATATACATAAAGTCATAAACAATCATTTGATGACAAACTAAACATCTCTAGAAAATACATCATCAATTCTATTTTGGTAATTCCGTCACTAATCCAATGAGCTCCCATTTCTCTAAGATTTATAATATTAAATCTGTATTCACGAGGCTGTCCCTCATGTAACATGCATTCTTTGAATAAACGCAGTGCATTGTTCCTTAGTTCTATTAAGGCTTATCGTAAAGTCTTCTCCATCTCACTCTATAGGCTCTAAAACGTTTATAGACGGCATATTTTATATCCCTTCTTAAACAGTTTTTTACCCAAACATCTTTCTCTTGTAATGTATAAGTGACCATTTTAAATTCATCATGAACAAGTTTAAAATGAGAGAGTCCTGCTGTATTAAATATTCCATTTAAGTTAAAATATAAATATCCTTAACAAAAATTATTAATATATATTAAAGCTTTACGTTATTGAAACTCTGTTGAAACTAAAAAATACTTATCCCTTATCAAGTGCATAAACAGCATGTAATGTTCTAACCGCAAGTTCAGTGTAAGCACTATCAATCAAAATAGAAATTTTAATTTCTGAGGTCGTAATTGCTTGAATGTTAATACCCTTTTCAGCCAAAGCCTTAAATGCTGTAGCGGCAACACCTGCATGGCTACGCATTCCAATACCAATCACAGATACCTTGGCGAGATCGCTTTCAAACTGGAGAACATCAAATCCAATTTCTTTGCGATTCTTTTCAAGAAGTGTAACGGCTTTTTCTACATCTGATGATGGTACAGTAAAAGTCATATCAGTTTTTGAGCCATCTTCAGAAATATTTTGCACAATCATATCAACATTAATGCTTTCTTCAGCCAAGGGACCAAAAATTGCTGCCGAAATCCCTGGACGATCGGCAAGCCGACGAAGGGAAATTTGTGCTTCATCCTTAGCAAAAGCAATACCAGTAACATTTTGTTGTTCCACAATTTCATCCTCATCGCAAATAAGTGTTCCAGAAGAACTCATTGGATCCTCCATGCCTAACGCATCAGGATCCTCAAAACTTGAACGCACAAAGGTACGAACCTTATGAACCATTGCCAATTCAACAGAACGAACCTGTAAAACCTTTGCACCAAGAGAAGCCATTTCTAGCATTTCTTCAAAAGCTACTTTTGGTAAACGACGCGCTTTCGGCTCTATACGTGGATCCGTTGTATAAACACCATCCACATCCGTATAAATATCACAGCGATCAGCTTGTACAGCAGCGGCTATAGCAACAGCACTTGTATCTGATCCCCCACGCCCTAAGGTAGAAATCCGGTTATCCGGAGATAACCCCTGAAAACCAGCAATAACGGCAACCTGACCTTCCTGAAAACACTCGATTAAAAAAGATCCATCAATATTAGTAATACGTGCACGGCCATGCGCATTGTCTGTATGAATAGGAATTTGCCAACCAAGCCATGAACGTGCATTCACCCCCATTTCTCGAAGTGTCAAAGCCAACAAACCTGACGTAACCTGTTCACCAGAAGCAACCACAACATCATATTCACGAGCATCTCTATGCATAGAGGAAGCATCACTTGTCCACTGAACAAGTTCATTTGTTTTACCAGCCATCGCAGATACGACAACGGCAACCTCATTGCCTGCATCAACCTCTCTTTTGACATGCCTTGCAACATTATGAATACATTCAATGTTTGCTACAGACGTTCCACCAAATTTCATGACAATGCGCGCCATTAATAACACTCTTACCTTTACATCTCTTATCTCAAACAGTAATGAGAATTAGATGCTGTATCAACTAACCATTTTCTCGACATAGCGAATATCTATCATTTGTGCAAGTTTCATTATGATTATATTAATTTCTCTTGACTTTGTATAAAATCTACTTGACCTGATCATTAAAAATAAAGGAAGGCAACATGATCGATGAAACACAAACAACTATTGATCAAAGTGAAATTGATCATTTTTCACGTATTGCTACAGAATGGTGGAATCCACAAGGAAAATTTCGACCTCTTCACCAATTTAACCCAACACGCCTTGCTTACATCAGAGAAAAAATCTGTTTAGAGTTTAATCGTGACCCTTCTTCACTTACGCCCTTTCACAATTTGAAAATTCTTGATATTGGCTGTGGAGGAGGCTTGTTATCTGAACCAATGGCACGTCTTGGTGCTATAGTTGTAGGCGTTGATGCTGCACAAACAAATATTGAAGTCGCAAAAACCCATGCAGCTCAAAATGATCTTTCCATTGATTACCGCACGACGACAGCAGAAGTACTTGCCAATGAAGGAGAAAAATTTGATATCATCCTTAATATGGAAGTTGTTGAACATGTCGCTGACGTTAATCTCTTCATAGAAGCTACAGCAAAAATGCTGAAACCACAAGGGGTGATGTTTGTCTCAACACTCAACCGCACATGGAAAGCATGGGGGCTTGCTATTGTAGGCGCTGAATATATTCTACGTTGGCTTCCTAAAGGAACCCATGATTATAAAAAATTCCTAAAACCTCTAGAACTTAAAAATTTCTTATCAAAAAACGCTCTGACTGTCATTGATGAGATAGGTATTACTTATAACCCATTAAACGACAGCTGGAATCGCTCAAAAGACATGGGCGTTAACTATCTCCTTCTTGCAAAACGGTCTTAAGAATATGTAATTTACAAATATCATATGCCTTGTAATAAAGAATTGAGCTTTCCCTCAGCCTCTAAAGCATAAAGATCATCACAACCGCCAACGTGATAATCACCTATGAAAATTTGTGGAAATGTATTACGTCCATTTGCACGCTGTACCATTTCTTGGCGAAGGGATGTGGAAGCATCAATATCTGTATACTTTACGCCTTTTTTATTAAGCAAATCACGTGCTTTTGTACAATAAGGACAGTTAGGGCGTGTATAAATTATTACCTCTTTCATAGTATTATCCTCCAATATTTTTTAATAATATTCATTTTAAATTCCTCTTAAGAAGAGGGAAAAATAGAATCTTCTTTGAGAACACGCGAAAATGTTAGCACATCAACCTGTCGTGCACCTGCATCTTTTAATGCAGCAGCTGCTGCTGTAACTGTTGCACCCGTTGTAAATACATCATCAATCAGCAAAACAGAACATCCTTTGAGATATTTTTTAACTTTATGCGAAACCTTAAAAGCATTTTTTACGTTAAGTTTTCTCTCTCTCGAAGAAAGACTAACCTGCGGACGGGTATGCCGACAACGAACAAGCCAACTCGGTTTTAAAAGCTTTTTTTGTGATGCTGCAATGTAACGTGCAAGCTCAGCAGATTGATTATAACGCCTCTCCCAAAAACGACGAAAATGCAATGGAATGGGAATAATAACATCACAATCATCAATAACCTCGCGTCCAGCAAACATCATCCAATTGGCCATAAATGATGCCAATTCTATATGATCACCATATTTTAAGCGCGTTACTAAAGTTCGTGCAAGCCCTTTATGAACAATGACTGAGCGAACACGTGAAAAAGGATGGGAATTACGGAGTGCTTCACCACTAAGAAAACCATCCCCCATATCACAAACAAAAGGAGTCCCCATAACAGGACAATAAGGTTTTGTGATAAATTGAAGATCTTTCCAACATTCGGAGCAAATCGTACCATAAGTAAAAACATTTTGCTTACATCCAGGACAAATTGGTGGATAAAGCATCGTTTTCAAGCGTTCAACGAACTTACTTAGTATATCTCCGCTATTTAACGCCGCTTCTCGAAAATACAACATTATAAATTTAGGCTTTTACAAGTTTCCCTCAGAACAAAAGTTCCTTTGTATTTCCTCAATTTATAATTTTAATTCCTTTAAAAACTCTTACCTTCTATAAATTTATTTTCTTTCATATTATAAACTTGACAGAGCTTGCACAAATAATGAACCTTTTTAAAATATATTCTTTCATAGATCGAAAGTGTTCTACAATATGTCGCATCCTTTAATTTTTGATCATAACCGCATTGAACAATTCCGAAAACGTGCCTTTCAAAAAGCAAAAAAAGGATGTGACTTTTTACTCTCTCACATGGCAGAAGATCTCTATAAACGCCTTAGCACTGTTGATCGCCTCTTTACATTAGCTCTCGATTTACACAGCCATACAGACCTTGCTGCGCAAGCTTTAATGAAATCTGGAAAAGTTTGTTCCATAGAACGCATTGAGACCGATACGCTTTATCAAAGCCATGATAAAAAATTTCATTTACGTCATCGAGAATTTCTTGATTTACCTCAAAGTTACTGTGACCTTATTGTTTCACTTCTTTCATTACAATTGACCAATGATACCCCTGGTGTTCTAAGCCAGATAAAAAATACTCTTAAACCAGATGGCTTATTTCTTGCTGTTATGGCAGGAGCTGGTACATTAAGAGAATTGCGCGAAAGCCTGCTGCAAGCTGAAAGTGAAATTTATGATGGAGCAAGCCCTAGAATCTACCCTTTTGCCGACATTCGTGATGCAGGCGCTCTTTTACAGCGTGTTGGCTTTGCCCTGCCTGTAGCAGACGTTGAAGATATCACAATACGTTATAATACAATGTTTGACCTTATGCACGATCTTAAAGCTATGGGAATGCAAAATGCACTCATCAATCGTTCACGACGCCCTGTATCCAAACGTTTTTTTCTCCGCGCAGCTGAAATCTATGCACAACGATTTAGTGATCCTGATGGACGTATTCGTGCACATTTTTCTTTCATCTGGCTCTCTGGTTGGGCTCCTCATCCCAATCAACAAAAACCGCTACAACCTGGTTCAGCGCAAATATCTCTTACAGATGTTTTACAGCCCCCAAAAATATAATCTAAAATTATTTTTTAAAAATACTTTTATCTGTTGTCCGTAATATTTGACTGGTGACCGTTCCAGCTATCATTGAATCGCTCACGTTTAGAGCAGTCCGTCCCATATCAATTAGCGGTTCAATAGAGATAAGTACAGCAACCAAAGTAACAGGAAGCCCCATAATTGGTAACACAATCAATGCAGCGAAAATAGCACCTCCCCCCACACCAGCAACACCAATAGAACTCAACGTTACAACACCAATAAGCGTAGCAATCCAAGTAGGATCAAGAGGATTAATACCCATAGAGGGTGCAATCATGGTCGCAAGCATCGCTGGATAAAGACCAGCACAACCATTTTGTCCAATTGTTGCCCCAAAAGAAGCTGCAAAACTCGCAATGGATTGTGGTACACCTATCCACTGTGTTTGCGCTTCAATATTCAAAGGAATACTTGCAGCACTTGAACGACTGCTAAAAGCAAATGTTAAAACTGGTAAAACCTTTTTGAAAAAACGAAAGGGATTAATCCCAGAAATACCAAGCAATACACCATGAATTCCAAAAATTAAAATAATACCGACATAAGAGGCAATGATAAAAACCAGTAAATTTAAAATATCTGTAATACGCGATATTGCTCCTACTTTCGTCATAAGTGCAAAAATACCATAAGGCGTCAAAGCAATCACAATACGGACTAACCGCATAATCCAAGCTTGTGCCACTTGAATAAATAAAAGCGCTTTTTCTCCTTTTTCTGGCTCATCTTTCTTTAAAAGAAGAACCGATGCACCTAAAAATGACGCAAAAATCACAACACTAATAATTGACGTACGTTTAGCTCCACTCAATTCAGCAAATGGATTTTTAGGAATCATAGACAAAATCATCTTTGGTATATTCATATCTCCAAGTTGAGAAATATGACCTTCAAGAATAGCAGAGACATTTTGCCCTTCATGCACCAAACCATTTGCTGTTAATCCAAAGAAATTAACCACAAACACGCCAACCAATGCTGAAAGAGCCGTTGTAAAAAGCAATATTGAAATTGTTATTATACTCATCTTTCCAACAGCATAAACAGAATGTAAATGAGCAACCGCTGAAACGATAGAGACAAAAACCAGTGGCATAACAATCATTTGCAACAATAAAATATAGCCTTCACCGACAATGTTAAACCATTCAACGGATTTCAATAAAGTGCCTTCACCCTCTCCATAAACAAACTGTAAAATACTTCCAAAAATCAAGCCAAGGATAAGCCCTAGCATAACACGTAGTGAAAGACTCCATTGCATTTTCTTACTTTGAGAAACCAACAATAAAAAAATAACAAATAGAAATAAATTGACGAAAAAATTAAATGTCATTGTCTATGCTCACTATTATTATGGTTGACATAAATAATCTGCATAATTCAAAATCAATGCATGATATTTAAAATTAACCTATAAAGCTTACAAGGCTTTTACAAAATCATTATTTTTTTAATTTATAGATTAAAAGAGAATTTTTTATCTACTAATAACTGTTTAAAGAAAATAAATAAAATTATTTTTTTATTCTTTAAATTTTCACTCTCATAAAATAGTTAAAAAAGAGAAATATAAGCAACATTCATTGCATCTTAATACTGAATAATTACAGCATATCTTATTCTATAAATCTCCTTACCTCTCTCTTTTTCTATTTGAACTGAAGCGAGCTTTCCAAGCAAGGATGAATTAACAATCGAACATTCATGATTTTTCTAGAAAATACACCAACAAGCTACTTCTGCTCATTTTATGGACTGCACTCTCAATAGCTTTGATCAGCACTTCAAATATAATTATTTTATTGAAAATACTTTTTATATATTCTTTCTTTGCTCTCAATGAAAGCTTTTTTATTTTTCAAAACTCTTTTTATAGTCATAAAAAGTCTTTGAAATACAACATGTTGATTTATAATCATAATTTACTGTTTTGCATATTAAATGAGAGTCCCGAATAACGTAAGATTCTCTCATTTCAAACCTGTTTATCTTGAATCAATCAAAATCATTTGCTTGCACGTCACAAGCAGGGCTGGCGTATGAGTAAAAATGTATAAGAAAGGAGTAGAAAGACCTCTTATGAAACATCTTAATGCAAGAGCTGCCGCAACATTGGAGGGCGGAGCTTGAGCAGAAAATATAAATAATATGATTGCTTTTTATAATAGCGCAGTAAAACGTTTTAACGATACCTATTCATATACTGATCGAACAACACGTGCACGTGCTATAGATAATTTTGTCACTTTAGATATAAAAAAGATAAGTTGGAGTTATAATGTTACGCAATAACTAATAAGAGGAAAGGTTTTTGAATTTGAAGAGGCATGCCTCACTCAGAGTTCATATCATCCTTTTACGCAACAGTGGTTTTATTATAATCGGAATCTCAACGATGGAATTTACCAAATGCCTCGTATAGTCCTGATAGGACAAAAAGTTGAAAATAGGATGATACAAATTACAGGCATAGGAGCACGAAGCGTTTTTTCTGTATTGATAGCTAAGAATTTGCCTAATCTAGATGCAATAGATACAGGTCAATGCTTTCCACGGTATCTTTATAAAAACGTTGAATCTCTGTAACTGTTCATGATGAAAAACAATCCCATTTGTTTGCAAATTCAATAAAGGAAAGAAAAACATCTGGTTTACAGAGGCGTGATGCCATTACGGATGAAGGACGAGCACATTTTAAAGCTGCTTATCCTAGTGGAGCATAACAAAGACGATTACAAATTTCTAGATAATGAAAACAATGGAAAAGACTGAGGATATATGATTACAATGAGAGGCTTTAAGCCTACAAATATTATAAATTTTATGAATAGTACAGTTTAAAGCATTAAAAGCAGTCTTACAGTAGATTTACAATGTATGGGGATAATTAATTGCCTATAATAAGTTGCGCTCATACTGATAAAGATTATTCTGCTATAGAAATGTTGTGCTTTTTTGAATTTTTGTGCGTATTCAAACACTCATTCGTTACAAGCTCAATCTCTTTATCTCGTGCCTCTTTATCAAGAGTAATAGTATTTTAATATAATACCCCTTTGCATACAAATAGTTATTTCTTATCTATGAATAGCTTATAATTTCATATAACTCTATGAAGATAATATTTTTTATTTATCAATATTTAATGATGTAATTAACACATTCATTATATATAATAATCTTTATTTCTATCTATTTACATAATATATTTCTTTTTTTTATAAAAATAAAATTGAGTTATACATACATAGATCTATCGGTATTTTTTCTACTGTCTTTTTAGCGCACTGAAAGATTGATATCGTAATTTTTGTATAATAAAATACTCTTTCATATAAGCATCGTATATTGAATTATAATAATTGACTATTAACCGCAAATTATATTTTTTATCCCTTTTAAAAGTAAAAAATATAATTTTCAGACCTATTCATAAGTAGGCTTAGCCAAGTGAATAAAAAATGTTTGATAATAAGCTTTATCTCTTATGAACTATCTTTTGTACAAAGGGACAACATTATGATTACAGAAATATCGTGATATTATTGGGTATAAAAATCACACTCCCCAAGAAATTTTTGTATTGTATCCTTTCCGTTATGAGAAATGTTAAAAGCAAGGTAGGATATGCTCTCTAGAGCAAATGAGTGAATGAACCACCACGGTTATATGCATTTTTAAAAAAGTAGGAAGTATCTTTACTTCAAATTTAATAGGCACATTCTAAAAATAAAGGTTCTACCGACTCATTCCAAATAGAATAGTAATGGGACAAAAATTTTTCAGCATCTGTTTGTCCCATTGCAACAACCTCTTCTAGAGGATTAAGAAAATTTGTTTCATCAAAACCATTCGTATCATACTGTTTGCGATTTTTTAAGCCTTTGCGAGCAATAGCGAGAGCTTGACGTGCTAACTCTAAAAGAATAGTTTGACGAAAAGGAGTTCTTAACCCTTCTTTAGGAACGCGTTGGCGCAACTCTAAAACTTCTTCAAAACACCAATCTTTTGTCAAAGCCTCTGCCTCATTAAGTGCTTCCCTATCATAAAGAAGCCCAACCCAAAAAGCCGACAACGCACAAATGCGCTTCCAAGAACCACAATCAGCTCCCCTCATTTCTAAAAATCTTTTTAAGCGGACTTCAGGAAATAACGTTGATAAGTGATTAATCCAATCTCCCATGTTTGGAATTGAATTTGCAACTTGTCCTTTTAATGCTCCATTCATAAACTGACGAAACGTTATGTGTGTACAATCATAATAACGACCATCACGCACAACAAAATACATTGGAACATCAAGGGCCCATTCAACATAATCAGCAAAACCAAAACGCTCAGAAAATACAAAGGGCAGAACGCCTGTCCTCTGATTATCAGTATTACGCCAAATTTCAGAACGCCACGATAAAAAGCCATTTGGGCGCCCTTCTGTAAAGGGCGAACTTGCAAATAATGCCGTTGCAATGGACTGTAACTTCATGGATACTTGCATTTTTCGCCGCATATCACTTTCAGATGAAAAATCAAGATTAACCTGAACTGTTGATGTGCGATACATCATATTAAGACCATTATACCCCACTTTAGGCATATAATCAGTCATAATCTGATAACGTGATTTAGGCATTCGCGGCGTTTCAGCTAAAGTCCACTTTGGACTAGCTCCAAGACCTAGAAAACCTATACCTAATGGTTCTGCAATTTTTTTGAGAAGAGTTAAATGCTCCATCAACTCGTAATATGTATGGCTTACTGATTTTAATGGTGCACCAGATAATTCAAATTGTCCCCCAGGTTCCAAAGAAATGGCTCCCTGATCAACTGATCCTACGAGCCCAATAATATTCTCTTCATCTAAAATAGGTTTCCATCCTAAGGCGCTTTGCATCCTCTCTAAAAGCGCTCGGATTCCCCTCTCTCCTTCATAAGGAACAGGGTGAAAACCATCTCTATAAAACGGAAATTTTTCATGTTCTGTACCAATGCGCCAATCATCTTCTGCTTTATACCCCCCTTGGAAATAGCTAACCAAAGAATCTAAGTTATAAATTTCACTTTCATCAGTTATATCAAGCGCCATAACTTACCGTATCCTATAATTGGTATCATTATCTTAAATAAATTGTTTAGAATGATTTTACAGATTTCTCAATCCATTGCCCAATCCCCCACGGTAGCATTAAGAAGAGCCAAAGCAGCAACAGCGGCAGTATCAGCGCGTAAAATACGCGGACCTAGTGATATTGGAACCACAAAAGGATGTTTTTTTAAAAAGCTCCGCTCTTCTTCACTAAAGCCACCTTCCGGTCCAATAAGAATACCAGGTGTTGTAACGTCACGCTTTTTAAAAGAAGGTAATGGATTATGCGATTTATGCTCTTCATCACAAAAGAATAAAGGCTGTGTCTCATCCCACTGTGCTAAAAGTTCTGCTAATGATAGAGCAGATACGCATTCAGGAAGAGATAAAATTCCACACTGTTCAGAAGCTTCAATAACATTGGCTTCCATACGCGCCATATTGATACGCGTAACCTGCGTATGATGCGTTATAACAGGCTGCAAAATCGATACCCCCATTTCAACAGCTTTCTGCACCATATAATCCAACCGCGCGTTTTTGAGTGGAGCAAAGCAATAAATAAGATTGGAATGCGTCGTTTGTAATCTTTCTTGATGGATAAGCTGAACCACAACAAATTTTTTCTTAACAATGATAAGTTTAGCAAGCCACTCACCATCCTGTCCATTAAAAAGTAAAATTTCTGCTCCTTCTTTCATCCGCAAAACATGCACAAGATAAAAAGCTTGTGCCCCCTCTATCTTTATTTCTTCATTCAAAGCCAATGTCTGTCGAATGAATAATCTTTTAAGTTTATAATTTATGCGCATAAAAATTTTGCCAATGCTCACTATCGTCATCGAGAAAATGAAGAAAAATATATAGCAAAAAGAAAAAATTATATCTATAGAACTATAATATATTAAAGAATTATAGAGTTTTTTTAGCTTTATGAGATAATAATAGGAACTTATAGATCCTTAAGTGATTCTGCTTTCATAAAAGTTTAAATAATGCACCATTCATCTTTGCATTCAGTCATTGATGCATCCGTGGAGGAAAAATATGTCTGCTAAAAAAGCTACAATTATTACGATTACAACCCTCTTAGCCTTTATTTTGATTACAGTGGGAATTGGTTCTGTTGGAGCAGATGGGAAGCATACAGTTACCAAAGATGGCTATGGTATTTCTTCTGAGATTCAATAAGCACTGACCGACATCCCTTAAAAATTTAGTGTAACAAAATATTGTTAGCAACCTTCTAAGACTTGCATCAATATTATGAATCTCTTGTATTTAAAAGATTTTATAAGAAGCGTTGTTCTTCCTCTCTTCACTCGTTTATCGACATACCAACCACGCTTATAACGTAGAGGACGATTTTTATGACTTTATCACGAATAGATTTAAAATGAGAGAATCTTACGATAGTGGAATTTCTTATTTAAGTTTAAAAACAACTTTAAATTGTAAACGGATGAGTTATAATTATAAAATAAAATGTTGTATAGACGAAAAATAATACTCAATCTGTATCAGTGTCTTTTGTAATTAAAAAATTACCACGATCTTGTCCTTTAGAGCTCAGAGAAAATGTAAAAGGCCATGCAAGGCTGTTAGCAAGGCATTGAACATCTTTACATAAAGTGTCTGATCTATAATTTTTTCGTAATTGTGCCTGTAGTATCAATTCATTCTGATTCCCTTGAGAAATAGCAGTTGCAATAGCTCCCTGAATGGATAAACTCAAGTTTGCTGTATGCATCAATGACTCTGTCACTTTCATCACACCTTCTGAAAAGCTTGTCTGGATATCCCAGTGATCAAAAGTTGTGGAGAGAGAATCATCATTTGTTAAAAGAAATTGTTGTTTGTTTGAAAGTCTTGTTTGTAATTCATTCAAATCATACCCTAATAGCCGACCAGAAGACATCTTTAATGTTAATTCACTCTGCATTTTTGTAAAAACTTCCATCCAAGAATCAGCCAGTGTCTGTATCGTTGCGGTAAAATTCGTTTTGCTTTGTATAAATGGAATAAATCCTAAAGCTTCTAGAGCTTCCTGCATATCAATAGAAGCACCTGAAATATTTCCTCCAATACGCACTTTCTGTCCAACTGGCGTAACTTCAATATTACTTTGAATGGATCCACCCCAAATATTCGCATGCCCAAGATCAAAAATACCATGCCCATTTTTTATTTGTATTGCAGCAGCTAAATTTGTGAGTGAAATATTCCCTATTTTAGTTTGTGGTGCAGAAAGTCGTACATCCACCCCAATACAATCAAAATTTGTCATATCAAAAAATGAATTTTTCTTTTTGCTTGAAAAAAACATTGAGCCCAAAGTGCTAGAATCTAAGTTATCAAATGCTAAAGAGCCCATAATATTTGGTACAGAATCTTGAAAATCAAGTTCTAAAGCCCCACGTGCATTAGTTTGCCCCATCGTAAAGGTAACATTGTTCATTTGGATATGCATTGGTTGCGCTAAAAAATGAGATTCCCATACAATGGGTATTTTTAATTTATGTCCCCAAAACTGATTCCCACCAATCCAAGACAATGTCTGATTCCATCCCGGAGAACGCATCGATACCTTTCCATCAAAAATATAATATTCAGATAACCGAGCCTGTCCTGTAAACGTTATTCCCCCACGCACAGAATTGAGACTTGCCTTAATCTGGCTTTTTCCTCCTGCAAGAAGCAGCAATGCTTGAGAAGCATCAATTGATAACTTTGTAAATTCTCCACGCCAACGAGCATCTGCACGCAACCGTACTTCCTGAGTCGATTCAGCCCAATCTAAAGTTGCATTTAATCCTGTTATTTTTTCTGCGACTCCCGAAAAACTATCGTGATACACAAGAACTCCATTTTCAATAACAATCCTCCCAAAAGGTTGTTTCAAAAGATGCTCTAGCTCTGGATGTTCAGGATTATTTTTTAATATTTCACGCGCATTGCGTATTGCCAATCCTAATGCACCTTGTGAGCGAGAAAACCGATCAAAAAAATCTGCTATTGTTTTAACAGGCTTTTCTATAACAAATTGAGGACGCATAATCCGCGTCTCTGAAAAAGAAATATGTCCCCAAAGAAGATCGACGACAGAAAGATCAACTTCTATTGATTCAGCTTCCATTAATGGCGCAACATCATCCATTTTTGATGTTAAAGTAACGCCAGAAAGAAATGCTTTAGGATAAGGAAAAAGATGTAACCGCGGTGGATCACGCAATTGCACATTGTAACCCGTCCATGCACTTAAATCCTGCGCTAAACGAATACGAATCGCATCTGTAGAAATAAGATAAGGTAAAACGAGAATCCCCACTCCAAATAAAAAGATAATTGTAATAAAAATTCCGCTCAAAAATTTTATTATTCTGATGCGCACAATATCCCTCTGCAGTTATCCCCCTATAACAGATTAAATACAAAATTAAATGATCGTTAAAAGGTTTTTTATATCCTTATAATTCGCCTTATATATTTATATCTTCATTATTTTTATTCTTTATCCAAAGTTTATTCAAACAGCAATGTTGCTGCTTCTTTATAAAGCAATTATTTAAAAGTCTTCTAAAACTATAAATCCACAACCTTATCAAACCATTCTTACCGTTATTGCTATAAAACTCTATCGTATCATTAGAAAATGCTTTACAAAAAAACAAACAGCCTTACCGAAAGGATCTCTGAATGAATAACATTATCGACGGAAAAAAACTTGCTGAAGAGATTATCATAAAAGTTAAGGCCGAAACAACAAAGCTCCGCCGTCACTATAATATACAACCTAGCATCGCTGTTATTATTGTTGGAGATGATCCCGCAAGTCAAGTATATGTCGCCTCAAAAAATAAAAAAGCCGAAGAATGTGGGTTTCTTTCAATCAAACATGTCGTTTCCAAAGAAACCCAAGAAAAAGAACTGCTACAACTTATTGCAACATTAAATTCTGATCCTAAAATTCATGGTATTTTGGTACAGCTGCCTCTCCCTACCCATATGAATACAAATCGCATAACACAAGCCGTTGCTTTCCAAAAAGATGTTGATGGTTTTCATTATATTAATGTAGGAAAACTCGCGGCAAATGCACTTGAAGATGCGATTATTCCCTGCACACCAGCTGGTGCCATGATGATGATTGAACAACAATGTGGACGAGATTTATCTGGACTTGATGCTGTCGTTGTTGGACGCTCTAATATTGTTGGAAAACCTATGGCTGCTCTTTTAACAGCAGCCAATGCCACTGTGACAATTGCCCATAGTCGCACCCGAGATCTTGATGATGTGTGTCGAAGCGCTGATATTCTAGTAGCAGCTGTAGGCCGCCCACAAATGATTAAAAAAGACTGGGTGAAAAATGGTGCAATTGTTATTGATGTCGGTATTAACCGCGTTGCTGCACCAGAAAAAGGTATAGGGAAAACACGTCTTGTTGGTGATGTCGATTTTGAAAACGTAAAAGAAAAAGCTGCTGCGATCACCCCTGTTCCAGGAGGCGTTGGACCAATGACAATTGCCATGCTTATGGTTAATACACTCAAAGCTGCTGCGCGATCACACAATCTTCCTATACCAAAATTCTAAGAATTGTAACAATTCATTTTGCATGGTTTCATTGCATATGATTTACCATTTTTACATTCGTCATGTCATAAAAACAGATGCCCCTTGATCTGCACGATTAACGGATTGACGAAACACATGAAAAAGTTCGCGTCCAACACCATATTCGTTTTTTGAAAGATCAGGAGGCGTGGTTGTTCGCGCGTTAAATTTTGCTAAATCTTCCAAAAGAGTTAATTTACCCCCATGAACATCAAGGAAAACAATGTCACCATCCTGCAAACGTGCAATGGGGCCATTATCCACTGCTTCTGGTGTCACATGGAGAGCAGCAGGAATTTTTCCTGATGCCCCTGACATACGACCATCGGTTATCAATGCTACCTTTTGACCGCGATCTTGTAAAACGCCTAAAATGGTCGTTAACTTATGAAGCTCTGGCATACCATTGGCTTTTGGTCCTTGATAGCGAATAACAGCGATAAAATCTTTATCATGCAACGCTCCAGATTTAAAAGATTTTTGTAGTTCTTCTTGATCATTAAAAACAAAGACTGGTGCTTTAATCTGCCAATACTCTGGTTTAACAGAGGAAACTTTTATAATAGCTGTTCCCAAATCTCCCGATAAAACGCGAATACCCCCTTCAGGCTGAAATGGCTCTCTCCACCCCGCTAACACCTTATAATCACCACTTTCCTTGAGAGCCGCTTCACGTACCACATGACCATCAGCAGAAAGCTTTGCTTCAATTGCATAAGCATTGAGATCTTTACCAAAAACCGTAGAAACATCTTCATGTACCAAACCTGCCTCAATAAGCTCGCGGATAATAAATCCTATCCCCCCTGCTGCATAAAAATGATTGATATCAGCCAAACCATTCGGATAAATTCGCGCTAAAAGAGGCACAACGGATGAAATTTCTGCAATATCATGCCATGTCAATTTAATACCGCAAACAGCAGCTATAGCAATCAAATGAATCGTATGATTGGTAGAACCTCCTGTTGCATTTAATCCTACAATAGCATTCACAAAAGAACGCTCATCAATGATCATTCCAAGTGGACTATAATGATCACCAAGATCTGTCATTTCAAGTACACGTTTCGTGGCTTCTTTTGTTAAAGCATCACGCAACGGTGTATTCGCATTAATAAAAGAAGCTCCCGGCATATGAAGCCCCATCATCTCCAGTATCACCTGATTAGAGTTAGCTGTTCCATAAAATGTACATGTTCCTGGCCCATGATAAGAACGTGCTTCCGATGCTAGAAGTGTTTGGCGATCTATTTTATTTTCCGCGTAAAGTTGACGTATCTTTGCTTTTTCATCATTACCTTGACCACTTGTCATAGGACCAGCAGCTATAAAAATTCCTGGTAAATGACCAAATGTTAGGGCACCAATCAATAAACCTGGCACAATTTTATCACACACCCCAAGATACAATGCTGCATCAAAGACATCGTGTGATAAGCTTATAGCTGTTGCCATTGCAATTACTTCACGCGAAAAAAGGGAAAGCTCCATCCCCGCATTTCCCTGCGTAACACCATCGCACATCGCGGGAACACCACCTGCAACCTGTGCAACACCACCAACCATACGGGCCGACTCTTTAATTAAGTGAGGAAATTTTTCAAAAGGTTGATGTGCTGAAAGTATATCATTATATGCCGTGATAATGCCAATATTCCCAACGATATTTCCCTTCAAACGCTCTTTATCTATTGCACCACAAGCAGCAAAGCCATGAGCCTGATTGGCGCATCCTAAAAAACTCCGTTTGGGGCGATGAACTTGTGCTTTCGCAATACGATCTAAGTAAATTTCTCGTGTTGATCGAGAACGTTCATAAATCCTTCGTGTAACTGTAGCAATTGTCTTGGAAAGTGCCATATTTCTCTCCCCCTTTCATTGTTTCTTCCCCTCATTCATTGAGAGAGATTACGTTTTATTCACCTTGTGTCGCATATTTTGATTCACTTATTTCATTTTCTGCAGGCGACCAATAAACCTGAACGAGATGAGGGGAATTACGCAAAATTGCCCGAATAGGCATTTCTGTTTCAGCCCCATCTTGACAAGCTTCCTCAAAACAATCGCGTTTCTGAAAACCCTCGAAATGGAGAATAATGCAACGAGATTGCATAATAACTGGCAAAGTTAGTGAGAGTCTTGGCTCAACAGCACTCTTAGCATGAAGGGGTAAAACAAGTGCTTGTGTTCGTAAATCAAGCGCTTGCTTTAAACGATCAGCATCAGGAAAAAAAGAAGCCGTATGTCCATCCTCCCCCATTCCTAAAACAACAACATCAAAGGGTTTAGGCAAAGTATTAACACGACTCGCCGCTGAAAAAGCAGCAAGTTCAGCAGTAATTGCTTTATGATAAAGCCCTACAAAACGTGCTTTTGCGGCAAAATTTTGTAACAAATGACACCGTACCATATGTTCATTTGAACGTTCATCGTGTGTAGGGACAAAACGTTCATCGACCAAAGTGATAATGATCTTTTGCCAATCAATATCTGCTTTTGACAAATAATGAAAAAACAATTCTGGTGTTTTACCACCAGACACCGCTAAAACTGCTCTCTTGCGCTCAAGAACAGATACACTAAGCTCTGCGGCTACTCGATCTGCTAATGCCAAAGCTAAAGTCTGAGGGGTTTCAAAGTCTAAACGATCAATATTCATTCTATACATACTTATTGCTCTAAACTAAATTGTTCCATATACGTCCATCACGTTCCATGAGGCTCATCGAAGCAGACGGACCCCACGAACCAGCGTTATAACTGTGAACAGGCTGTTTTATTGCTTCCCATCCCTCAATGATTGGATCAATCCAACGCCAAGCAGCCTCAACTTCATCACGACGCATAAACAGTGTTTGATCTCCACGAATAACATCCATTAATAAACGTTCATAAGCATCAGGATTACGTTCAGAAAATGCGGAAGCAAAACTCATGTCTAATGGAATGTGACGAAACCGCATACCGCCATAACTTGGATCCTTAATCATCAACCATTGTTTTACACCTTCATCAGGTTGGAGACGAATTACAAGCCGATTAGAAAAAATTTCATCTAAATCCACATTAAAAATATTATGAGGAATAGGTTTAAAAACCACAACAATTTCAGACATTCGCGTGAACATGCGCTTACCTGTTCGTAAATAAAAAGGCGTATTAGCCCAACGCCAGTTATCAATCTTAACCTTAAGTGCTACAAATGTTTCACTCTTACTCACTCTTCCTAGATCATCAAAATAAGACTCTACCGATATACCATTTGATAGACCAGAAAGATACTGCCCACGTACAGTATGCTGCCCTACATTATGGACATCAAGCGGTGTTAAAGAATGTAAAACTTTAAGTTTTTCATCGCGCACAGCATTAGCACTGTTGGTAAATGGTATTTCCATCGCAACCAAACAAAGTAACTGTAGCATATGGTTTTGAACCATATCGCGTAGAGCACCAGTGCTTTCATAGTATTCTGTACGCCCCTCTAACCCTAAAGATTCAGCAACGGTTATTTGAACATGATCAATATAATTGGAGTTCCATAGCGGTTCATAAAGTGTATTAACAAACCGCAATGCCATTAAATTTTGAACAGTTTCCTTCCCAAGATAATGATCAATGCGAAAGATCTGCTCTTCATTAAAGGCGCTTGCAAATACATCATTAAGTGAAATAGCTGTTTTTACATCGCAACCAATTGGTTTTTCAATGATAATCCGTGTTTGTGCTGTCACCAAATTATTTTTTCCCAACTTCATCGCAATATCAGCAAAAAGTGACGAACCAACAGCCAAATAAAAAGCTCGAATATCTGCTGAATCTTGTGACAGAAGGAGAGCTAAATCCTCCCACCCTCGATTTGAGGTAACATCAACAGAAACGTAAGTTAAACGTGCAAGAAAACGATTGAGTTCTGTTGAATTGAGATCTTTTGGATGGATATGTTTTTCTAAAGAAATGCGAACAAAATTTTGATATTCTTCACAACTTAAGGAAGTGCGCGAAACCCCAATAATACGTGTTGGCTCACTGAATTGCCCAGCACACTGACAATGATATAAAGCCAGCAAAAGCTTGCGCAACGCCAGATCACCATTGCCACCAAAAACAATACAATCAAAGGAAGAAACTGGAATAATTTTACGCACCATGAACTTGTTTATTTTTCTAATCGATTATGAAATTCCATATCACTTATAAAAGCTTTCATCATTAAAGCAGACAGATACTAAATAAGCCATTAATTTTCTTCATTTCAAGCAATGTTTCCATTAAAGGCGATCCATTAAAGAAAACCAACGCATTGCTAAAAATATAAGCGGATAACGCAAAACGCGTCCCCCCGGAAAAGATGAAATCTTTAAGTCTTGGAAATAGGAAAAACGTTCATATTTTCCAGTTAACCATTCTGCGTATAATTTTCCCACGAAAGGAGCCAACATAACGCCATGCCCTGAATAACCACCACAATAAGTTATCCTTGAGAAAAGTTGTCGAACATAGGGCATGCGCTCAACTGTGATGGCAACCGTTGCTCCCCACCGATGGCTTAAATTGATAGAATGTAAGTGAGGATAAATTTCAACAATTTGCCGTTTTATACGTTCATCTAAATTTAGAGGATGCTTATTATCATAACTTTCTACACCACCAAATAAGAGACGATTATCAATGCTTTTGCGAAAATAGCGAACCATAAAACGGGAATCATCAACCGATTCCCCCCCTATAAGAATTGAACTATGCTTTGGTAATGGGTCCGTTGCTCCAATATAAGAGCGAATAGAAACAATATTTTTTTCAATAAAACGCTCCAGACCAAGTTTATACCCATTTGTTGCAAGTAAAACATGCTCTGCTGTTACACTGCCTTTTTCTGTTATTACTTTCCAATGGTCTCCCTTGCGCCTTACGGTCGTTACTTGTGACTTCTCATAAAGCTTAGCACCAGCATCTTGGGCTCTTTTTGCTAACCCAACAATCAATTTTAAGGGGTTTATATGGCCGGTATCCGCATCATAAATACCACCACAATAAAAAGTTGATCCAAGTCGCTCAGATGTTTCAGCCTTATCCATAAAAGTAAGCGCGTGATAGCCATAACGCTGCATCGCCTCAATATGCCGTTGATAAGAGAAAAGCTCACGCTTTTTATGGGTTACAGAAAGCTGTCCTCCTATCAAATCACAAGGACAATTAGGCATCGCGCATAACGATAAAATATCTTTTTTAGCTTCTTCTGCTAAATCAAACAGAACCTTACTGCGCTCAAAACCATATTTTTTCTCTAATGTTTCTACCCACTGCCGTTGCCCCGTTCCTAATTGACCACCATTGCGCCCTGAAGCGCCATCACCAAAACGTGATGCTTCAAACAAAACAACACCCACTCCAGCTTTGGCTAAATGATAAGCAGCTGAAAGTCCCGTAAAACCGCCTCCAATAATGACCACATCACACTGTCTGTTTTCACAAAAAGAAGGATACGATGGACGTTCTCTTAAAGCATCTTCATACCAAGAAATTCCTGGAGAAATTAGATTATCATCAATCGTTGTCATAAAATTTAAACATTCAGCAGGAGATATTCACGCTCCCACGGACTAATTACTTCCATAAAAGTTTCAAACTCTTGTCGTTTGATTGCAGCATAAGTACTGACAAACACATCCCCTAAAATAGCACGTATTGCTGTATCTTGTTCAAATAAATTAACGGCCTCAATGAGTCCACGCGGCAACTCAATATTATCAGCGTTTACATTATTTGTCGCTGGCTCATCTGGCTCAATTTTTTGCTGTAAACCAATAAGACCACACGCTAAAGAAGCTGCAAGGGCTAAATAAGGATTCGCATCTGATGAAGGAAGCCTATTCTCGACACGCCGCGCTTGAGGAGCAGAACGGGGAACTCGAAAAGCTGTCGTCCGATTATCATATCCCCATCGCAAATTAACAGGAGCCGAATTATCAGGGACAAGACGTCGATAAGAATTCACATAAGGTGCAAGCATCACAAGTACCCCTGGCATATGTTTTTGCAATCCACCAATAAAATGGCGAAAACAGATACTTTCTTCACCATTTTCCTGTGTAAAAATATTCATACCGGTTTTCTTATCAACAACCGATTGGTGAATATGCATAGCAGAACCCGGCTGCCCTTGAATGGGTTTTGCCATAAAAGTTGCATACATATTATGTTTTAGTGCTGCTTCACGAATTGTTCGTTTAAACATAAAAACTTGATCCGCTAACTCAATAGGATCACCATGACGTAAATTAATTTCAAACTGACCTGCTCCTTCTTCATGAATGAGGGTATCAATTTCCAATCCTTGTGCCTCTGAAAATTGATAAATATCATCAATCAAATCATCAAATTCATTAACACCAGCAATGGAGTACCCCTGTCCACCACCAATTGAACGCCCAGAACGACCAACCGGTGGAACTAACGGATAATCAGGATCGGGATTTTTTTGTACCAAATAAAACTCAATTTCTGGTGAAACAACAGGGCTTAAACCCATTTTTGTGTAAAAATGAACCACTGTTCGTAAAACATTGCGTGGTGTGTAATCCACAACCTGACCATTTTGATACACAAGATCACAAATCACCTGTGCCGTAGGAGCATCTTCCCATGGAACAATGCTTAACGTAGAAAGATCAGGCTCAAGGCGTAAATCACCATCTGCTTTAGGATATTCAAAACCATGACCATCTTCCGGATAATCCCCTGAAATTGTTGCCATAAAAACTGCTGAAGGCAATGCCAATGATGTTTCCGATGTAAATTTTTTAGAAAGCATCATCTTGCCCCGTGGTACCCCTGCTTGATCAGGCGTAATACATTCAATATCCTCTACCTTACGGAAAGCAAGCCATTGTGAAACTTGTTCCCAATTGTGCACACCACGTAAACTTTTGAGAAAACGAGAAACAGGTTTAAAATTCTTACTTTTCGTTTGTTTACCATTTTTTACATCCATAACATACCAACTTTAAAAACAATCAAGTCCTATTCTTATTGTATCAGCCCATGCATAAACGACACGAAAAAAAATTATCAACTGATATTTTTGAAGAATACTATAAGATCCATCAAGGTAAAAGAACTTTGCGCTCAAAAAGCTATCCTATCATCATAGTGAAAAAATTGATATTGCACGCGATACATCGGTGCGAACCTTCTCCTTATATAAAACAGCGAGAAATACCATATTGTACGTAACCTAATTCCGATTCAAATAATCATATATAAGCAAACATTGGCGAGAATAATAAAGGCGAGATATTTAATTTCCTTTTGGTTGTAGCAATGCTTAATTAAAAGAAAAGAAACTTTTCTTTTAATATGAAGCAAGTTTTGTAACTCTATTGTTATCCACGTAGAAGTAAACACCCTAGGATGGTGAATAGCCTTTACAGCTGTGCTTACAAATACTCACCCCGCCGTAATATGCGTAAATGTATTTTCAGGATAAGACATACGCTCAGCATTTCCAATATGAAACTTAACCATCGCCTGCATAATAGAGCTATCAACCTTGTTCTGAGCGGATGGTACAAACTCTGCACTTATATCAATTTCCACCGCTTGACATTGCTCTTCGCACACAATATTTAGAGCTGAGAATCCAGTAGAGCATACCAAATCCAATAGATAGGAATTTTTGCTAATTGCGCCATGCGGGATCCAACATCTGATAGTCTCCAGCCCACTAGGAGATGTGTTATTTATATCTAAAAAGCCAAAAAATCAGGATATGAGAACACAATAATATCAATTTCCTTTGAACTAACGTCCTTTATCGTCGGTCTTCCACCATCGTAAATTTTTTTTTGTATCAGTTGCTTTCACATACTTTGACTTCTGACCTAGTGATACTGTGCAGATTGAGTACACATCCCCAGAGCCCAGATTGTAATTAAGTTCGTACCATTCTGCTCTTTTATAGAGCTAATATTTGAAAATAAATAACCATAATCTTTAGATATAACACGCCTAGGTTCAATAATTACCGTAAGCTTATGTAAACCACAACCCAATTGTGATAATGCCTCATAAATTTTACGAGGGTATTCGTCATTGATCGTCATGGCATCGCAGAACGCTGTGGAAGTCGGATATCCCCGCCTAAACTGATAAAACTTTTTTGATCCTTCAATGCGTAAATATCCTTTCCAGCTTTAGTTAAGGTGGATACTATTAACTCAGTCGAATTCAAATTAGAGCCCACATGAAAAGGCGCCCCATTAAGCCTAATCCTATTGGATTCTAGCAAAGATAATGCGGCACGTAACTCCGCCGCAGTCATACCAAAACGCGATCTATCCCCGTTTGCCAGTACATGGCACAATCTCAATGAGATTTTAGGTAGTATATCAAAATGGCGTGCAAGAGTGATGATGTCATGTAATTCGATAATATTATCACACTGGATATTTATATGTTTTCTAATAGGATAACTCTATCTCTTCTCGAAGTTTTACAGGGATATTAAAAAATGTATCTCTACCTTTAAAACCATCTTTTTGCGCTAATGATATCTCATAACCAGACGCAAATTCCAAGTCCCAGCAACATAACAATGATGCCCCGCACGTCCATTAAAATACCCTGCTTTTTCTCGCCCTAGGCATCCATAGCCCGACCACGTAAAACAGGATACCAATTGCAATATCAGACCATAAGGCTGCAAGAGAAAGTTCTTTTATAAATAGACATTTTTTTATCTTTCCATTACCTCTTAAACAAGCTCATCTGTTCATATAATGAGTTATATGTATAATACATATAACTTCTACAAAAGGAGGATTCATTATGTTCCGTGAAAATCTTTGGTAATACACTCGGATAATTGGATCACCAGTCGCCCGTCAATAATATAGTGCGCGTTAAGAAATTGGGGGAGATAAGCTATGCAACTCGTGGATCATCCTTTTGTGAAATTCGATCAACTCAAGCTGATTTACAACTTCACATATCCGTTATTTCGCACTATTTCAAATGAATTTTACGATTACCTAGACTTTAATAAACTAGCGCACAGTAAGCAGATTCCACAAGCGCATACTATTTCTCTTTATTTGCATATTCCCTTTTGTGAAACCATCTGTTCCTTCTGTCCCTTTCAGAAAGGGGCCTACAAGCACGTTAAGCAAATCGAATCTTATATGTCAGCGCTTACCACAGAGATCAGAAACAAAGGAAATTTCATTCGCTCGCTTAGAGGGCCCATCCGCAGCATCTATATAGGGGGCGGCACACCGTCGCTTTTGTCTGCAGATAATATCCGCCACATCGGAAAAGTATTGCATGCCGAATTTGAGCTCTCTTCCTTAACTGAGCTTACACTGGAAAGCGAACCGAAGAGCGTCACACGTGATAAACTTTATGCTGCCCGTGAGATCGGCGTTAACCGGATCAGCTTCGGTATACAGAGTTTCATTGAGCGTTTCCGATCATTGTTTAACCTCACCTCAACACGTGAACAAATCAACAATACCGTAGCTTGGTCACAAGAGATAATTGGACATGTCGGTTTAGACCTACTATATGGCATGCACAGCCAGCAAGCCGAAGAACTATTATACGATTTGAAGCAAGCCAGCGAGCTTCACCCTGAAACCATCAACCTCTATGCAATTAACAATCTGGCTATCACGTCGCAACTGCATAAGTCTTACGCACAAAAAGGGCTAAAGCCATCCAGCCTACAGCATCGACAGATGCTTCGCTTATTTAGCGACATCGTTATGCGCAGCTGCGGCTATGCGCCGTGTAATGGGCATTCCTATATCAAAATTGCCAATAACACTCCTCTAACGCTCGCTAAAACGAGTTCAGCTAATTATTTCCGCTATCACAAATATTTGCATGGTTATCATGACGATTATGTGGTTGGCTTCGGGGCGTCAGCAATGTCGATTCTCGGCTCACTCGTCACACGAGCCAATCCCAGTCGAAGCGGATACATTACCGACATACAACTTAAAGGCAAATCCAAAGTATACTACAATTGGGTATCAGCAGAGCAACAAGCCTCCAAGGCTTTGTGTATGAGGCTACCTTATAACGGTTATGCCAAAAAAGAAAGAATTGACTGGACCGCACTCCCCTCTTTCGTATACAATAACCTACAACAGCTCATAGGTGCAGGTCTCATCGCAGAAAGTGATAACAATCTCCAGCTGACTCAGCGTGGTTGGCAATGGTATTCCAACCTTATGTATTTTCTTCTACCTCAGGCAGATAGGAATATCTTGGACGGCTATGTCGCAAACATGCTGAATACAACCGCCGTACTTGATGGAACAGTGGAAACCTGTGTGGCATCTTAAGGAGAACAGAATGTTCACGCTTTTTTCCAACAAGAACATACGCTATTTTTGCCTAACCGTTAGTCTGCTCGCCTTACTCAGCGGTGCTTTGCGCACTGCCATCCCGCTATTAGCAAAACAATCTGGATATGGCGTAGTCGGAGTAAGTTGGGCGCAAGGTCTCTTCTCATTAGCGTGGCCAATTTTCGGCATCCTTGCAGGCGTTTTACTTGATCGCTGCGACAAAATAAAACTTGCCACCTCAGCTCTCTTCATCTTCATGCTACTGCATATTGTCCTGTTCATACTACTTATGATACAGATTACTCCAGCCGAACAAATTTTCTTCTATGCAACCATTGCTGGATTCATCGTCGTTTCTGCCGAAGCTTATATAATGACGATTCCACCACTTATCATGGAGGGAGAGCGATTGATGACCTTCTACTCTATTGTCTTGTTTTTAGATTTCGGGGTCTCCTATTTTCTTGCCCCTGTCATAACAAGCAGCATTTTAGCGCATAGCACCCTGCTATTTCTCGGCCTTTTAATCGTGCTTTTTATCGTATTGATTTTTACCGCTCGCCGTGCTGTTCCGACATCGCCAGCACTTGATAAAGAAAACATCACTTTCCGTTATATCATTGCCGGCTTTCGTTTCATTTTTTCAAATCGGCATCTTACCTCCCTTACATTACTCACATTCTTTCTATCGGTGGTATTTGGAGCATTCCTAACCTCATTCATCTTCTTCGTTACCGACAGTCGGTATCTGGGCCTACATAGCAGCCAATATGGCGTGATGTTTGCGGCCTACGCGCTTGGAACAATGGCAGGCGCCCTATTTGCACCGCGTATACGCTATGCACCGGTGCGCCTAGCTGTTCTCACTGACGGTTTAGGAACGGTTGTCTTGCTGCTGATTCCAGCCTTTTCAAAAAGTGCTGTCGTCGTATGGGGCGTCACCTTTATCGCTGGCGTTGGAGCAAGCTTATGGTTTATTGGTGTTACCGCCTTCAGGCAGCGCCTCACACCAAAGCAACTTCTCGGGCGAGCTAATTCTGCTTTTCGAGTGATAGGCTATGCTGGAACGCCGGTCGGAAGCTTTTTGGTCGGCGTCCTTGGTTCTTTTATATCATTGCAGTTTGCTGCCACCTTTATCGCTGGACTACTATTGGTGGCTATCGCGATAACGCTTCCATTTCTTTGGCAGGCTGATCATATAAACACCCCCAACCCTGCCACGAGGTAACAGCTGCTTTTAAAAAAAGACACGGTCAAAAAAGGCACACATACCCTATTACGCAATCGATTGATTTATTCTTTGGACGAGAAAATTATCACCATAATGGCTGATAGAGCCAGCGGCACTATAGAAGCAGCCAAACAAACGCTAAAGACAAAACAGCCCCTTTACGTTGCATTGGGCGATGATCCAACGCCTATATGAAAGATGCAGAGAGCTTATAGCGTACGGAGCGCGATTCTTAACTAAAAACTCCACCCTAGCAATGCCTACTTATACTCCAGTTAATCCGTCACCCGCTGGACATCAAATGCCTCACCCCTTCTGCTCCTCAAAATACATTTTGCTTCACTTACGCGCCGTATTCTTCCTTTGTAATTAAAAGAGCAGCCCTCCTTTCCTAGTTTAGGATCTCTGCCTACACAACGCAGCAACAGATACGACCATATATGCAATCACGCCTTAGGACCTGCATAGTAGAAAGCTTAGTTCGAGAGATTCATAAAGCCTATATCCCAATAAATTTGCCGCCCAATCCATCTTTTAAAAGGGCGGTTTTATATAAACCGTTAGAGCAAGCTATGAAATCCTTAGGTGTATTAGAAATAATTGGCGGTTTTTACCTCAGACCAATGTTGATTAACTTTTACTCGTACATATACGCAAGCGGTGCTACTCTTTTCTCAGATAGAAAGGACATAATCGTTACCATCTGACCTATTATTGTTTGAAAATAAAAAAAGTATCAGTGCGACTGATGATATTGAAGAGCTATCTCATTATGTGGCTGTACTTAATTACGGCATTGGGAAGCTAGACACGCAATCACCCATTTCTGCGCGCCTTCTGCATAATATTCATAAGATTTTATTACGCGGTAAACGCGGTACGTCCAAAAGCCTTGGCGAATTTCGCAAAGCACAAAATTAGCTTGGTGGTACACAACTAAAGACAGCGTCATTCGTGCCGCCCACTCCTACCACAGCCCCCCACTCTCTCTACCACCATCCCCCCCGCTTAGAATCGCGCCAACTCATCACCAGTGCCTCGTTAAACACCACACCAGTCTCAAGGGCGGTAAAATGCGCCTTGCCGCATTTAATCTTCAGCATTTCTTTAAGGCGCAAATCAAAATCGCTATTCGTTCCTTTTGTTTCCAGCACAAAGTAAAGCTTTTGTTCGCCATCCCTCTCTAAAAAACCGCCCAATCAGGCGTATAAGAACCAATGGGAGTGGCTATTTTTAAATTTCTTGGCAGTTTAAAAAACAATCTTACATCAGAGTCATTATCGAGATTTTGCGCAAACTCTTTCTCAATACGGCTCTCACAAATCTCATGATCATAAACACTTTTCTCATTGACCACCGTTGGCCCTATGATCGCCTTTTCCGACCTAATTTTACAGATGTAGAATCAATCTTATTATGATGCGCACATCCAGAGATTATTTTATCCTCTGCATTAGAACCAAAAACATGAACAATACGCAGAGGCTTCGGTAAGAAGGCCAACCGCTCAATCTCAACCTACACGAAAATGCATGTGCAGGCGAATGCCCTCCATAATATGCAATATTTCAAGCCCGTCCAGAGGGGTACCCCTTTTAAAAATTGTGCCTATGGCTTATAATAATCTCCAAAATATACATTTAGCCCTTGTCTGAAATAACTCAATTTTGGATTGATGAGAACGAAAACGCGCTGCGATAATCACGTTGTTCAGACCTTAGATAACACATTGATTTATAATGATAATATAGCGTTATTCATATTGAATTAGAATCCCGAATAACGTAAGATTCTCTCATTTCAAATCTGTTTATCTTGAATCAACTAAAACCACTCATTTGTACATAACAAGTGGGATGAGTGTGTGGATAAAATTTGTATAAGAAAGGACTAAAAATGGCTCTTATGAACCGTCTTAATGCAAGGGCTGTCGCAACATTGGGAGCTGGTAAATATAATGATGGTGCCGGCTTGTTACTTCATAAGCGTAAAGATGGAGGTGCTCAATGGATTTACCGTTTTACCATTCAT